>JAMFRN010000080.1 GCA_026224805.1 Nevskia soli
CACGGTGGCGAAGCCGCCGCCGTACATGGACAGGATGACGCAGGCGGTGGCGACAAACAGCAGCACCGCGCCAAGATGGCCGAAGGTCGGCAGCAGGCAATACAGCACGATGCCGAGCAGGAAAAATATGTAATAAGTGTTCTTGCGTCCGAGCCGGTCGGACAGCGAGGCCCAGAACAGGCGGCCGAGGCTGTTGAACAAGCTGAGCAGGCCTACCAGCCCTGCGGCGATCGCCGCGATGGCGCCCTTCTGCTCCGGCGTGAGGCCGCCAGCCGCGGTATCGACTCCCAGCAGCCTGCCGCCGAACACTTCCTGGAACATCGGCGAGGCCATCGCCAGCACCCCGATGCCGGCGCTGACATTGAGGCACAGCACACCCCAGATCGCCCAGAACTGCGGCGTCTTCCAGGCCTTGCTCAGATGCACATGGCGGCGCGTGATCATGGCCTGGCCGCTGCTCTCCGGCGGATTCCAGCCGGCCGGCTTCCAGCCGTTGGGCGGCACGCGGTAGCCGAAGGCGCCGCCGAGCATGAAGACGAAATACACCGCCGCCAGCACCAGATAGGTCTGCCACACGCCATTGCCGCCGTCGCCGGCGAAATGCTTCATCAGCATTGCCGCCAGCGGCGCGCCGATCATGGCGCCGCCGCCGAAGCCCATGATGGCGAAGCCGGTGGCCATGCCGCGCCGGTCCGGGAACCACTTGATCAGCGTCGACACCGGCGAGATGTAGCCCAGCCCCAGTCCGATACCGCCGAGTACGCCAGTGCCGAGCCAGAGGATCCACAGCTGGTGCTGGTACACGCCGAGCGCGCCAAGCACCAGCCCGCCGCTCCAGCACAAGGCCGCCACCACGCCGGCCTTGCGCGGTCCCGCCCGCTCCAGCCAGCCGCCCCACAGGGCCGCGGCCAGACCCAGCACGACGATGAATAGGGTGAAGGTGAAGGTCTCCGAAGCCACCGACCAGTTGCAGCTGGTGGTGAACAGGTCGGCGCTCCAGCCGCCGGACTTGGGACAGGATGCGTCAGGACTGGCCAGCAACTTGGACATCGGCAGCCAGAACACCGAAAAGCCGTAAGCCATGCCGATGCACAGGTGGATGGCCAGTGCCGCCGGCGGCACCAGCCAGCGGTTGAAGCCCGGACCGGCGACGGTTCTTTCCTTGTCCAGAATTCCCGCGCTCCGGCCCAGGGCGGGCTCCGGAATCGCGCCTCCGATACTCGACATGGTGTGCTCTCCTCGGTTTATTTATATATGCCCAATAGAACATATTGCGCCTGCCTGCTCGATTGGACTGCGAGTGAAGCTAGCATCAATATTGCTTGCTATAAATATGAATAGGCGTTCCAATTAAATAGGCTTTTTTAAGCCTATTTGCCGAAACGGTAAAAAAGGATCGGAAGCATGCTCAAGATGTCGATCAAGCCGCAGTGGCAACTCGAGCGGGACGACGGCCGCCAGCTGATGCCGCACCTGGTCAGCCTGCTGGCCAAGGTGCACGAAACCCATACCCTGAGCGCAGCCTCGGCGCAGATGGGCCTGTCCTACCGCTATGCCTGGGGCCTGCTGCAGGAAGGCCAGCAGGCCTTTGGCGTGCCGCTGGTGAAAATGGTGCGCGGCCGCGGCGCGCAGCTCACCCCGCTGGGCGAGAAGCTGGTATGGGCCGACAAGCGCATCGCCGCGCGCCTGTCGCCGCTGCTCGACAGCCTGGCCTCGGAGCTGGAAGTGGAGGTGGAGCGGGCGCTGTCGCACGCGCAGAGCATCCTGCGCCTCCACGCCAGCCACGGCTTCGCGGTGCAGACGCTGCGCCAGTCGCTGCAGCACGAGCAGGTGCCGATCGACCTGAAATACCGCAACGTGCAGGAAGCCCTGGGCTCGCTCAATAGCGGCAGCTGCGACCTGGCCGGGTTCCACGTACCCCTGGGCGAGCTGCAGCCGCTGGCCTTGCAGCACTACCTGCAGATGCTGCGCCCGGACAAGCAGCGCCTGGTGCACCTGGCCACGCGGCGCCAGGGCCTGATGGTGGCGCCGCACAACCCGAAGAACATCGGTGGCGTCGCCGACCTGGCCCGCCCCGGCGTCAGCTACGTCAATCGCCACGAAGGCTCCGGCACCCGCCTGCTGCTGGACCTGCTGCTGCAGCGGGAGCAGCTCGACGGTCGCGCCATCCAGGGCTACGACAACTGCGAATTCACCCACGCCGCGGTGGCCGCCTACGTCGCCAGCGGCATGGCCGACGCCGGCCTCGGCGTGGAACCGGCGGCGCGGCGCTTCGAACTGGATTTCCTGCCGGTGGCGCGGGAGCGCTACTTCTTTATCTGCAACGCCAAGCTGCTCGACGCGCCGATGATGCGGCGCATCCTCGACATCCTGCGCAGCCGCGAATTCCAGCGCGCGGTGAACGCCCTGCCGGGTTACGACAGCGCCGGTTGCGGCGAGGTGCTGGGCATGGCGGAAGCATTCCCCGAGCTGGCGCAAGCCGCGCCGCGCGGCAGAAAGACGGTGTAGCCAAGAGTCCACCAGATCGATCGCCACGGCCAGGTTGACGCGCCGCAACATGAGAACTGAGCCAGCTGCATGATCGGCGGCCATATTTCACGGATGACCGGGCACTTATTGCGCAACGCACAGGTCTACAGTGAAAGCGTCGTAGTCCGCATAGGAGGTCTGCGGTGCAGACGACAGGCAAAAGTCTGTTGCAGAGTGCCGTGTACGGCGCCACCATCGCCGCGCTCAGCTTCAGCTGTTTGCTCGCCGCCTGCGCCACCGACCACTCGCCATGGATGGATCACGCCACCCTGGTGATCCGGCCGTCCCAGCATCAGGCCGGAGTGGCCTTTGCCTTCGGCGCCGATCCGCCGCGCAAGGAAGCCGGCGCTCTGGCCAAGCGCAATATCGCCGCCACCATCGCCGCCGCCGCCGTGGTGCGGGACAACCCGCTGCCCAGCCTCGACACCATGGACTTCAAGGGCGGCCGCCTGTTCATCCATTCGCCCCGGGAACACTAAGATCCGCGTTCAGGCGGCCTTGAGAAACTCGATGACCCGCTCGGCGAACTCGTCCGCCGCTTCCAGGTGCATGAAATGCCCCGCCTTGGGAATGCCGACCAGCTCGTACTTGTCGCCGAACAGGTGCTCCTGATCGAGGAAGCTGGAAGGCAGGATGCAGGCATCGTTCTCGCCGTAGATGACCCGCGCCGGCACATAGATCGGCTTGAGCAGGAACTGCCAGGCCTCGCGCTGCAGCAGCGACAGCGGCAGGGCGCGGTAATAGCCCAGCGCCGCCTTCAGCCGCTGCACATCGGAGAACGCCGCCTTGACCGGGCCGAAGTATTCCTCGGTCGGCTCCCAGCCCGGCGACCAGCTGCGCGCCAGGTCGCGCAGCCAGGCGAAATCGTTTTCACGGATGCGCCGCTCCGGCCAGCCCGGCAGCTGGAACTTGAACATGTAGTGCGAGGCGCGCAGCTGCTCGCGCGAGGGCCGCAGCAGGAAGCGCCGCGGATGCGGCACCGCTGCGGTGACGATGCGCTTGATGCGGTCCGGCCGCAGCGCGGCGGCGCTGTAGGCGGCCAGCGCGCCCCAGTCGTGGCCCACCACCATCGCATCCTGCGCGCCGAAGTGCTCGGCCAGGGCGATGACATCGCGGCCCAGAGCCAGGCCGGAATAGTCGCGGTCCTCGGGCAGCGCGCCCGGCGGGTAGCCGCGCATGAACGGGGCCACCGCGCGGAAGCCGGCGGCGGACAGCTTGCGCACCAGGCCGGCCATGCTCCAGGCGGTGTCGGGGAAGCCGTGCAGGCACAGCACCAGCGGACGCTGGCTCGCCGCCCCCTCCGCCGGCTCGCCGCCACCCGACTCGAGGTAGGCGAACTCCATGCCATTGGCGCGGATGTAGCGGGGCTGCAAGTCGTCGGTATGGGTCATCATGTCCTCGGGAGCGGGGGCGTCCTGGTGGGCCAATTTTATCTCCGCCCGCCGCAATGGTGACGGACTTCACAAAGTCGCTGGGTTCCGATGGCGATGATAAGGCCGCTGCGGCTATGCTGCCTGTCATTTTTATTGCAAGGAATTAGGGGCCGTCGATGAAATTTCCGCGCCTGCTGCTGGCGGCGTTGCTTTTGTGCGCGCCGCATGTTTACGCCGATCCGGTCCCTGCTCCCGCCGTGCCGGACGCCAGCCAGCAACAGCAGAAGGCCGAGCAGTTGCTGGCCTCGCTGAAGCCGCAGCACGGCACCATCAAGCTGCCCAAGGATATCGCCACGCTGCAGCTCAGCGATGATTTCTACTACCTCTCGCCGGCCGACGCCGATCGCCTGCTCAGCCAGGGCTGGGGCAACCCGCCCGGCATCAAGACCCTGGGCATGATCATGCCGCAGGCGGTGAGCCCGCTGGGGCGCGATGGCTGGGGCGTGGTCGTCACCTACAACGACGACGGCCATGTTTCGGACGCTGACGCCGCCAAGATCGACTACACCGAACTGCTGCAAAAAATGCAGAAAGAAGACGTGGCGGAAAACGAGGTGCGCAAGAAGCAAGGTTACGCCGGCCTGCACCTGCTCGGCTGGGCCGAGCCGCCCAGCTACGACGCGCAGACTCACAAGATGATCTGGGCGAAGGAACTGAAGGCCGATGACGCCGAGGTCAACACGCTGAATTACAGCATCCGCGTGCTCGGCCGCCAGGGCGTGCTGGAACTGAATGCGGTGGCGGCGATGCGCGATCTGCCGACCATCAAGGAACAGCTGCCCAAGGTGCTGGCCTTCACCAATTTCACCGGCGGCAACCGCTATACCGACTTCAATGCCAGCACCGACAAGGTGGCGGCCTACGGACTCGCCGCCCTGGTCGCCGGCGGCATCGCCGCCAAGGCCGGCCTGTTCGCCAAGCTGGGCCTGCTGCTGCTCGCCGCCAAGAAATTCATCATCATCGGCCTGGTGGCCGTGGCCGGCTTCTTCCGCAAGCTGTTCGGCGGCAAGCCGAAGACTCCGCCTTCCGGCTGAACCGGCAAGACCGGATCTGCATGCGGCAGCCGCCGCCTGCCGGCCGATCTTCAGGACGAGCGGGAAACTCCGCCAGGCGCCTCGGCGGGACTGCGCAGTGCGCAGATCTGCCCGCTGCAATTGCCCTGATCCAGATACCAGCACTGGATATAGGCGGTCAGGCGGTTGCGGTATTCCTCCGGCACTTCATAGCCCTGGAAGATCCTGGAGATATCGTCCTGCGCCGCGGCAAGACTGGCTTCGATCCGATTCTGGTGCTTCATCGC
Organism: Nevskia soli; assembly: GCA_026224805.1. Classification (GTDB taxonomy): domain Bacteria; phylum Pseudomonadota; class Gammaproteobacteria; order Nevskiales; family Nevskiaceae; genus Nevskia; species Nevskia soli_A. The sequence continues at coordinate 5,263 of JAMFRN010000080.1, forward strand.
TTCCCCCACCGCCGGCCCGCATGCCGGGCCAATCCGTGGGGCTATCAGACAACAGTCGCAGCGGACAAACCGCGATACGCCTCTCAATCCGGCGCCGCCAACCGCGCAACGCCGCGTCCACTGTGGAGTGGATCACGTAAACAGCCGGTTGGGGTGAGCGCAGCGAACCCCAACCTACGGAACACCTAGCGCTTGTCGCGCTTGGCCCCGGTGCGCAAGCGCAGGCCATTGAGGCGAATGAAGCCCTCCGCATCCTTCTGGTTGTAGGCGCCGCGATCGTCCTCGAACGTGCTCAGGCGCGCGTCGAACAGCGAATCCGGCGAGCGGCGGCCGGCGTTGTAGATGCTGCCCTTGTACAGCTTGAGCCGCACCTCGCCGTTGACGCGGTGCTGGCTGTCGTCGATCAGGGCCTGCAGCATGCGCCGCTCCGGGCTCCACCAGTAGCCGTTGTAAACCAGGCTGGCGTAGCGCGGCATAATCTCGTCCTTCAGATGCGCCTCTTCGCGATCCAGGCACAGGCTCTCGATGGCGCGGTGCGCCTTGAGCATGATGCTGCCGCCCGGGGTTTCGTAGCAGCCGCGCGACTTCATGCCGACGTAGCGGTTTTCCACCATGTCGAGACGGCCGATGCCGTGCTTGCCGCCGAGCTGGTTGAGTCGGTCGAGCAGCTGGTACGGCGTCAGCTTCTCGCCGTTGATCGACGCCGGATCGCCTTTCTCGTAGCCGATGGTGATGAACTCGGCCTCGTTCGGCGCATCTTCCGGATTTTTGGTCCAGCGCCAGATCGAGTCGTCCGGCGTCCACCACGGATCTTCCAGGCCGCCGCCCTCGTAGCTGATGTGCAGAGCGTTGGCGTCCATCGAATAGGGACTGCCGCCGTCCTTCTTCTTGGCGATGGGGATGTTGTGTTTGGCGGCGTAGGCCAGCAGGCTCTCGCGCGAATTCAGGTCCCACTCGCGCCAGGGGGCGATGACCTTGGCTTCCGGCCACAGCGCGTAGGCGCCCAGCTCGAAGCGCACCTGGTCGTTGCCCTTGCCGGTGGCCCCGTGGGCGATGGCGTCGCAGCCGGTCTCGCGGGCGCGCTGCACCAGCTGCTTGGCGATGAGCGGGCGCGCGATGCTGGTGCCGAGCAGGTACTCGCCCTCGTAAACCGCGTTGGCACGGAACATCGGGAAGACAAAATCGCGCGCGAACTCCTCGCGCAGGTCGTCGATGAAGATTTCCTTGACGCCGAGCGCCTGCGCCTTCGGGCGCACCGGCTCCAGCTCCTCGCCCTGGCCGATGTCGGCGGTGAAGGTCACCACTTCGCAGTGGTAGGTGTCCTGCAGCCACTTGAGAATGACGGAGGTATCCAGCCCGCCGGAATAGGCGAGCGCGACTTTGCGGACTTGGGTCATGGTGTCTGGAACGCGATGGGGGCGGGAGGCGGCGAAAAAGCGCGGGAATTATAAGCCCCCGCCGGGCCACCGCGTAACCGCCCGGCAGCACGATGTTATAGTGCTGTCCCTCCCGCAGCCGCCCGTCCATGGACCCTATCCCCCAACCGCCCCGCATGGGCCAGCGTTTTCGCGGCTTTCTGCCGGTGGTGGTGGACGTGGAGACCGGCGGCTTCAATTCCGTCACCGACGCGCTGCTGGAAATCGCCGTGGTGCTGGTACGGCTGGACGAGGCCGGCAACCTGGTGCGCGGCGAAACCTATGCCGCCCATGTCGAGCCTTTTCCAGGCGCCAACATCGAGCGCGCCTCGCTGGAAGTGAACGGCATAGACCCGCACCATCCGCTGCGCCTGGCCATGCCCGAGCGCGAGGCCCTGGCTAAGGTGTTCAAGCCGGTGCGCCAGGCGGTATCCGAGCAGGGCTGCACCCGCGCCATCCTGGTCGGCCATAACGCCCACTTCGACCTCGGCTTCCTCAACGCCGCGGTGGCCCGCTCCGACATCAAGCGCAACCCCTTCCATCCCTTCTCCGCCTTCGACACGGTGACGCTGGGCGGCGCCGTGCTGGGCCAGACGGTGCTGGCCCGCGCACTGGAAGCGGCGAGCCTGCCCTACGACGCCAAGGAAGCTCATTCCGCGATCTACGACGCCGAACGCACCGCCGATCTGTTCTGCCTGCTGGTGAACCGCATGCGCTCGGTGCATGCCAGCTTCACCGGCACCGGTAACGCCGTTGCCTAGATCCCCGTCGGCCATCGCCCGGTACCGGACGGGGGATCAGCGACGGCCGCACAAAAGCGGCCACAAACCTGTTTCAGGCTGTAAAATTCCGTCTTTACACCCCGTTTTTCGCAGAATAACTACATGAATCTGAACCCCAGAACCAGGCTGGGACGTGGTGTCGCGACTCTTGCGTTCGCCGCCGCCAGCCTGTTGCCGGCCGGCGCCCATGCCGCCCCGGCATTCGGCTTCAATGACGTGGCACAGCGCGCCAAGCAGCTGGCCGCCCAGCCCTACAAGAGCCCGGACACCCGGCTGCCGCAGGCCTTGCAGGACCTGGGCTACGACAAATACAACGCCATCCACTTCAAGCCCGAGCAGGCCCACTGGGCCAAGGACAAGCTGCCGTTCGAGCTGCAGTTTTTCCACGAGGGCGAGTATTACAACCAGCCGGTCAAGATCAACGAGATCGGGCCCTACGGCGTACACGAGATCCGCTACAACCCGACCGACTTCGATTTCGGCGGCGCCCAGATCGATCCGGAGCAGTTCAAGAACCTGGGCTTCTCCGGCTTCCGCGTCCACTACGCGCTGAACAACCCGAAACAGAAGGACGAGATGCTGGTGTTTCGCGGCGCCAGCTATTTCCGCGGCGTCGGCAAGGGCGAGCGCTACGGCCTGTCCGCCCGCGGCGTGGCAATCGACACCGGCCTGCTGTCGGGCGAGGAATTTCCGCGCTTCAGCGAATTCTGGATCGAACGGCCCAAGCCCGGCGACAAGCAATTGGTCATCTACGCCCTGCTCGACTCCCGCCGCATCACCGGCGCCTACCGCTTCGAGGTCAAGCCCGGCGACGAGACCACGATGGACGTGAAGTCGCGCGTCTTCCTGCGCGAAAACGTCAGCAAGCTCGGCCTGGCGCCGCTGACCAGCATGTACCTGTTCGGCGAGAACCAGCACCCGGCCACGGACGACTATCGCAACGAGGTGCATGACAGCGACGGCCTGTCGATGCACTCCGGCACCGGCGAGTGGATCTGGCGGCCGATGATCAACCCCAAGCGCCTGCAGGTCACCTCCTTCGGCATGACCAACCCGCAGGGCTTCGGCCTGATGCAGCGCGACCGCAGCTTCCACGACTACGAAGACCTGGATCTGCGCTACGACCTGCGCCCGAGCCTGTGGGTGGAACCGCAGGGCCTGTGGGGCCCGGGCCGGGTCGAACTGGTCAACATCCCCTCGCCCGACGAAACCAACGACAACGTCGTCGCCTACTGGGTACCCGACAACACGCCGCAGGCCGGCCAGTCGATGGACCTGAACTACATCCTGCACTGGCAGGGCGACAAGGACACCCGGCCCTCGCTGTCCTGGGTGATGCAGACGCGACGCGGCCGCGGCTTCACCCGCAACCCCGACAACAGCATCAGCTACGTCATCGACTTCGTCGGCCCGGCGCTGGACAAGCTCAAGGCCGACGCCAAGGTCGAAGGCATCGTCTCGGTCGGCGCCAACGGCGAACTGCTGGAGCGCAACACTGTGCACAACGACGTCACCAACGGCTGGCGCCTGACCCTGCGCTTCCGCCGCGTCGACGACGACAAGCCGCTGGAACTGCGCGCCTACTTGCGCGGCGAGGATAGCACCTTGTCCGAAACCTGGAGCTACATCCTGCCGCCTGGCTGAAAAGCCGCGTGAGCAGCCCGAATGCCAGCCAAGGATGGCTGGGCCGGGCTTTTCCAGTGCGCTAACGCCGCGCCATGGATGGCGAAGATGAATGACACAATAAAGACCCGTCCGAGAAGCAGAATAGCTTCAGACCAGCGCTTGTCACTGCAGCCGGGGACAGAGCGCGGATCGCAGCAGCGATGCCCCGTACAATGAGCCTCATGGATCAGTCCGCCGCGCCCAATTCAGCCCTCGACGCCTACCTCGGCCAGTTGCCGCTGTCGCCGGAGGCGCGCGCGCAGCTGCAACAGGCCGCCGCCGGCAGCCCCGCACAGCTACAGCAGGCGCTGGCAGCCACCGCGCCACCGGGGCCCGGCGAGGCCGCGGCGGACCCCGGCAATCCGGCCTACAGTTCGATCCTGGCGCGCCTGCAGCTGGCTTTCGCCCCGCCGCGCAAGCGCGGCGACGCCCGCGCCGACAGCATCCGCACCACCGATGTGCGCGGCGAAACGCGGCTGGTCAGCACGCCGCCGCTGAAACGCGCCTCGATGGTACCGCTGCCCTGGGAAACCAATCCGCTGCGGCGCGTGCTGCGCGGCTTGCGCGGCCGCCTGGTGGGCGGCCACACGCCGCTAGCGCCGGTGGGAGAAAACGAGGACGTGTTGCCGGATTCGCCCGATGCGCTGGGCAGCTGGCATCGCGTCGCGGCACTGCGCCGCTCGGTGCTGCTGTTCCTGACGGTGCTGCAAACCATCGTCGCCACCTACTACATGACGGCGGTGCTGCCCTACCACGGCCGCCACGTGCTGGAAATGGCCATCCTGGTGCTGTACGTGATCCTGTTCGGCTGGGTCTCGATGGGCTTCTGGACCGCCATGATGGGCTTTCTGCTGCTGCTGGCCCGCGGCGACCGCTACGCCATCTCCGGCACCGCGGCGGAAGACACGCCGATCGACGACAAGGCGCGCACCGCCATCCTGATGCCGATCTGCAACGAGAACGTGCCGCGCGTCCTCGCCGGCCTGCGCGCCACCTACGAGTCGGTGTCCAAGGCCGGCCAGCTGCGCCATTTCGACTTCTATCTGCTCAGCGACAGCGGCGACCCCGACGTGCGCGTGGCCGAGCTGGACGGCTGGCTCAAACTGTGCCGCGAGATCGACGGCTTCGGCCGCATCTTCTACCGGCGCCGCATCCACCGCATCAAGCGCAAGAGCGGCAACATCGCCGACTTCTGCCGCCGCTGGGGCAGCAACTACCGCTACATGGTGATTCTCGACGCCGACAGCGTCATGTCCGGGCTGTGCCTGAAGCGCCTGGTGCAGCTGATGGAGGCCAACCCCAACGCCGGCATCATCCAGAGCGCACCCAAGGCGGCTGGACGCGAAACCCTCTACGCACGCATGCAGCAGTTCGCCACCCGCGTCTACGGCCCACTGTTCACTGCCGGCCTGCATTTCTGGCAGCTTGGCGAATCGCACTACTGGGGCCACAACGCCATCATCCGCGTCGCCCCCTTCATCCGCCATTGCGCGCTCGGCCGCCTGCCCGGCAAGGGCGCGCTGGCCGGCGAAATCCTGTCGCACGACTTCGTCGAGGCGGCGCTGATGCGCCGCGCCGGCTGGGCGGTGTGGATCGCCTACGACCTGCCCGGCAGCTACGAGGAAATGCCGCCCAATCTGCTCGACGAGCTCAAGCGCGACCGCCGCTGGTGCCAGGGCAACCTGATGAATTTCCGGCTGTTCCTGGCGCAGGGCCTGCATCCGGCGCACCGCGCGGTGTTCATGACCGGGGTGATGGCCTACCTGTCAGCGCCGCTGTGGTTCATCTCGCTGCTGCTCTCCACCGCCCTGCTGGCGGTGCAGACGCTGCAGGAGCCGGAGTATTTCGTGCGGCCTTACCAGCTGTTTCCGTTGTGGCCGGAATGGCATCCGGAATGGGCCCTGGCCCTGTTCAGCGCCACCGCTACCCTGCTGTTCCTGCCCAAGATCCTCAGCGTGATCCTGATCTGGGTGCAAGGCGCCAAGAGCTACGGCGGCGGCCTGCGCCTGCTGCTGAGCATGCTGGGCGAGCTGCTGTTCTCCGCCATGCTGGCGCCGATCCGCATGCTGTTCCACACCCAGTTCGTCATCAGTCCCCTGCTCGGCCTCGGCACCAGCTGGAAATCGCCGCCGCGCGAGGACTCGCAGACCGGCTGGGGCGAGGCCCTGCTGCGCCACGGTTTCCAGACCGTGCTCGGCACGGTCTGGGCCGCCGGCGTGTACTGGCTCAACCCGTCCTTCCTGTGGTGGCTGCTGCCGGTGGTGGGCGCCCTGATGCTGTCGGTCCCGCTATCGGTCTACTCCAGCCGCATCTCCATCGGCCATGCCATGCGCAAATGGCGCTTCTTCCTGATCCCGGAGGAAGCCAACCCGCCGCGGGAGCTGCGCGCCACCCAGGCCGCCTTCCGCCGCGCCGGAACGCCGCCGGGCTTCACCGAGGCGGTGACCGTCCCGGTCACCAATGCCCTGGTCTGCGCCGCCGGCGTGGCCCGCCCGCGCCAGTCCGAAGACACCCGGAAATCACGCCTCAACTTGGTGCATAATGCTCTACTGCAGGGTCCTGGAAAGCTCACGCCGATCCAGAAAAACACCTTGCTCGGCGATCCTATCCTGTTGTCCCAGCTGCATTTTCAGGTGTGGAACTCGAATCAGGCCGAGGCCTCTTGGAATCTGCCGTCCAAGTCATAAATCTTTCATCACCAAGTCATCACGTTTCAACGCATCCTTCATACAGTATTACCATGTCATCTGGAGCAATCAGTGCCCGCGAACATGGATAAGGACTCGCCCCGGCCAGCCCCGCGTTTCGAGGTCCGTTTCGCTGAAACTCCCGCGGAAATTCTCGAAACCCAGCGTCTGCGCTACCGCATTTTTGCGGGCGAACTGGGCGCCGCCATCGACGGCGGCCACGCCCAGATCGACGCCGACCAGTACGATGCCTACTGCAAGCACCTGATGGTGCGCGAAGTCGGCAGCGGCCGGCTGGTGGCCTGCACCCGCATTCTCACCGACGAGCAGGCCGCGCTCGCTGGCGGTTTCTACTCGTCCGGCGAATTCGATCTGAAAATGATCGATTCCCTGCCCGGCCGCGTCATGGAAGTGGGCCGCACCTGCGTCGACGCCGACTATCGCGGCGGCGCCGTCATCGCCGTGCTCTGGGCCGGCCTGGGCGAATTCATCATCAGCCAGGGTTTCGACTACCTGTTCGGCTGCGCCAGCATCGGCCTGGAAGACGGCGGCGCCACCGCCCACGCCCTGCTCGAGCAGGTCAAGGCCAAGTATCTGGCGCCGCACTGGCAGCATGTGCGTCCGCTGATCCCGCTGCCGGCCGCCGACGCCCGCCCGACACAGAAAGTGCGCATGCCGCCCCTGCTCAAGGCCTATTTTAGCCTCGGCGCCAAGGCCTGCGGCGAGCCCTACTGGGACCGCGACTTCAACTGCGCCGATGTGTTCGTCCTGGTCAACGTCAGCGACATGCATTCGCGCTACGCCCGCCACTTCATGTCCGGCGCGCGTGAAAGCGAGGCGGTGGACAGCCAGGCCATCATGGTCAGACGGCCGGCGAAGCCGGCCTGATCGCACCCTGGTCCGGAGAGCGCTGTTGCGAGCCATCCTCAGAGGCGCCCGACTGATCCTGCACCTTTGCAGCGGCGTGGCGCTGGTGCTGTTGCTCGCCGTGGACCTGAGCGGCCGCATCGAGCCGGAGCGGCTGACCCGCTGGTGGAACACGCGCCTGCTGAAAATCCTCAACGTGCGCGTGCGCGTGCGCGGCCAGCCCCTGCAGGGTCCGCAGCTGATCGTCTGCAACCACATCTCCTGGCTGGATATCTCGGTCATCGCCTCCAGCGAGCTGACCCGCTTCGTCTCCAAGGCTGAAGTCGGCAGCTGGCCGATTGCAGGCTGGCTGGCCAATGCTGCCGGCACCTTCTACATCCGCCGCGGCGCCGGCGGCACCAAGCAGCTGATCCAGGCCCTGGCCGCGCATCTGCGCCAGGACGGCTCGGCCATGCTGTTCCCGGAAGGCACCACCACCGACGGCGGCGCCATGCTCAAGTTCCAGCCGCGCCTGTTCGCCGCCGCCATCGACAGCGGCAGCCCGGTGCAGCCCCTGGCCCTGCGCTACGGCCGTGCCGCCAACGGCGAGAACATCGCCGCCTTCATCGGCGAGCAGACCCTGACCAACAATCTGGCCCGCCTGCTGCGGGAGCGCGAATTGACGGTGGAATTGACCTATTGCGCCCCGATCCAGCCCCAGGGCGGCCAGGACCGCGACGCGCTGGCGCAGGCCGCGCAAAAGGCCATTGGTGCCATCGTCGCCCCAGAAGCCCCGCCGGCGGCGCGGGACGTCGAAAAACGCGAGTCGCTGGCGGCCTGAGCGGGGCAAAGCTTTCTCGCGCAAAGCCGAAAGCCGCGAAAAGCAGTTTATAAAAGCTTTTCTTAGCGTCTCTGCGGCTTTGCGCGAGAAGCCTTTGCCTTGAATACTGGGCAGGTGAGCAAAGGCGTAAAATAGCCCTATGTCCGAGCCAAATTCCGCTGCACCTCCCGCTCCCGCCCCCATTACCACCGGCGCCAAGCTGCGCGGCGCCGAGAAGATGGCGCGCATCCCGATCAAGATCGAAGCCACGGCCGAGCCGCTGCGCAAACCGAGCTGGATCCGCGCCAAGACCCAGGGCACGCCCGAAGTGGCGCGCATCAAGGCCGCGCTGCGCGCCAACAACCTGCACACGGTTTGTGAAGAAGCTTCCTGCCCCAACCTGGGCGAGTGCTTCGGCAAGGGCACTGCCACCTTCATGATCATGGGCGACATCTGCACCCGGCGCTGCCCCTTCTGCGACGTCGCCCACGGCCGTCCCAAGCCGCTGGACGAGCAGGAGCCGGCCAACCTGGCCCGCACCATCCGCGACATGGCGCTGCGCTACGTGGTCATCACCTCGGTCGACCGCGACGATCTGCGTGATGGCGGCGCCGCCCACTTCGCGGCCTGCATCCGCGAATCGCGTGCGCTGTCGCCGAAGCTGACCATCGAAGTGCTGGTGCCGGACTTCCGCGGCCGCATGGATCCGGCGCTGGTCATCTTCAAGGACAACCCGCCGGACGTGTTCAACCACAACCTGGAAACAGTGCCGCGACTGTACAAGCAGGCCCGCCCCGGTTCGGACTACGAGTGGAGCCTGGACCTGCTGGAGCGTTTCAAGGCCCTGCACCCGGAAGTCCCCACCAAGTCCGGCCTGATGCTGGGCCTGGGCGAGGAGATCGAGGAAATCGAACAGGTGATGCGCGACCTGCGCGCGCACAAGGTCAACATGCTGACCCTGGGCCAGTACCTGCAGCCGAGCCGGCACCACCTGCCGGTGGCGCGTTATGTCCATCCTGACGAGTTCGAGCGCCTGCGCGTGATCGGCGAGCAGATGGGCTTCTCCCATGTCGCCAGCGGGCCGATGGTGCGCTCCAGCTACCACGCCGACCAGCAGGCGCATGGCGTCCTCGCCGGTGGTTGAACGCCTGCCGGCGGCACGGCTGCCGCTGGGCGAATTCCTGGAGGTAGTGGCCCGCGCACCGCTGGTTTCGATCGACCTGATCGTGCGCGACGGCGGCGGCCGCATCCTGCTGGGATTGCGGCGCAACGCGCCGGCGCGGGGCTACTGGTTCGTGCCCGGCGGCTGCGTCTACAAGAACGAAACGCTCGATCATGCCTACACCCGCATCGTTCGCGACGAACTGGGCCTGACGGCACAGCGCGCCAACGCGCGCTTCCTGGGAGTGTTCGAGCATCTCTACGATGAGAACGCCGGGGATCAGGCGGGGTTCGGCACGCACTATGTGGTGCTGCCGCATGCCTTGCCCGAAGGATTGACAGTTACACCGCCGCCGGAACAACACAGCGAATATCGCTGGCTGCCGGTCGCGGCACTGCTGAACGATCCCCTGGTTCACGAATACACCAAGGCTTACTTCCGTTAGCCTGGCTCCTGGGCCCTGGCTCTGAAACTTTGATGTACGTGCTTGCGCGCGTGCTCAAGCAAGCAGCGAACTCTCGATCTCGAACTTCTTGTGCAGCGCCTTGTGAATCGGGCATTTGTTGGCGATGCCCATCAGATAAACGCGCTGCTCCTCGCTGAGCTGCCCCACCAGTTCGATCTTGCGCAGCATCTTGTAGTTGGCGTCGTCTTCCTCGTGGGTGATCTCCACCCGTACATCCTCCAGCGGCCATTTCTTGCGCTGCGCCACCATCATCACCGTCATGGCGGTGCAGACGCCGAGGGAAGCATTGAGCAGGTCATGCGGATTGGGCCCCTGACCGTCGCCGACGGGATCGGGCTCGTCGGCGTAGAAGGAATTGGCATTGACCTGAACCAGCTGCTTGATCTTGCCATCACCGGCCTTGCGCACCTTGATCACATTGCTGCTCATGTCTTCTCCAGGAGTTTTTCCAAAGCCTCCAGGCGCTGCGGCGTACCGACATCCGACCAGCGCCCCGCGTAAATCTCGCCGCTCACCTGACCACGAATCGAAGCCTCGCGCAACACCGGCCACAGGGGAAAAGCGCCGCCATCCAGGCCCGCGAACAGGGCCGGACGCAGCACCGACAGGCCGCTGAAAGTATGGGTATCGGCGCAAGCGGGCACCACCCGGCCGCCGGCCAGGGTGCAGTCGCCGCGCGGATGATGCGGCGGATTGGGCACCAGCACCATATGCGCCAGATCGTGGTCCGGCAGGGCCGCGGCACGGCGCATCAGATCGGCCAGCGGGTAGTCAGTCCAGACGTCGGCATTGAGCAGCAGGAACGGCGCTCCACCCAGCAGGGGCAGCGCATTGAACACGCCGCCACCGGTTTCCAGGCAGGGCCAATCCTCGCGCGACCAGGCGATGGCAAGACCGTACCGCGACCCATCGCCGAGCCGCTCCTCGATGCTCTGCCCCAGCCAGCCGAGATTGATCACCAGCTCGCGCAGCCCCGCGGCAGCGAGGCGTTTCAGATGCCGCTCGATCAGCACTTCGCCACGCACCGGGATCAGCGGCTTGGGCAGGCTGTCGGTGAGCGGACGGAACCGTTCGCCGCGTCCGGCGGCCAGGATCATGGCCTTCACGCGGCGCAGCCTCTCATGCGCCGCTGCCGACCCGCGGCAGGACGTGGCGCTCGAACAGCTCGGCCAGGGGCTTCAGCTCCGGGTGGTCCGGCAGCACGTCCATCACATAGCGGACGAAGCGCGGCGTGTCGGCCAGGTACCTGGGTTTGCCGTCGCGCAGAGTCAGGCGGGCAAAAATGCCCAGTATCTTGAGATGGCGCTGCAGCCCGATCCAGTCGCAATCGCGGCGGAACTGCGGCCAGGCCGGCACCGGCAGGCCGGCCGCTTCGGCGCGCCGATGGTAGGTGCGCAGCCCCCACTCGACCCGCGACGCCGGCCAGCTGAGGAAGGCATCCTTGAACAGGCTGACCGGATCGTAGGCCAGCGGGCCGTAGACCGCATCCTGGAAGTCCAGCACACCCGGATTGGGCCGGCTCAGCATCAGGTTGCGCGGCATGTAGTCGCGATGCACGTATACCGGCACCTGCGCCAGCGCGTTGTCGATCAGCTGCCGGAACACGCTCTCCAGGGCCTCGCGGCCGGCCGCATCCAACTCCACCCCGAGATGCCGGCCCAGGTACCAGTCGGGGAACAGGTTGAGCTCGCGCCGCAACAGCGCCTCGTCGTACGGCGGCAGCACCTGCGGGCGGCTGGCGCGCTGCCACACGATGAGGGCGTCGATGGCGTCGCCGAACAGGGCGTCGGCGTTGGCCTCGTCGATCACGTCGAGCAGGGTCTGCGTGCCGAGATCGGACAGCAGCAGGAAGCCGTTGTCGAGATCCTCGGCCACGATCGCCGGCACATGCACTCCGGCCTCCCGCAGCAGGCCGGCAATGCGCACGAACGGCCGGCAGTCTTCCTGTTGCGGCGGCGCGTCCATCACGATCCAGCTTTGCGCCCCGGCGCGAATGCGGAAATAGCGGCGGAAACTGGCGTCGGCGGAGGCCGGCGCAAACGAGGCCTGGCTGAGCCCGAGCACGCCGCAGGCCCAGGCATAAGCGTGGCTGGCGCGCGGATCGGCAGCGGCGCCGGATTCGGTAAAGGACTGCAAAGGGGAGCCGGTCAAGATGGATTTAGACTTATGGATTGGCGGTTCGCTAGGATAACCTAGGGCCTGTACGGCGTAAGCCGAGCGCTGTAAGCAAGCCGGGCCCGTCCTCACCCGGCCCTAATATTTGCACCGCTTCGGCGCAAAAATCATACTTGCACGAATACCCTGGTAATTCCGCTTGCGACCTGCCCTTTCATCGCCGCTGCGCCTGACCCTGGCGACCCTGGGTTTGTGCTGCTGCGCGCCCGTGCTGGCGCAGTATTCCCGCTCCGCTCCCGCCTCCTGCCCGCAGGTCGACTACTCGCGCGAACTGCCGCCGATCGCGCCGGACTCCAGGCTGGTGCTCAATGCCGATCACGTCGAGCTGAAACAGAGCGGCATTTCGCGCCTGACCGGCTCGGTGCTGATCAGCCAGAACGCCCGCGAATTCTCGGCGCAGCAGGTGGATTACAGCGATGTCGACCAGCATCTGCGCGTCGATTCGGAGTCGCTGTTCCGCGACCCCAGCCTGATCGTCAAGAGCGAGAGCCTGGACTACGACCTGGTGTCGCAGCAGGGCGTGTTCAACCAGGCCAGCTATACTCTGATCCCGCTGGCCGGTCGCGGCCACTCCGACCGTATCGAAGTGGCGCAGGAAGGTTGGGCCACGCTGCAACAGGCCAGCTATACCACCTGCGCGCCGGACGCCGAGTCCTGGCTGCTCAAGGCCGGCACCCTGAGGCTGGACCAGGATACCGGCATGGGCTACGCCCACAATGCCGTGCTGTGGTTCCAGCACGTGCCGGTGCTGTACCTGCCCTACTTCCAGTTCCCCATCGACGACGAGCGTCACTACGGCTTCCTGCCGCCGATCGTCGGGCGCTCGGACAACACCGGCTTCGACCTGCGCGCACCGATCTACCTCAACCTGGCGCCGAACTACGACGCCACGCTGATCCCGCGCTTCATGAGCTCCCGCGGCCCCCAGCTTGGCGGCCGTGTCCGCTACCTGACGGAGGACTCGCAGGGCACGCTGTACGGCGAGTACATGAGCTATGACGAGGAAGCCAAGATCTCGCGCAGTTACCTGAACTTCTCTCACGAGGGCCTGCTCAACCAGCGGCTCGGCGTGGAAGCGCAGTACGCCCAGGTCAGCGACCGCAACTATTTCAATGATCTGGGCGGCAGCGTCGACCTGACCTCCACCTCGTTCCTGTCGCAGGGAGCGAAGATGACCTATGCGGCGCCGACCTCCTACACCATCACCGCCCTGGTGCAGGGTTACCAGCCGGTGGCCACCTCCATCACCACCGACGACAATCCCTACCAGCGCCTGCCGCAGATCGATCTCAATGCGCTGAGCCGCAACAGTTACATGGATACCAAGATCGGCTTCCAGGGGCAATTCACCAATTTCGCGCGCTCCGACTCGGTGGAGGGCCAGCGCCTGATCGCCCAGCCCTACGTGCGCTGGGAACAGGATCAAAGCGCCTGGTACAGCGCGGCGCAGACCGACCTGTCCTACACCTACTACAACCTCACCGATACGGCCGAAGGCCAGCCCTCGCAGCCGCAGCGCACCCTGCCGGTGACCAGCCTCGAAGGCGGCCTGCATTTCGAGCGCATGACCGACGCCGGCAAGCTGCAGACCCTGGAACCCAAGCTGTTCTACCTGTACGTGCCGTATCACGCCCAGGACGAGTTGCCGCTGTTCGACTCCGGCCAGCCCGACTTCGACTTGCCAGAACTGTTCGCCCGCAACCGCTATACCGGCCAGGACCGCATCGGCGACGCCAACCAGCTGACCAGCGCGGTCAGCACCCGGGTGATCGAGCCGGACGGGGGGTTGGTACGCCTCACCGCCAGCCTGGGCGAGATCTACCGCTTCACCGCGCCGCGGGTGGACCTGCCCGGCTTCAGCACTCCCAGCGCCGGCAGTTCCGACTACATCGGCCAGGTCGAGTACCAGCTGACCCAGCGCTGGGCGGCGGCCGCCCTGCTGGAATGGTCCTCGACCTTCGACCGCATCCAGCGCAGCGAGCTGGATCTGCGCTACCGCGAGCCGGAAAACGGCCTCTACGGCCGCCGGCTGGACATCGCCTACCGCTACGTCGACGGCATCCTGGAGCAGACCGATGTGGCCTTCTCCACCCCCATCGTCGACCGCTGGCGGGCCGCCGCGCGAGTACGCTATTCACTCTACAACGACCAGATTCAGGACTCCTTCCTGGGCCTGGAATACCAGACCTGCTGCTGGGCACTGCGCGGCACCTATCGCCGCTATGTCGGCACCAACGGCACCTTCAACAGCGGCGTCTACTTCCAGCTCGACCTGAAAGGTTTCAGCAAGCTGGGTACCGGCTTCGACTACCTGCTGCCCGCAACCGACCCGAATGCCCCGATCAGGGGCCGCAACGCGCCGACCAATCCGGCGCCGCCGCCCGAATAGGAAGCAGCGGCCCCCAGCTTTTGCCACGGGAATCACCAGGGCCGGGGTCCGCGGCCTGCCTGAGATAGGCTTGGACGGCGGCCTGGCAGGCAATTAAGTGTTAACCGCCCCCTCCAGCGAGGGCGCGGGCCTTCGCCCGTGTTACCCTAGGGGCTTCGCAAACTGCAATAAGCAAATCCCGATGAAGCTGCTGTCCTGGCTGCCCTGCGCAGCCCTGCTGTTTTCCGCCTCCGTCGCCGCGGCCGCCTCCCAGTCCCAGTCCATCGACCGCATCATCGCGGTGGTCGATGACACCGTGATCCTGCAAAGCGAGCTGGAACAGGCCATTCATATGGCCGAAGGTGAGATGAAAGACCGCGGCATCGCCCCGCCGCCGATGGATGCCGTGCGCAGCCAGGTGCTGGAGCGCCTGATCCTGATGCGCCTGCAGACCGAGCGCGCCAAGGAAGCCGGCATCAAGATCGACGACCGCGAGCTGAACGACGTCATCGGCAACATCGCCAAGCAGAACAAGATGACCGTGCCGCAGTTCGTCGAATCGGTGAAGGCCGAGGGCCTGGACTTTACCTCCCTGCGCGAACAGGTACGCGAGCAGGTGCTGGTCAGCCGCGTGCGGCAGAAGGAAGTCGATGCGCGCATCGTGGTCACCGATCAGGACATCGACCAGTACCTCGCCGCCAACGGCAGCGACGACCAGACCGAATACCACCTGGCCCACATCCTGGTGGCGATCCCCGATGCCGCCACCCCTGAAGTGCGCGAAAAGGCCCACGCCAAGGCGGATGGCGTGCTCAAGCAGCTGCGCGCCGGCGGCGACTTCGCCCAGCTGGCAATCACCAATTCGGACAGCCCGCAGGCCCTGCAGGGCGGCGATCTGGGCTGGCGCAAGGGCGGCAGCCTGCCCACCGTGTTCGCCAACGTGGTGCCCAAGCTGGCCGTCGGCGACGTCAGCAATGTGATCGAGGCCAGCAACGGCTACAACATCATCAAGCTGGTGGAGAAGCGTGACGCCGGCGAGCGCCAGACGGTGTCCGAAACCAAGGCTCGTCACATCCTGTTGACCGCCAATACCATCCGCAACGAGGACGCCACGCGCGCCCAGGCCTACGAGCTGTACGAGCGCCTCAAGAAGGGCGGCGACTTCACCGAACTGGCGAAGAAATATTCCGACGATCCGGGCTCCAAGAACGGCGGCGGCGATCTTGGCTGGCAGCCGCCGGGCGTGTTCGCCGCCGAATTCCAGCAGCAGATCGACGCCCTCAAGCCGGGTGAACTGAGCCAGCCCTTCCGCAGCCAGTTCGGCTGGCATATCGCCGAGGTCGAGGAACGCCGCACCCGCGACGTCACCGAAGAAGCCCGCCGCGGCCGTGCACGCCAGTCGATCATGCAGCGCAAGGATGCCGAAGAGTACGAAGCCTGGCTGCGCCGCCTGCGCGAGGAAGCCTACGTCGAATACCGCCTCGGCGGCGACAAGAGCGACAGCAGCCCCGGCCAGACGCCGACGCCCGCGGCGTCCTGAACGCCGCGCCTGCCGCTGGCGACATGCCACGCCTGCTGCTGACGCCCGGTGAACCCGCAGGTATCGGCCCGGACCTCGCGGTAAACCTAGCGCAGCAGCCGCTGCCGGCGGCCCTTGCGGTGGTCGCCGACCCTGAGTTGCTGCTGGCGCGCGCGGCTCAACTCGGCCTGCCGCTGCGCATCCGCATTCTCGACGCCGGAGCGGCGCCCAGCCAGCACCAGCCCGGCGAACTGCAAGTCCTGCCGGTGCCGCTGGCCGCCGCGGTCACCGCGGGCCGGCTCGATCCGCGCAATGTCGCCTATGTGCTGGAAACGCTGCGCCTCGCCGCCACCCAGGTGCTGGCCGGCGCCGCCGACGCGCTGGTCACGGCGCCGGTGCACAAGGGCGTGATCAACGACGCCGGCGTGCACTTCACCGGCCATACCGAATTCCTGGCGGAGCTGTGCCGCTCGCCCACTCCGGTGATGATGCTCGTCGCCGGCACGCTAAGGGTGGCCCTGGCCACCACGCATCTGGCGCTGCGCGAAGTGCCGGCGGCGATCACCCGCGAGGGACTGGAAGCCGTACTGCGCGTGTTGCACAGCGACCTGCGCCGCCTCTTCGATATCGCCGCGCCGCGCATCCTGGTGTGCGGACTCAACCCGCACGCCGGCGAAGGCGGCCATCTCGGGCGGGAGGAAATCGAAGTGATCGCGCCGCTGCTCGAGGCCCTGCGCGCCGAGGGCATGCAGCTGAGCGGGCCGCTGCCGGCGGATACCCTGTTTACGCCGCGGCAACTGGCCGAGGGTAACGCCGTGCTGGCCATGTATCACGACCAGGGCCTGCCGGTGCTGAAGCACGCCGGCTTCGGCGAGGCGGTGAACGTCACCCTGGGCCTGCCCATCATCCGCACCTCGGTGGACCATGGCACCGCGCTGGAGCTGGCCGGCAGCGGCCGCGCCGAGAGCGGCAGCCTGCGCGCCGCGCTGGAACTGGCCATCGAGCTGGCACATCGGCAGCCGCCCGGAACGGCGGCATGAGCAACGACCACGCCGCCAAGAAACGCTTCGGCCAGCACTTCCTGCACGATCCGCAGGTGATCGAGCGCATCGTGCGCAGCATCAATCCGCAGCCGGATGAAGTGCTGGTGGAGATCGGCCCCGGGCTGGGCGCCCTGACCGCACCGCTGCTGCAGCGGCTCGGCCGCCTGCACGTAGTGGAGATCGACCGCGATGTGGTGCCGCACCTGCTCGCCGTTTGCGGCGAGGCGCCGGGCCTGCAGCTGCATCTGGCCGACGCGCTGAAATTCGATTACGGCACCCTGGCCGCGCCGGGCACCAAGCTGCGGCTGGTAGGCAACCTGCCTTACAACATCTCCACGCCGCTGCTGTTCCATTTGCTGCAGTTCGCACCGCAGGTGCGCGACATGCACTTCATGCTGCAGAAGGAAGTGGTGGATCGTCTCGCCGCCGTTCCCGACACTGACGACTACGGCCGCCTCACCGTCACCGTGGCGGCGCGGGCGCAGGCCGACTACCTGTTCGGTGTCGGCCCCGGCGCATTCAACCCGCCGCCCAGGGTGGACTCGGCGGTGGTGCGGATCACGCCGCGGCCGGCGCCGTTCGCCATCGACGACCTGCGCTGCTACGACGAACTGGTCACGGCTTCGTTTTCACAGCGGCGCAAGACCTTGGCCAACGGCCTGCGCAAGCTGCTGCCGGCGGAGCAGATCAGCGCCCTCGGCATCGACCCGCGGGTGCGCGGGGAGACGCTGTCGCCAGAGCAATTTGCCCTGCTCGCCAATCGCTGCAACGCCCTGCGTTCCCTGTAAGACCCCCGCAGCGAAACGGCCGGAGCCGCGGCAAAGAGCGGGCCGCCACAAATGGAAACCCCGCAGCCGAAGCTGCGGGGCATGTTCAAACCAGCCAGTCGCGGAGTAGCGACTTGGACTTAGGGAGAGGAACTGGAACCACCAGAGCCGCCGCCGCTGGTCTTGAAAGAATCGGACTCGTAACGCTCCGGAATCGGATGCGTGAAACTCTTCAAGTAACGCTGATAGACCAGCGTGGCAACCTCACCCGGCATTGGCCGCTCGTCGCTCACAGCATAGGTGCCATCGGTTTGGGTCGCCAACCACAGGCGGGTCTGCGAGCCAAAACCCTGACCCGCCACCGGAGCCGCCACCGGCGTAGCGACAGGTGCGGCATCGCTGGAAGGGGCTGCGGGCGCACTGGCCGCAGTGCTGCTATCGGGCTGCGCCAGCGCAGCGAACGGCAAGGTACAGGCTGCCACAATCATCCATCCGCGCATGTCACTCTCCTTTCCCGCCAGCCTGCGGCTTTGGCCGCCTGGCGTTCTGTCTGTCCCGTATCGACTGCGCGGAATCGCGCAAATCCTTCAACCGCTCCGGCGGCACCGTCTCCCGCCCCTCCGAGTCGTGCGTCAACTGCTCCAACCGCTCCATCGAGCCTTTATTGCCGACCAGCATCATCAGGATGATGAGGTTGTTCTGGCTCTTCAGCTGATTCGGCGCCAGCTCGGCGGCGGTGGACAACTCCGTCATTGCTTCAGTATAGCGCCCCGCTTCCATCAAGGCATAGCCTAGATCATTGCGGAAATCAACATCCGTCGGCGCCCCCTCAACGGCCTTGCGGAGGTTACGAATGGCACCGTCCAGGTCGGTCTTCACATAAAGCCGGCCAAGACCGTGATAGGCCTGCGGCGCATAGCGCGTACCAAGAAGCTGGCGATACAGCGCGTCGGCCTGGGCCACCTGCCCCAAGTGACTGCGGGCGTCGGCCTCCAGCAAGGTCAGCTCATTGGAATGGCTGGTGCGCTTTTGATCCTCGATATGGGCCAGCGCCGCGTAGTACTGACCACTGTCGAGCATCTGGCGGATAAGGTCGGCATGAATCTCGTCGGGGTTGAGATGCGGGGCCTGCTGCTCGGGGGGGGGCTGCGACGCGCTCCCGCCACCGTGCGTGGTGGAAGTCGAACACGCGACCATCAACAGCACTGGCAACGGCGCCCAAAAACACCTCATAGTCCCTTGATGGCCTTGATGATCGACACGAATGCCGGCCCTGCGATGAACAGCATCAGGCCCGGAAAGAAAAACAGCACCATCACCACGGTCATTCGCCCCGAAAGCACGTTGACCCGCTCTCTCAGATCCAGCACCTGCCGTTCTTCGATCACCTTCAGCGCATCGCTCAACGGCTCGCGGATTTCACCGCCATACCGATCCACCTGGCGCATCACACCGAGTACGGAGCTAAGATCGTCAACCTTCAAGGATTCGCTCAAAGAGTGCAGAGCTTCCGAACTGTCGGCGCCTGCTTCGATCTGCCGCAGGACCACCTGGACCTCCCGGCCCAACTCCGGCAGCACCCCGGCGCCTTCACGCACCAGGTTGGTGAATGCCTGGCGGGTGGACAGGCCCGCGTCATAGAGCATGATCAACAGGTGCACGAACAGCGGCGTTTCCTTGCGGATCCGCTGGCAGCGGGCATTGGCGATACGGCGCAGGATCATGCGGGGAATCAGCATGGACAAGGCCACGGCGCCGACGATGACGGCATAGATCCAGGGCGGCTCGAAATATTCGCTCTTGACGAACATCCAGCAAAAAATCGCCAGGCCCACCAGCACCACAGGCACCACCGCCTGCAATACATAGTAGCCGACACGCGACTGGGTATCGCGCCAGCCGGCCTGGATCAGCAAACGGGAGGATTCGCCCTCCTTGTCCACAAGTTGATCGATAGCCCGCCCGCGCCGGGCGAGCCCCTGCAACAAGGGCCGGTCGCTGTCGGGAAAATCGCTATCGGCCGCGACGTCAGTACCTTCCAGTCGGCGCTGAATGCGACGTTCGCCCTGCGAGGAGAAGATCAGCAGAACCCCAGCCAGAATTGCGATCACTCCAAAGAAGATGGCGAGCGAGATCACCGTTGCATAGGTATTGGCGCCCATCAGTCGTCATCTCCGATCGAGTTCACCATGCGCCACAATATAAGAATGCCGAGCAGGACCCAGATCACCCCTCCGATCAGCACTTTCTTGCCGGTCGGATCGCTCCACATGGCGTCATAGAACTTGGGGTTGCTGAGATAGATATAAGTGGTCAGACCGATCGGCACCGCCGCCAGGATGATGGCCGAGAAGCGGGTTTCGGCGGTCAGGGCACGCAGCTCCCTTGCCGCGGTGCCACGCTGACGAATCGCCAGGATCAGGCTTTTCAACACCCCGCGCAGGCTGCCGCCATAGCGGCGGTTGACGCTCGCGGCCAGAGACATGATCTTGACGTCACGCAGATTGTAAAGCTCCCCTGCCTGCGCTAGCACCTGGTCAATCGGCGCTCCCAGCTTGACCTGCCGGCCTACGCTGGTGAACAGGGGCCGCAGCGGATCGTCGCTTTCACGTGCGGAAATGGACAGCGACTCTTCCAGGGAATTGCCCGCGGACATTACGCGGATCAGATTTTCCAGAAATCCGGGCAATTGCTCGATGATTCTGGAACGGCGGCGCGCGGCGCGCTGCAACAGCACCAGATAAATCACCAGCAAGGCGCCGACATTGATCAGCAGGCCGACAAACGGCCCCATCACCAAGAACACCAGCACCAGGAATACGATCAAGCCGAGCAACACCAGGACAATTCCTCTGGGCTGGATCTCGGAGCCGGCGCGCCAGAGCAAATGACTAATCCAGCGCACCCCGGGAATGGCCATCTCCGGACTATCGCCCGCGAACAGGACAGTCGGTCGGTCGGCACCGGCCTGTAACCGGGTCATCACCTCTTCCGAACGCTCCTGCCCCCGCGCCACCGAGAAAAGCCATGCGGCCGCTCCGAAGAGAGCAAGTGCGATCGCAACGACAATGATCAAGCTCATGCTCATGCAGCCTCCCGCAAGTCGATATGTCGGCCGCTATCCGCTTCATAACGGAACAGGTCGCGCATCACCAACTCGCGCCCCTGCAATCCAAGCACCTCGGTAATTGAAAGCACCCGGCGCTGACCACTCGGCAGGCGCGACACCTGCACCATCAGCTGAATGGCGGCACCGATCTGGCCGCGAAGCGTGGTTTCGCCGCCGGTATAGCCGGCAAACCCGGCGAGCAATTCGATACGGTGCATGGCATCGCGCACATTATTGGCATGCAGCGTGGTCATCGAACCGTCGTGGCCGGTATTCATTGCCTGAAGCATATCCAGCACTTCGTCGCCGCGCACCTCGCCGACGATGATACGGTCCGGGCGCATGCGCAGGGCGTTGCGAACCAGGTCGCGGGCGCTGACCGCCCGCTGCCCTTCGAGATTGGGTGGCCGCGTCTCCAGGCGCACCACATGCCCGTGCTGCAATCGCAACTCCGCGGCATCTTCCACCGTGACGATACGCTCGCCCTGCGGGATCCATTGGCTGAGCAGATTGAGAAAGGTGGTCTTGCCGGAACCGGTGCCACCGACCACGATCAGGTTGGTGCGCCCTTCCACTCGCCGGCGCAAGTATTCCAACTCGACCTCGGTGATGCTGCCCAGCTTGAGCATGTCTTCCGCGGTAAGAGGAATCTTGCGGAACTTGCGGATCGACAGGCAGGGTCCGTCAAGCGCAATCGGAGGAATGATCGCGTTGACACGCGAACCATCCGGCAGTCGCGCATAGACCATGGGCGTCGATTCGTCAACGCGCCGCCCCAGGGGCGACAGGATGCGCTGGATCACGCGGATCACATGATTGTTGTCGTTGAAACGGACCGGCACCGAATAGAGCTTGCCCGCGCGCTCGATGAAAACGTTCTGCGGACCGTTGACGACGATGTCGTTGACCGTATCGTCCTCGATCAGGTGCTGGATCGGGCCATAGCCCATCAGCTCATTGCGGGCATCCCGAACCAGCGCCTCGATCTCGCGCTGGCTGACCGGCAGGCGCTCGTCCAGCACGAAGCGCTTGACCTGCTCGGTGACGAAGCGTTCCAGCTTGTCGGCCGCCCAGGTGTAGATGTCCAGATTGCGTTCTTCGATCTGGGCGATCAGATGCCGATGGACATTGTCCTTTAGCGATTGATACTGATCGGAAAGGCGGAAACGTTCGATTTGGTCCGAGGTACTCATGCTCGCAGCCTCAGGCGTTCCTCAGCCGATCCAGAAAACTCTGCGGAGAAGCCACAATCGGCTGCCCCGAAAGCAGCGAGGTCGCGAGCTTCTTCACGCCCAGAGCATAGGAATCCTTGCGCGCCAGGGTGTAAAGAGGCTCGCCGGAATTCATCGATACGGAGCGATTGGAGAGGTCGCTTTGCAAGGTCGCGAACAAGGGCAGTTCGAACAATTCGGCCAGATTCTTCGGCTCCAGACCCAGGCGGCGACGATAGTCGTCCACTACCAGACCGGCACGATCCAGCGAGCAGCCTTCCAGCCGCAATGCGCGCAGCAGGTGCTTGTTGTGGCGCGAGCGCAGAATCGACTGGTCCGACAGCAGCAGCAGTCGTTCCGCGTCGTTGGCCACGCTGACCAGGGCCGACAGCGGTAGATGCCCGTCGAGCGCCACCACGATATGGCTGAACAGGCCGCGCAGCACCTGTAACAGCTTGAGCAGTTCGCCGGAATCAATGTTCGGCTGGCCGAGCAGATCCTCCGGCAGGCTCAGCACGTACAGGCCGCTGCTATGCCGGGTGAAGGCGGTATCGACCAGGCTCTGATCGCAGCGGTAAGCGTCGTTGATGGCGTCGAGCGCACTATAAGTGGCGTTGAGATTGAGGAAAATCGCCGCCGCACCGGCCGGATTGGCAACGTCGAACAACAGCACGCGCTCGCTGGGCCCCTGCGTTTCCAGAATGCCCAGCGCCAGGTGTTCGGCCAGGAACGCGATGCTCTCGCCCGGATGGGCCGACAGCACGCCGTAAAGCTTGCCCGACTTCTGCGCCGCGGCCTGGCTGGCCGGGCCGGCGCTGCTGCGGCGCAGCAGCCGCCCGATCTGCAAACCCAGGGTGGCGTCGTCGCGGCGCAGGACGAAGAAATCGCGGGCGCCGGCGCGCATCGCGGCCAGCACCCACTGCGGATTGTCGTCGGCGCCCAGGCCAACCACCGGTACCTGCCAATGCTGCTCCAGGAAGCGTTCGACGAACGCGGCGCGCTGCGCCACATCATGGCTGTCGAATTCGACGAACAGCACATCGACGCGGCCGCGCGCCTCGATCTGTGCCAACGCATCCTGCACGCCGGATACCGGCAGCAGGGTCACGTCCATGGAGGCGCCAGCGGCGCCCTGCAACCAGCTCTGGTATACCGGATCGTTGGCTACGACGACCGCTTGCGTTTTCATCGCGGCTCCCCGCGTCGTCGTTGGGACAATCAGCGGCTGTACCCTTGGTCGCTCTTGGGCTGACCGAAGTCGCCGGTCTCCATGAACATGGTATGCGCAAAACTTGGCCGGTACTGATCGAGGGAGGCCCCCGGCAGTTCCGGCAACGGAGAACCCTTGGCGATCGGACGGATCAGATGCGGCGTCACCACCATGATCAACTCGCGATCGGTGCGATTGATGCTGGTATTGCGGAAGAAGGCACCCAGAACCGGCACATCGCCGAGCCATGGAATCTTGCTGACGTTGTTCACCAGATCGTTGCTGATCAGGCCGCTGAGGACGAAGGTCTCGCCGTCACCCAGCTCGACCATGGTATCGGTGCGCCGCACGTCGAGGCCGGGGATGGTAATACCGTTGATGCTGATGCCGTTGGTGTAGTCGAGCTGGCTGACTTCCGGCGCCACCTTGAGGGCAATGCGATTGCGCGCCAGCACCGTCGGCGTCAAATTCAGCCGGATGCCGAATTCCTTGAAGACGATGGTGATGGAATTGTTGCCGCTGCCGCCGCCGTTCTGCACGGTGGGGAACGGAAATTCGCCGCCGGCCAGGAAGCTGGCTGTCTGCCCGCTCATCGCGGTCAGGCTGGGCTCGGCCAGAGTGCGCGCCAAGCCCTCGCTCTCAAGGACGCTCAGCGCCGCGAGATACGAACTGCCGGCGTAGACCAGGTTGAACGCGCTCGAGATCGGGATATTGCCGGTGGCGCCGCTAATGACGCCGGCGCCGCCGCCCCCAGTCACGCTACCGATCGCGCCGGGCGTGCCGATTCCGCCGACAGTGCCGGCGCTATTGTGAGTGAAGAAATTGAGGCCGAATTCCTGCAGCGCAGTGCGCTGGATATCGACGATCTTGACCTGGCTCAGCACCTGCGTATCCACAGCCACCGAGGTGTGATCCGCCACTGCCTGCGTTGCACCGTTGCTGCCATTGGCTGCGGGCGCATCGCCGCCGGCAGCCAGCACCGCATCGCGATGCGCGAGCAGATCGGCGGTGCTGCCGCTGATGCTTCTACTGGCAACCTCCACCTTATAGCTGATCGGCTGCGCCTTGGCATCGCGGCTCCAGACGATCAGGCTGGTCACGCCGTTCGCCTTGCCGTTCAGCAGCAACTCGCGGCTGTTGATGACACTGACATCGGCGATGGTGGGGTCGGCAACCGCGACGCGGCGGATCGGCAGCTTCTGGCGCAGCAATTGCTGCGTCCCCACGTCAACCACCACCGTATTTTCATTGATTGCCTGCGCGGCGGCCGGCCCCTGCGCGAGGGCCATTCCGGACACACTGCAAGCCGCTGCCGTAAGGGCCAATAGTCCTGCTTTAATGACGCATCCGACGCTCTGCGGCAATCGCATTATCGTTTCCCTTTGCTGCGCTTGTTGCGGGCTTTCACCCACCAACGGATTGCAATCCCCAATATTGATCTTCATGGGTACACCGTCGAAGCTTTCGACCCGTGATAGATGACGATGCCCTCCGGGGCTCCCTTGCTAGCGTGCGGCGGCTTCAGCCGTGCAAGCTCGGCGGAGGTATAAGGCATGTCGGGCAAGGGCTGGTCCACGCCCGGCTTGGCCGGAGCAGTGCTGGCGACCTGATTCAGGCTGCCGCCGGAAACCGGGGTCGGCATCGCGCCGGCAGCTTGCGTACCAGCAGCAGATGGCGCGCCGGCAGGCTGCGCTTCCGCCACTTGGGCCTGATCCTGGTTGCCATGGAGGGCCAGACGCACATCGCCCAGGCTGGCACCCAGCATGACGCGGGTCACATCCTCGTCCGGCACGGCCACCACCACGGTGCGCTCATGCCGCTGCTGCGTCGGTTGCTGCTGGTCGCCGTTGGCGCCTTTCGGCACGCTCGGCGGCGGAATGACCTGCTCGTCGGAACCCAGCACCAGGGCATCCTTGAGCAGGATGCGCGCCTGCGCCGGGTCGACCTTGTTGCTCTGGTCGTTTTTCAGGAAAACCAGTACGTCGACGATGTCGCCGGGGCGGACGAAACCGCCCACGCCAATCACATCGGTCAGCGTCAGGGAAACCGCCTTGTGCCCCGCCGGAACCAGCTTGGCAATAGGATCCTTGAATCCGAGCAGTCGCGGCGTAATCACCGTTCCGGTGTCGATGTCTATATAAGGAGTTTGGCCGGCCACATCATCGATGCTGATGAAGTAGTGCTCGGGAGCGACCTCCACGCCTACCACCTTCAGGGAAGCGGGGTCGATCTTTTGGTTGGCAAGCAGCGGCTTGATCGCCATCACCACCTGAATCTGGGAAGTGGCGGGCGCTGCCTGCGCCTGGCTTGCCTGCTGGGAGGCTTTACTGGCGTTGTCTGCGTAATCATGGCTCATACGGTAGCCAATGACGGCAAGAATGACTGCCAGTACCACAAAGACAGCCGCTATGATTTTAATCAGATTACTGCTCATCCCTTGGCGACTCCCTTGAACCCCAAACCAACGTTATTTAGCTGAATCTACATCAATTTTAAGCACACCGCTTCAAGTGAAAGCTACGGCGCAAGCGAGAAGGCTGGCCGGCATATAGGGGAAACTGCCCAGATTGTCCGGCAGGTTGAAAGTCGCGAAAAGCCCCGCGGTATTGAAATTGACCTGAACCGCGAACGTACCGGAGGTGGCGTTGCACCCCGCAGCGTTCGAGGGAATGGAAAGGCGACCTTTTTGGCTAGTTGGCAACCAGGCCAGGGTATTGTTGATCGCGGCGGTAGCGCTCGCCAGCTGCGCCGAGGCAGTTGCCGCCGCAGGGTTGGTCCCGGTGCTGATCGGCACAACCGACACAGCGGCCTGGGCACCTTGTTGAGCGGCAAAATTGATCGATTGCTGCAGGACATAGATATAGGCGTAAACGATACCGCCATAAGCCACGGCCAGCATGATCGGAAACACGAAAGCGAACTCTACGGCGGAGGCGCCGGTTTGCCCGGAACGCGGGCGAGTCAAGCGTAAACCAGTAAACCTGTTCATGAGCCCCAGCCTGGCAATAGGTAACTGCCTGAAATCACCCAAAGGAATCCTACAACAAGCGCGACCGCGGCGGGTAGGCGCGAAGCGTGATCCCGGTCGTATTTGGCCAGCATCCCGAACAGGGCGATGAGACCCAAGGTAACCCCGCCAACCAAGAAGGCCTCGAAAGCGCCTGCCCCCCCGAGCAAAAAGCCCTGCAGCCCCGACAACTTCACGTCTCCGGCCCCCACCTTGCCGAGCAGGTAGCCCGGTAAATAGGGAAGGGTGCCGATACCGAGCCCGATGAGACTCTGCCCGATACCGGCTCCCAGCAATCCGTGCCGGGCCACCGGAAATACAGCAATGGCCGGCACTGCCACCAACACCAGAAGTACGTTGGGAACCCGCCGCTGCCTCAAGTCAAACGCAGCAACGGCGAGTGCCCATCCTGCCAGCAGGCCCGCGATCCACCACGAGCCCATCGGCGGCGGATTGCCTTAGACGTCAGCGCCAACGTTGCTGAACAGGGTGCTCAGATCCGAACCAAGAACCTTGGCGCCGATCAGCATGATCAGGGCAACAACCGTGATAATGAGCGCGTACTCGGTAGCGGTGACGCCCTCTTCTTTACGCAGAAACGAAACGAATTTGGTCAGCATGACAGCACTCCTGGTAGTGAATAAATGAGTCCGCACGACTCGTGAATTAAGGTATGTCACGGCTGGGTGGGTGTCAAAGTGACTCACAGGCCGCTTTTATACCGCTCATCGGTTTGTGGGACCTGAATCACCAATACTGGAAATCCCATGTCGACTTACGTGATCGGCGATCTGCAGGGCTGTTACGACGAGCTGCGGCGCCTGCTGGACCTATTGCATTTCGACCCGGCGGCCGATCGGCTCTGGTTTGCCGGAGACCTGGTCAATCGGGGGCCGCAATCCCTGCAGACCCTGCGCTATGTCGCGGGATTGGGCGCTTCGGCACAGTCGGTTCTGGGCAACCACGACCTCCACCTGCTCGCCGTGGCTCATGGCGGCCGCAAGGGCAAACGGGACTCGCTGGATGAGGTGCTGGCCGCGCCGGACCGCGACGAACTGCTGGACTGGCTGCGGCGGCAGCCATTGCTGCTTGAAACGCCGGATGGCGGTACGGCGGTGCTGCACGCCGGGCTGCCCCCGCAATGGACCATGGCGCAGGCGCGCGCCTGCGCCATGGAAGTCGAAGCCATGCTGCGCAGCGACAGCTATGCCGAATTGCTAGGCAGTATGTATGGCGATGAGCCGGCGTTGTGGGCGGAGAGCCTGAGCGGCATTCCGCGCCTGCGCTTTATCATCAATTGCTATACGCGGCTGCGCTATTGCGATCGGAACGGCCGTGCCGATTTCAGACCCAAGGGTGCTCCCGGCACGCAGGCGGACGGCCTGCTGCCCTGGTTTGCCGTGCCGCACCGCCGCTCTTCAACTACCCGGCTGATCTTCGGCCATTGGTCAACGCTGGGGCAGGTGTACTGGCCCGAACACAAGGTCTACGGTCTGGATACCGGTGCCGTATGGGGCGGGAAACTGACCGCGCTGCAGCTGGACAATCTGAGCTTGCATGCGGTCACTTCATCGGTTCACGGCGATATCGAAGAATAAGCATTCCGATCGACCGGCCGGACATCCTGCCCCGCCCCATCCCGCATACGATCCTCACGCACCCTGCGCAGCATCATCAGGAACAGGCCCAGCAGGATGAAAGGGGCAAGCTGCACTTGCAGCAGGCGGTGAATCAAGGTCATGCACAGGGGCAGCAGCCAGGCCAATACCAGCATCTCGCGTTCCCCGGACCGCCAGCCGTGCCGGACGGCGTAACTTGCAAACCAGGCGATGGCCAATGCCAGCCAGACCAGGTCGTAGTCGAGAAGGTAGGGGCTGACCATCAGGGTGGCCACGACCAAGGCGGCGGAACGCAAGGCCACGTTCGGGCAAACACGCCAGATCCATCCTGTGGCAATGGCGATCGCCAGGGCCAGCGCGCCGTGTATCAGCAGCGCCGGGCTGGCGGCGAGGCCCAGCAGGCGGAAAAAAGAAAAGAACGTCGGCACCGACAGCAACAGGTTCCTGTTCGATGCGGCCCAGGCTGAGAAACCGCCGAGATGACCGAAAAAGGCCTGCATGGTCTCCGGCCCAAGGGCCAACACACTGACTGTCAGAAACATCAGGGCGGTGACTGCGGCAGCGAACAAGGCATGCCAGTGCCGCCCGCAAACCAGGGCCAGCGGCAGCAGCAGACCCAATTGTGGCTTGATGATCAGCAAGCCGATCAACACGCCGGCCCAGATCGGGCGGCGCGGCAATAGCAGCAGGGCGCCGCCGCACAAGGCTGCCGTCAAAAAGCCATTCTGTCCCTGTACGAAATTAAGGCATGCACCAGGAAAGCCGAGTACCGGCAGCAGGGCCAGCGTGGTCGCCGCGGCCCTTCTCACCACCCAGAGGTATGCCAGGAAAGTGGAGGCCATGAACGCGACGTACGACCAGAAGAACGGCAGCAGGGCCAGCGGCACCATCATCAGGTAAAACGTCGGCGGATAAATCCAGTCGCCAGTCGCACTCAGGTGCCGGATGGTGAGCCGTTCCGCCGCGGCGACGGTGACCGGATCGTAGGCACCCTGCGGATCACCCGACAAGGCAAGGTGGGAAGCGCCCCAGAACACGACGAAATCCGGGGTCAGCGTGTGGCCTCTTTCGTCCACGCCGGCAGGAAACCGGGCCAGCAAGAACAGCACCATCGACAGGTAAATCACAAGGAATGCCGCCGGATAAATGATCAGGCGATCCTTGCTCAACCAATGAGGGGACATAACGATTTTCCGGCAACTGGTGCGGGGGGCTGTCCGTCCACCCGAAATCGGGCGCTACCCCCTCCTTGTCTTTCCATCTACCCTGCCGCTGGGAGACAATCCCTAGGGCACGACCTGAGGTGCGATCGTAGTTGAACGAATATGCCCAGGCAAGGCTGGAACGGCACGGGTCATCCCGTGCCGGGTCGCACACCGTCCACCCAGAGTGACGCCGCATTCCAGGCAAGTGACCATGCAAGAACGCAGGCTGTTGGTTCCGGCACTGATCGTGCTGGCCGTGTCCGCTGTGATGTTCGGCGCCTACATTAACTTCCTGGTCCATTCCGGAAACACTTTCAACGATTTCTTTGTGTTCTGGTCAGCGGCCCGCGAACTGCAGCAGCAACCGTTGGCGCAGCTTTACGACGCGGCCGGCTTTCAGGATTTCATGCGCAGCCTGGCACTGACATCAGTGCCGCAAATTCCGCACCCTTTCGTCTATCCACCACCTGCCGCCCTGCTGTTCTTCCCCTTCGGGCTGCTACCCTTTTACAGCAGCCTGCTGCTCTGGAACGGACTCTCGCTCACGCTCTACCTTGGAGCCGTTTGGCATGCATTGCGTCCGCGGACCCCGCTGGCCCTGCTCGCGCTGCTTGCCCCGGCAACGATGGTCAACCTGCTGTTTGGGCAAACTGGCCTGCTCACCAGCGCTCTGACACTATTTGGATTCAGCCTGCTGGCCGAACGACCGGCGCGGGGCGGAATCATGCTTGGCCTGCTGGTGATCAAGCCGCAACTGGCGTTCCTGCCCTTGCTGATCCTGCTGATTTCCCGCAAACGCAGCGCCATTGTTGCAGCGGCCCTCACCGCGCTGCTGCTGGTTGCCGCAAGCCTGGCGGTCTTCGGCGCTGAATCCTGGCAGGCGTGGTTGAATTCCTTGAGCGACTTCTCGGGCGCCCTTTCGTCCTCCGGCACACACCAGCGCCATGGCGCCACCATCTATTTCGGGCTGCTGAGCATCGGCGCGAATGCACACGCCGCGCTTGCACTGCAAGCGATTGCCACCGTGGCCGTGCTTTGGTCCATTGCACGCGTGCTGCGTGAACATGGCGGCACCACGCCCGGCGCGGTCATGATCTGCCTGATCGGGCCATTTCTGGCATCGCCCTATGCCTTGATCTATGACCTGCCTACCGTCAGCGCCGCCTGCCTGATGTTGTTCAACGAGGGGCGCCGTACCGGCTTCCGCAATGGCGAATTGCTTGCGATTGCCGCCGCCTGGTGCCTGCCGCTATTGGTATTCGTTACCGCGGGGCGGGCAGGCACCGTCGCCCCCATCGTGCTCGGCGCTTTCTTTGTAATCATGCTGCGGCGCTGTCTGCAATCCGGTTCCGCACCGCCACCGCAGCCTTCAGGGGCCTGAGACCGGAAAACCGCCGCCCTCGCCATTCTCCGGGGTTGGCTCGCAGCGCTCGAGGTCCGGCTATCCATCGTCTTGCCGTGTCCCGCTTAGTGCGGGCAGAACGGCTATGGTGGCTCCTGCCAGCAACAATCCGGCCAGCACATCGATCAGGTGGTGACCGCCCACCGTTGGTGTCACCAGAATCACCGCCAGATTCAATGCAGCCATCGCCGGGAACAGCCAGCGGATGCCCCGTACGGCGTAAACGCACAGGGCCGCCAATGCCGCGTGAAAAGAGGGGAATTGCACCAGCCCCTGTACCTGACTCAGATCAATCGAGCGGATGCTGCCGTCACGCAGTCCCAGATACTGCAGCACATACGGCCTGGTATGCGCCTCGGTCACTCCATATTCGACAAAAGCGCCAGCCGCCGGGAGGGCAGCGGCAAGCAGAATGACAGCGAGACTGGAAATGGCAAAGGCCAGAAAGAATTCGCGGGCCCGATGGGTATACCCCATCGGACTCAGGATCAGCAGCAGCAATAATACCTGCGGCCCCAGACTGGCATAGACCACGGCAGCGGCAACATGCAGGGAGGGAGAAGCCTGAAACCAGTCGTACAAACCGGGCCAGTCGAATCCGATCGCCCGATCGATACCCGCGAGTCGATCGTCAAGCAACGCACCGGGCGCCAATCCGGTGACGAGATAACTCAGCACGGCAGCAACGTTGGTATAAAGCAGGAACATGAGCCCGGTCTGGGCCAGCCCTGCCAGGCGAGGGCTGGACCGCAGCCTGCCATAAACGCCCCACAGCACGCAGAGTAACAAGCTGCAGACCAGTGCCGGCAGCTCGGGCCGCCATACCAGGGCAAAATTGGTCACAGCCAGCAGGATCGCGTCAATCACGGCGATCGCGAGGATCAGCCCCCAGCCGACCCGCAAATCGCGTGCTGACCCGCGCTCCAACAAGTCCGCCATCGACATACCTTCCCCATCACTACCGCCGGCCTCTCAAGCAAAGGCCCCGCTCCGCGGGGCCTTTGCCTTGCATCGATCAGGCCTTAATGCCGCGACACCATCACCGGCTTCTCCCCCGGCGCCAGCTTGCGCGGCTTGAGCAGGAAGGAGGCGATGGCCGGCAGGATCAGGATCGCGCCGAACATGTTGGCGGTGAACATGAACACCAGCAGCTTGCCCATGTCGCGCTGGAACTGCAGGCCGGAAAACAGCCAGGTGGCGACGCCGAAGCCCAGGGTGATGCCGGTGAACACCACCGCCTTGCCGGTCATCTTCAGGGTCTTGAAATAGCCCTCCTTAAGCGTGTAGCCGCCGGCGCAGGCGTCGGCCAGGGTGGCGTAGACGTAGATGCCGTAGTCCACGCCGATGCCCACCGCCAGAGCCACCACCGGCAGGGTGGCGATCTTCATGCCGATGCCGAGCACCGCCATCACCGCGTAGGCCAGCCAGGACACCAGGGCCAGCGGCAGCATGATGCTGACCAGACTCTGCCACTCGAAGAACGACAAATAGACGCAGATGATGATGGCAATGTAGACGTAGAGCAGGATGCGCTTCTCCAGCTGCTCCACCAGCTCGTTGGTCGCCGCCATCACGCCGACGTTGCCGCTGGCCAGGGCGAAATTGACCGGGCACTGCTTGTCCATGCCCTTGAGCTTGTCGTCGGCGTCGCCCAGCGTTTTCTGCTGCGCGGCAATGCCGCTGTCGGCATTGACCTGGTCATCGCTCAGGCCCTTCTTGTGCAGCACTTCCGTCATGTGCTGCAGCTTCAGCTTCTGCGTGCCCAAGTCGCGGCGCGCCTCGTTCTTGGCGTCACAGTACTTGGCGTCGACGTCCTTGTGCGTCTCGAAGAACTCCTTGGAGTTGGTATCGCCGAAGTCCTTCACCACGTCGACCACGCGCTTGATGGTGGTGGCGCGGTGGTCGCCGAGGAAGGTCCACACCGGCATGGCCGAGCAGGACTCGTTGAGCATGCCGGTGGGCGGGGCGATCGGCTTGATCGCCTGGCCCAGCGCATCCTTGTTGCGCGCCAGCACATAGAACTTGGGACTGCCCTCGACGAAGATGCTGTACACCAGCCGCGACAGTTCCGGCAGCGACAGGGTCGACTGCACGCCCTTGGTGTTATCCAGGGTCCAGGCCATGTGATAGATCTGGTCCATCACCCCGGAATTGATGCAGGCGTCGGCATCGGTCTCAGCGATGACCTTGATCAGGTCGGTGCCCAGCGCGAAGTTGGAGACGATGGCGGCGTTGTCGTTGTTGTAGCGCGAATCCGGCAGCAGCTCCGGCACGCCCTTCTGGCTGTCGCCGATCTGCAGGTCCTTGCCCTTCCACAGGCCCAAGCCCAGCAGCACGGCGCAGATCACCAGGGCGGTGACCGCCGCCTTGGGATTGGTCATGTTGGAGAGCAGGCGCCACACGCCGTCGAAGATGCCGTCGCGCCGGTCCTGCTTGGCCTTGAACGCCTTCGGGTCGCCGACGCCGACCCAGGTCAGCCAGATCGGCATCATCACCTTGTTGGTGATGATGATGGCAAGCATGCCAAGACAGGCGTTGAGCGCCATTTCCTGGATGATGCCGACGGGAATCAGGCCGATCATGGCGAAGCCGGCCACGTCGGTCATGATCGCCATGGTGCCGTAGATGGCCAGGCGCCGCCAGGTGAACAGCGAGGCGTCGAAGCTGTTGCGGCCGTTGTCGGCGATCTCGCCGACCCAGGCGTTGACGTACTGCACGCCGTGCGACACCGATACCGCCAGGATCAGGAACGGCACCAGAATGGCGAACGGATCGAGGCCCTTGCCGAACATGCGCAGCAGACCGAATTCCCAGATCACCGCGGTGATCGAGCACACCAGCGGCAGCACGGCGAGCTTGAAGTTGCCGACGTACAGCCACAGCAGGATCATCGTCATGACCAGCGTCAGCAGGAAGAACAGCACCACCTGGAAGGTCGCGTCGATGACGTCGCCCACCACCTTGGCGAAGCCGACGATGTGGATCTCGATGTCCGGGGTGTAGTCCTCGTTCTTGACCTGCTCCACGTCGAGCAGGCGGCCGCTGACAAACACGTCCACCGCCGAGCCGTCATCCAGGTGCCGCGCGGCGCTGAAATCGGTGATCCAGCGCTTCAGCGGGGAATACGGCACGTAGCCGTCGGTCACCACCTCGCCCTGCTTGAACAGCACATCGCCGTCCTTGAACGGACTGTTCAGCTTGCGCTGGTAGTCCTTGCCGACCACGATGTCGTGCTTGGCCTTGTAGATGAACTTGTCCGGACTGGCGAAATGCCCGCGCACCTTGTCCTCGATCAGGTTGGCCACCTGGCCGTAGTCGAGTTTCTCGCCGGTGACCGGATCGATCTCCAGCAGGTCGGCCTGGACGATGGCCCCGTGCTGGTTGTTGGAGACCAGGCGGCCGATGATATTGGCCTTGCCGACGTGGTCCTTGACCTTGGCCAGCATCTCCGGCGTGGCATCGCCTTCCGCCGGATAATCCGCCGGGATCACATTGGTGCCGAAGAAGCCGCCTTCCACCACCTCGATATAGGTGACATTGGGCGTGAACAGCGACTGCACTTGCGAACGGTCGATATGCGGCAGGAAGAACACCGCGTCGGTGACCTGCTTCAGGCGGTGCAGGAACTTGCTGTTGTAGATGTCCCCGTCCTTCTGCATCAGCGCCACCAGGATGGTGTTGGCGCCACCGAAGGATTCCTGGTACTGCTTGTACACCTGCATGTACGGATGCTTCAGCGGGATCGACTTGTCGAAGCCTGCATCCGGCTGGATCTTCGATGCCTGCCAGGCGAAGAACGCCGTGATGATCAGCAGGATGCCCATGGTGAGCTTGCGCCGCGCATAGATCAGCGGCTCGATGGCCCGGAGAATCTTGTGGGCGCGGGACTCGGTGGCGGAATCGCTCATAGTGGGGTCTCCCCGGCTTCTAGTTTGTTTGGCTTGGCCAGTTATTGATGGATGTTAGTTCAGACTGTCGAGGTGCTGGATGCCGGATTCTCCTACCAGCACCAGGCCGCCCTTGAACGACACCACATCGGAATACGGCGTATCGCCGGGACTCTTCAGGTTGCGCGCCTTGCCGGTGGCGGTGTCGACCAGCTGGATGATGCCGTTGAGGCCGACCATCGCCACCGTGCCGGCGTCCACCGCCTCGCAGCCGAACAGCGAGGTCGGCGCGGTGGTGTCGATCTTCTGCCACTTGCCGCCGCGCACATCGCTGGTGAGGAAGGCGTTGCCGCGCAGGCCGCACAGCAGGGCGCCCTTGGCGCCCACCGGCACCGCGCCGAAGAAGGTGCCCTCATAGGGCGACTTCTGCTTGTTCCAGGTCTTGCCACCGTCGGTGGACAGCACCAGCAGGCCCTGCTCGCCGGCGATGAACAGATCGCCGTTGCCCAGCTTGCGGATGCTGTACAGGTGTAGGCCTGCATCCTTGATCACCGGGGCGCTGACCTCGCTCCAGGTGCCGCCGCCGTCCTCGGTCTTGTAGAACAGGCCGTAGGCACCCACCGCGTAAGCGTGATCCTTGTCGATGGCCAGCACGCTGAGGAAGGGATTCTCCAGCTCGGGCTGGAAGTTCTGCAGGGTCCAGGTCTTGCCGCCGTCGGCGGTATGCAGCACCACCGCGTCATGCCCCACCACCCAGCCGTCCTTGGCGTCGACGAAGGACACCGCGGTCAGCGGCGAGCGCACCGGCACCGCCAGCTGCGCCCAGTTGCGGCCGTCGTTGGAAGCCAGGATCTCGCCGTGGTCGCCCACCGCGATCAGATGCTCGCCGGTATTGGCGACGCCCATCACCAGGGCCTGCGGCGCCCGCGGCATGATTTCCGCCGGCCGCGGCCTCACCGACACCGGCACCGTGGCTGGTGCATCGGCAGCCGCGCCTTCGCCGGTGGGCTTGTCCTGTGCGGATACATGTGCGGATGTGGCGAGGGCGAACGCCGCGCACGCGGCAAGGCCCAACGCCCCCAGCACCCTGGTCTCGGTTTTCATTCTTCTCGCACCTCTTGGGTCTTCCAGCAGTCCGGTCTTTATGACACGCCCACCGCGCTGCGAGGCGCGGCCTGAGCGGGTGGCGGAGACGATGCACTCAATTGCCGGCCAGTGGACGCCTGACGCAGATGTAGCAAACACGTCCGCTCCAGGCAAGGAAAGCTAATGAGAGAATCGACTGCGGCACCGCTCCCGTCAAATGGCGATCACGTTCGATTATTGGCCGGCAATAGTCAATGGCTGGGGCCGGAAATATTGCCGGCCGGCTCGATCCAGATCAGCGCCGCCATGCGGCCGGAGGCGCCGTCGCGGCGATAGGAGTAGAAGCGCGCCGGATCGGCATGGGTGCTGACGCCGCCGCCGCTGATGCGATGGACTCCGGTCCGCGCCAGGCGCATGCGCGCCAGCACGAACAGGTCAGCGTAATACTTGCCGGCCAGCAGGCCCGGACGAAACGCGTGCGCGGCCGCGGCATCCGCCGCCACGAAAGCCTCCCGCACCTCCTCTCCCACCTCGAACGCTTCCGGCCCGATCGCCGGGCCGAGCCAGGCCAGCAGATCCCGCGGCGGCACCGGCAACGCCGCCACCGTCCGCTCCAGCACGCCGCCGGCCAGCCCGCGCCAGCCGGCATGAGCGGCGGCCACCACGGTCCCCGCCTGGTCGCACAGCAGCACCGGCAGGCAGTCCGCCGCCTGCACTGCGCAGATCACGCCGGGCTCGGTGGTGAAGCTGGCGTCGGCCTCGGGGGGCTCCGGATCCTGCGCCGCCTGCGGCATCTGCACCGCGCGCGCGCCATGCACCTGGCGGATCCAGCAGGGCTCGGCCGGCAGGCCCAGGGCCTGATGCACGCGCCGGCGGTTCTCGCTCACCGCCTCGGGCACATCACCGCTGCTGCGTCCCATGTTGAGACTGGCGTAGGGCCCCTGGCTGACCCCGCCGATGCGGGTGGTGCAGGCCGCCCGCACCCGGGCCGGCGCGGGCCAGTCGGGAAGCAGCAGCTGCGGCGTCGATGACGTACTCAGGGAATCGCTCATGGCTTGCGCTCGGCGGCACGCAGCCGGCCCAGCAGCTCCTGCATATCGGCCGGCGGCTCCACCATGAAATGCCGCTCGCTGCCGTCGTCCGGATGGTTCAGGGTCAGCTCGCGCGCATGCAGGGCCTGACGCGGGAAGGCGCGCAGGGCCGCGCGCAGCCCCTCGTCCATGCCGATGCCGCGCACCACCTGGCCGCCGTAGACGCCGTCGCCGACGACCGGATGGCGCAGGCTCGCCATATGCACGCGGATCTGGTGGGTACGCCCGGTTTCCAGACGCACCCGCAACAGCGTATGGAAGCGGAACCGCTCCTGCACACGGTAATGGGTCACAGCGCGGCGGCCGCCATCGAGCACCGCCATGCGCACGCGGTTGTGCGGATCGCGGCCGATCGGCGCATCGACGGTGGCGCCGGATACCACGCCGCCATTGACCAGGGCGTCGTACTCGCGCTTGATCCGGCGTGCCGCCATCGCCGCTACCAGCCGGGTGTGGGCCGGCAGCGTCAGCGCCACGACCAGCAGGCCGGAGGTGTCCTTGTCCAGGCGATGCACCAGCCCGGCGCGCGGCACCGAGGCGGTCTGCGGGAAGCGGTGCAGCAAGGCATTCTGCAAGGTACCGTCCGGTGCGCCGGCCCCCGGATGCGCAATCAGGCCGGGCGGCTTGTTGATGATGGCCAGCGCGTCATCGGCGTAAACCACGTCCAGGGTGATCTCCTGGGCCGCCGCGGACCCGGCGTCCACCGTCACCGGCGTCAGCCGCAACAGGTCGCCGCCGCGCACCGGCTCGCGCGTGCGCGCGGCCGCCAGGCCGTTGCGGGTCAGCAAACCCTGCTCGATCCAGTCCTGCAGGCGCGCCCGCGAATAGGCCGGGAATAGCTTGGCGGCGGCGGCGTCGAGACGCGAACCATCCAGTTCCGCGGGCACTTCGGCGCTTTGCGCCGCACTTTCGCTGCCGGCGGCGGTCATAAATCGGCGTGTCTTAACAAATTGGGGCCGAAGCCTTGGGCTATACTCGGGATTGCTTTCACCGCTTGCTCGTATCCATAGAATGACAACCCTTCTTTCCCCGCCCCATTTCGGGCGACTGGCGCAGCTGGTCGCGATCGGATTGCTCGTTGCCGGCTGCAGCTCCAATCCCGACAAAGACCGTCCGGAAAACCCCTTCAAGACCGCGCAGGAGGGTCCGGGCGGAGCGAAATCGCCGCTGTCCGACCGCGAACTGCGGCAGCAGGCGGGGGAATTGTATCGCCATGCGCGCGAGGCCCTGAACAATTCGGACTATGCCGTCGCCATCACGCGCTACGACGCCCTGATCTCGCGCTATCCGTTTTCCGACTACTCGACCCAGGCCGAGCTGGAAAAGATCTACGCGCAGTACAAGAGCTTCCAGTCGGACGACGCCGTCACCGCCGCAGACCGCTTCCTGCGCGCGCACCCGCGCCATCCCTCCGCCGACTACGTGATGTACCTGAAGGGCGTGACCGATTTCAATCGCGACCAGGGCGTTATGGAAGTCCTGGTGCCGAACAGCTCCAAGCGCGATATCGGCAACCAGCGCCGCGCCTTCGAGGACTTCGCCTTGCTGCTGCAGCGTTATCCCAGCAGCAAATACATCGGCGACGCGCGCCGGCGCATGCTGTATTCGCGCGACCGCATCGCCGACCATGAGCTGTC
Organism: Nevskia soli; assembly: GCA_026224805.1. Lineage (GTDB taxonomy): Bacteria > Pseudomonadota > Gammaproteobacteria > Nevskiales > Nevskiaceae > Nevskia > Nevskia soli_A. The sequence continues at coordinate 43,442 of JAMFRN010000080.1, forward strand.
GGTGGCGGAGTTCTACGTCACCCGCGGCGCCTACGTCGCCGCCGCCAAGCGCGCCACTGACATCATCACCGAATATCCCGGCGCGCCGGCCACGGCAGATGCGCTGAAGATCCTGGAGCGCAGCTACGCCAAGATCGGCCTGGACCAGGAAGCCCAGGACACCGCGACCCTGATCGCGATGAATACCGACAAGATCACCTTTACGGATGCGCCGAAGCCCGGCGTGGTGACCGCGCCGGTCGTCGCCGCGGTGCCGCCGCCAGCAGCGGCTCAGCCCGCGGACGCCGGGACGGGCACAGCCGCCGCCAAGCCCGGCTTCATGTCGCGGTTCACCCACGCGTTCGACTTCTTCGACACCAGCAAGCCGGAGAATCAGCACGTCATCGTGATCGGCAGCAGCGGTAGCGCCGCTGCGGCGCCCGCCACCGGCACGGCCGCGGGCAGTGCCGCCACCACTACCGCCGCGGGCGCCACAGCCGCCGCCGGCACAACGGCCGCTGCGGCGCCGGCCACCACCTCCAGCACCGGCCTGTCGCTCAAATCCGGGTTCGACCCGGCGGTAAGCGACGAGGTGAACAAGGATCAGCCCAAGGACGCGGCCAAGCCGGCGCCGGCCGACCAGGCCGCGGCACCGCAGGAAAAGAAGGGCTTCTTCAGCTGGTTCGCCGGCCTGTTCTCCTTCGCCGATTCGGACAAGCGCAAGGATCCGCCGCCGCCGGCAAAACCGCAGCCGGCCAGTACCGATTCCGGCGCCGGCAACAGCGCAGCTCCCGCCAAGTAGTTTTTTGGCTGGGCGCACAGGCGCCCAACGAAAAAAAGCGGCCGATGGCCGCTTTTTTTTGCCCCGCGTACGGGCTCAAAACCGGAACAGTGCCGCGCCCGCAACGCTACAGTCCGCTACAAATCCCCATAGACCGCGGTAATCGGATAGCGGCGCTCGCGGCCGAACGCGCGGCGGGTGATCTTGGGGCCCGGCGGCGCCTGGCGGCGCTTGTACTCGGAGCGCCGCACCAGCGCGGCGACGCGCTGCACCATAGCCTGGTCGTAACCCATCGCCACGATCTCAGCGATGGAGTGGCTGTCCTCGACATAGGCCTCGAGGATCGGGTCCAGCACCTCGTAAGGCGGCAGCGAGTCGGAATCCTTCTGGTCCTCCCGCAACTCCGCCGAGGGCGGGCGCGTGATGACGCGTTCCGGTATCACCTCGCCGTCGCCGAGCGAATTGCGGTAGCGCGCCAGCCGGTAGACCAGGGTCTTGTAGACATCCTTGATCGGGGCGAAACCGCCGCACATGTCGCCGTACAGCGTGGCGTAGCCGACCGCCATCTCGCTCTTGTTGCCGGTAGTCAGCACCACCTGGCCGAATTTGTTGGACAGCGCCATCAGCAGCACGCCGCGGCAGCGCGACTGCAGGTTCTCCTCGGTGAGGTCGGCGCCGCGCCCGACAAAGGTTTCGGCCAGGGTCTGGTTGAAGGCGCCGAAAGCGGTCTCGATCGGCAGCACCGAATGGCGCAGGCCCAGGCGCTCGGCCTGCAGGCGCGCATCCTCGTTGGACATGCCGGCGGTGTAGCGCGAGGGCAGCGCTACTGTCCAGACTTTCTCCGGCCCCAGCGCATCGGCGGCGATAGCTGCCACCAGGGCTGAATCGATGCCGCCGGAGAGGCCGATCAGCGCACCGGGAAAGCCGTTGCGCTCGACATAATCGCGGGTGGCCTGGACCAGGCCCTTGTAGACCGCGGCCTCTTCCGACTCCTCGGCCGCGATCTGCCCGATGAAACGGCCGTTGAAGCCGGCGACGTAGACGCCTTCCTCGAACACCGGGGCGCGGAACGCCACCGTGCCGTCGCCGTTGACGCCGAGCGAGCCGCCGTCGAACACCAGGTCGTCCTGGCCGCCGACCATGTTGACGTAAAGGATCGGCAGGCCGGTCTCGGCCGAGCGGGCGCGCAGCACGTCGATGCGGTCGCGGTGCTTGGACAGGTCGTAAGGCGAAGCGTTGATATTGATCAGCAGCCTGGCACCGGCCGCCTTGGCCGCCTCGGCCGGAGCCGGACCCCACACGTCCTCGCAGACGCAGACGCCCACCGGCACGCCGCGCAGGTCGAATACCGCGGTGCCGCTGCCCGGCAGGAAATGGCGCTTCTCGTCGAACACGCCGTAGTTCGGCAGCAGCTGCTTGCGGTAGCGCGCGATGACGGCGCCGTCGCGGATCACCCAGGCGGCGTTGTAGCGGCCCTGCGGGGTGAACTCGGGCAGCCCGACGATCAGGGTGATGCCATGCACTTCGCGCAGCAGCCGCGCCACGCCTTCCTCGATGGCCTGCGGCAGCGCCGTGCGCAGCAGCAGGTCGTCGGGCGGATAGCCCAGCATCGACAGCTCGGGGCAGGCCACCAGGTCGGCCTTCAACTCGTCGCGGGCATGCCGCGCCGCGTCGATGATCTTGCCGACATTGCCTTCGATGTCGCCGACCCAGAGATTGAGCTGGGCCGCGGCCAGACGGATGGGGGCTACGTTCACTTAGATCCCATGCGGAACAAGCGGGCACGGGAATGCGGCAGGCGCATCCCCGTGCGGCTTTGCATGATCAGAGCTTCAGCGCCTTCTTCATGGCGGCGCCGAGGTCGGCCGGCGAACGCACCGTCACCACCTTGGCCGCTTCCAGCGCGGCGAACTTCTCGTCGGCCGTGCCCTTGCCGCCGGAGATGATGGCGCCGGCATGGCCCATGCGCTTGCCCGCCGGAGCGGTGACGCCGGCGATGTAGGCGATAACCGGCTTCTTCACATGGTGCTTGATGTACTCGGCCGCCTCTTCCTCGGAAGAGCCGCCGATTTCACCGACCATGATGATGCCTTCGGTCTGCGGGTCCTTCTCGAACAGCGCCAGGGTGTCGATGAAGCCGTAGCCGCGCACCGGGTCGCCGCCGATGCCCACGCAGGTGCTCTGGCCCAGGCCGTTGGCCGTGGTCTGGTGCACCGTTTCGTAGGTCAGCGTGCCGGAGCGCGAGATGATGCCGATCTTGCCGGCCTTGTGGATGTGGCCCGGCATGATGCCGATCTTGCACTCGCCCTGGGTGATCACGCCGGGGCAGTTCGGGCCGATCAGCACGGTGTCCGGGTAGTTGGCGCGCAGCGTCGCCTTGACCTTGACCA
>JAMFRN010000081.1 GCA_026224805.1 Nevskia soli
GCCAGGGCACGATGTTGGCGTGGTGCTCCAGCCAGGTGACGACGATCTCGTCGCCGGGCAAAAGGTTCTGCTTGCCCCAGCTCTTGGCCACCAGATTGATCGCCTCGGTGGCGCCGCGCACGAAGACGATCTCCTCGGCCGAAGCAGCACCGAGGAAGCGCGCCACTTTGCTGCGCGCGCCTTCGTAGGCATCAGTGGCACGCGCCGCCAGCTCATGCGCGGCGCGATGGATGTTGGAGTTCTCGTGGGCGTAGAAGTAGGCCAGCCGGTCGATCACCGACTGCGGCTTCTGGGTGGTGGCGGCATTATCCAGCCACACCAGGGGACGGCCGTTGACGCGCTCGGACAGGATGGGGAAATCGCGCCGCACAGCGTGCACATCGAACGGCGGATGCGCCGAGTTGGAAACCTTGGGCACGTCGGCGGCAGCGGCCGGAGCGACGCCCTGATCGACGAAGTAGTACTGCCCTGCCGGGGCGCTGCCTTTCGAGGCGTCCGGCGCTGTGGCCGAGCGGTCGTCGCGCACGATATCCTGCAGCAGCTGTTGGACATCCACCTGCCCGGGCAGGGCATAGGTCTGCGGCAGGATTAGGTCTTCCTGCGCCCCCGGCAGCTGGCGCGATGCGGCCGGATAGCCGCTGGCCTCGCCGAGGAAGTAATACGGGGTACTCGGCACCGACACCGGCGTCGACGGCAGGTCCGGCTGGGTGGGCGCGCTCGGCGGCCCGAGTTTTGGAATCTCCGTGCCATAGGCTGGCGGCCGGCTGATCGATTCGCTGAACGGCACGTTCGGAACACCGGCCGGTACGCTATTGGCGGGCGCAGCCGGCGCAGCGGAGCCGGGTGAGGCCTGGCTGGCGGCGCCCACCGATGAAGAAGGCGGCTTGGCCTGCGGACCTTGCGCCGCCGCCTGGGTGGAAGTCAGGCCCGGCGTGAAGCCTTGCGGCGGCTGCGGCTCGGCTATCGGCACCGCCGGCGGATCGGGCGGCTGCGGGCCGAGGTGCGGAACACCGGCACCGAAAGCCTGCGGTGCGCCCGGGGTTTCGCTATAAGGCAGTCGCGGCGGACCGGAGGCCGAGGTGGACACGGACGGGCGCGCGCCCTCCCCCGGCACCTGCGAGGCTGCGGCCTGCGGCGACGAGGGGGGCGTGGCCTGCGGGATGTAACCCGCAACCGGCACGCCGAGCGAGGCCGAACCCGGCAGCGCGGCGAAGAACTCGCCGGCCAGCCGGGCCAGCGTGGCTTCGTCGGGCAGGCCGAAGGGCGGCGTCAGGCTCGGCAACGCCGCGCCCTGACCCTCACTTGTAGGTGTCGGCGTATTCATGGTACTTGCCGACTTCCACGTCATCGAGAACCGCCAGCGCATCGTCGGTGAGCACGGCCAGCGAACAGTACAGCGAGATCAGGTAGGAACCGATGGCGCTGCGGTTGATGCCCATGAAGCGCACCGATAGGCCCGGCGCCTGCTCACCCGCCAGCCCCGGCTGGAACAGGCCGACCACGCCCTGGCGCTTCTCGCCCACACGCAGCAGGATCACCTTGGTCTTGCCGTCGGACAGCGGCACCTTGTCCGAAGGGATCAGGGGCAGGCCGCGCCAGGTCAGGAACTGCGCACCGAACAGGCTCACCGTGGGCGGCGGCACGCCGCGGCGCGTGCACTCGCGGCCGAAGGCGGCGATGGCCAGCGGATGGGTCAGGAAGAAGGCCGGCTCCTTCCACACCTTGGTGAGCAGGTCGTCGAGGTCGTCCGGAGTCGGCGCGCCGCTCAGGGTGCTGATGCGCTGCTCGTCATGCACGTTAGCGAGCAGGCCATAGTCTGGATTGTTGATCAGCTCGCTTTCCTGCCGCTCCTTGACGATCTCGATGGCCAGGCGCAGCTGCTCGCGGGTCTGGTCGTGCGGGCTGCTGTAGAGGTCGGCGACGCGCGTATGCACGTCCAGCACGGTGGTCACCGAATTGAGGTAGTACTCGCGCGGATGCTCGTCGTAATCGACGAAGCTCTGCGGCAGCTCGGATTCATCGCTGTGCGGCAGCGCCGATTCCTTGTGCTGCGAGCAGGCGATCTGCATCTTAGCGGCGTTGGTGACCTTGTTGACGCGGTAGATGCCCGCTTCCACCGGCAGCCATTGCAGCAGATGCACCAGCCAGCGCGGCGTCAGCAGCGGCAGTTGCGCGGTGGTCTTGGTGGCGTTGGCAAGTTGCCGTGCGGCGGCGTCGCCCAGGGCAACTTGCGGGGTCTGATTGTCAGCCATCTTGCTGCACTCCTTTGTAAGACGGTGTTCGGGGGATTGCTATGCGGCGGGAAGCAGGGCCGTCACTGGCCCGGTTCCGGATTGGAAACCTCGTGTTGCGAACTGGCCTGCGTCACATTGCTGCCCGGCGGCACACTGCGCGTCAGCCAGATGTTGCCGCCGATGGTCGAGCCGCGGCCGATGGTGACGCGGCCGAGAATGGTGGCGCCGGC
>JAMFRN010000082.1 GCA_026224805.1 Nevskia soli
CAATGGCGACGAATGCAATATGGCGTTCCATTTCCCGCTGATGCCGCGCATGTATATGGCGATCGCCAAGGAAGACCGTTTCCCGATCACCGACATCATGCGCCAGACACCGGAAATCCCGGAAAACTGCCAATGGGCGATCTTCCTGCGCAACCACGACGAGCTGACGCTGGAGATGGTCACCGACAAGGAGCGCGACTACCTGTGGGACCGCTATGCCGCGGACCGGCGGGCGCGCATCAACCTGGGCATCCGCCGCCGCCTGGCGCCGCTGATGGAGCGCGACCGCCGGCGCGTGGAGCTGCTCAATTCCCTGCTGCTGTCGATGCCCGGCACGCCGGTGATCTACTACGGCGACGAGATCGGCATGGGCGACAACATCTTCCTCGGCGACCGCGACGGCGTGCGCACGCCGATGCAGTGGTCGTTCGACCGCAACGGCGGCTTTTCCCGCGCCGATCCGGCCTCGCTGGTACTGCCGCCAGTGATGGATCCGCTGTACGGCTACCAGGCGATCAATGTCGAGGCGCAGGCGCGGGATCCGCACTCCCTGCTCAACTGGATGCGGCGCATGCTCGGCATCCGCAAGCAGCAACAGGCATTCGGCCGTGGCACCTTGAAGCTGCTCTACCCGAGCAACCGCCGCGTGCTCGCCTATCTGCGCGAATATACCGCGCCGAACGAAGAGCCGCGGACCATCCTGTGCGTGGCCAATGTGTCGCGCTCGGCGCAGGCGGTCGAGCTGGATCTCGCCAGCTTCGAAGGCCGCGTGCCGGTGGAAATGATCGGCGGCTCGGCCTTCCCTCCGATCGGCAAGCTGCCCTACCTGCTGACCCTGCCGCCGTATGGCTTCTACTGGTTCCAGCTCGCCGCCGAAGCGCAGATGCCGCTGTGGTATGCCGCGCCGCCGGAGCCGATGCCGGACCACATCACCCTGGTGCTGCGCAACGGCATGGCCGATCTGCTGAAGGAACCGGCGCGCGGCCTGCTGCAGGGCGATACCTTGCCCACCTACCTGCCCAAGCGGCGCTGGTTCTCGGTCAAGAACGAGCAGTTGCGCAGTGTCCGTATCACTCATGCCACCGCGCTCAGCCCGGCCATTCCCGTCCTCCTGGCGGAAATCGAAGTCGACACCGAACGCGGCACGGACAGCTTCCAGCTGCCGCTGGGTTTTCTGTCCGAGGAACAGAACACCAGCGCCCTGCAATACCAGCTGGCGCTGACCCGCTTGCGCCACGGCAGGCGGGTGGGACTGCTCACCGATGCCTTCACCGTTCCGGCATTTGCGCACGAGGTATTGAAGCTGCTGCGGCAGGACGGCCACATCCCGGTCGAAGGCGGCGGCGAGCTGCGCTTCATTCCCACCTCCAGACTGGCCCAGCTGGAGCTGCCGGAGGACGCCGAAGTGCGCCTGCTCGCGGCGGAACAGTCCAACAGCTCGCTGTCGATCGGCGACCGCGTCATCCTGAAATTGATCCGGCATATCAGTCCCGGCCTGCATCCCGAGGCGGAAATGGGCCGCGTCCTGACCGAGCGCGGCTTCGCCAACATCG
>JAMFRN010000083.1 GCA_026224805.1 Nevskia soli
GGGGGGGGGCCCCACCGGCTTTTGGGTGGTTTTCCCCGGGGCCGCTTGTTCCCCGGGGGGTGGGGGGGGGGGGGGGCGGCCATCGGGCCACCGGGAGCCAGGGCGACCCGCTGCCCCGGCGATGCGCAAAGTTGAATACGCTTACACCATGGCGCACGGCGAGCAAGTGTCCCGATTACGTGTTTCCCGCGCCGCACGAGTAAGCTGCCGCTGGCGCCCCGGTCGGGGCGCCAGCGGCAGATTTCATCGGTGCTGGGCACGCAGTGCGTGCCAGCCCTCATTCAGCAGCACCCCGCTCTGCAAGCGGGTCACGGAGATCCAGACATGGCCAGCACCATCACCACCAAAGACGGCAACAGCATCTATTACAAGGACTGGGGCAGCGGTCAGCCCATAGTCTTCAGCCACGGCTGGCCGCTCAGCGCCGATGCCTGGGAGGACCAGATGGTATTCCTGGCCTCGCGCGGCTACCGCTGCATCGCCCATGACCGCCGCGGTCACGGGCGCTCCAGCCAGCCCTGGAACGGCAACGAGATGGACACCTACGCCGACGACCTGGCGGCGCTGGTGACGGCGCTCGACCTGAAGGACGCCATCCACGTCGGCCACTCCACCGGCGGCGGCGAAGTGGCGCGCTACCTCGGCCGCCACGGTACCAAGCGCGCGGCCAAGGCAGCACTGATCGGCGCGGTGCCGCCGCTGATGCTGAAGACCGCGGCCAATCCGGGCGGCCTGCCGCTGGAAGTGTTCGACGGCATCCGCGCCGGCGTGATCGCCGACCGTTCGCAGTTCTTCAAGGAGCTGACCCTGCCGTTCTACGGCTACAACCGGCCGGGCGCGAAAGTCTCGGAAGGCGTGCGCGACTCGTTCTGGCTGCAGGGCATGCTGGGTGGCTTCAAGGGGCTGATCGACTGCATCAAAGCCTTCTCCGAAACCGACTTCACCGAAGACCTGAAGAAAATCGACGTGCCGACCCTGATCCTGCACGGCGACGATGACCAGATCGTGCCGATCGCAGATTCCGCTCTGCTCTCCGCCAAGCTGGTAAAGAACAACAAGCTGGTGGTGATCAAGGCTGCCCCGCACGGTCTGTGCACCACGCACAAGGATCAGGTCAACGCCGAGCTGCTGTCCTTCATCCAGGGCACGTAGCACATCCATGCGGCCCTACCTGGTTTCGCTCGGCGCCGGCATCCTGGTCGGCGTGGTCTACGCCCTGCTCAAGGTGCGCTCGCCGGCGCCGCCGGTGGTCGCCCTGGTGGGCCTGCTCGGCATTCTCATCGGCGAGCAGTTGGTGCCGCTGGCTCAACGTCTGTTGAGCCAGCGGCCGGTGACCACGGCCGCAAGCCTGTCCCAACCGTCCGCCGCGCAATCCGCACCGCAGCCTCCCGCCAAGTCCGAGCCCGGAGAACCGAGATGAGCACCGCCCCGAACTGATCCTGCGCAACGCCCGCATCGCCACGGCCGACCGCTCCCAGCCGCACGCTCGGGCGCTCGCCTTATCCGGCGGGCGGAAGTCCTCGGCACCAGCAGCCGCGCCACTCCCAAGGGGAAGCGCCACAGCAGCAGTTGAAGGGGCCACACTCGATATTTCTCCAGGAATATTGAGTCTGAACTGCCCCTTTGATTACTTTTCGGGCCCACACCCGGCCGGGGACGGCAGACGCCTAGCGCCCGCCTCTCATCCAGTGCATGCACCAACGGCTCAGCAGCAAGGCGAACAGGCCCACCACGATGAAGCGCATCAGCACCGCGCCGCTGTCCAGCGATAGCGTGCCCTGCTGCATTTCTGCATGCAGCTTGAGGCACAGCAGGGCGAAGGGTGCGGCGTAGGCGCAGGCGATCAGCAGCACTTTCAGCGGCGACCAGCGGAAGCTGCGCGAGGCGGGCCGTTCCGCGGGAACCACGACGACGCGCATCTCAGTGTCCTGCATCGGCGGCGGCCGGCGCGGCTTTCACCGGCGCCTGCTCGTCCAGCACCAGGTTCAGCGCCAGCACGTTGACCACCGGCTCGCCGAGGAAGCCGAGGGTGCGGCCCTCGGTGTGCTCGGCCACCAGCTGGCGCAGCGCCTCCTCCGGCAGGCCGCGCGCCTTGGCCACGCGCGGCACCTGGAACTCGGCGGCGGCGGGGGAGATATGTGGGTCGAGGCCGCTACCCGAGGTGGTGACCAGGTCCACCGGCACCGGCGCATTCGGGTTCTCGGCTTTCAGTTTGGCGGTATCGTCCTTGACGCGGTCGATCAGCGACTTCGCCGTCGGACCGGCGTTGGAGCCGGAAGAGTTGGCGGCGTTGTAGGGCGCCGGCACGGTCTTGGTGGAGTCGTTCGGATCGGTGTCGGTGGTGGCCGAGGGGCGGCCATGGAAATACTGTTCGGCGGTGAAATTCTGGCCGATCAGGTTGGAGCCGATCACCTTGCCGTTCTGCTCGATCAGGCTGCCGTTGGCCTGGTGCGGGAACAGCTTCTGCGCGATGCCGGTCATGGCCAGCGGGTAGGCCACACCGGTCAGCGCGGTGAACAGCACGAACAGGACGATGGCGGGGCGGAAATGGTTGAGCATGAGAGTCTCCTTAAGCCATGCCGACGCTGCTGACGAACAGGTCGATGGCCTTGATGCCGATGAAGGGCACGATGATGCCGCCGAGGCCGTAGACCAGCAGGTTGCGGGTCAGCAGCGGGCCGGCGCCGATGGGGCGGTACTTGACGCCGCGCAGGGCCAGCGGGATCAGGGCGATGATGATCAGGGCGTTGAAGATGATGGCCGAGAGGATCGCGCTCTGCGGCGTGGCCAGGTGCATCACGTTGAGCTTGTTCAGCGGCGGATAGATCGCCGCGAACATCGCCGGGATGATGGCGAAGTACTTGGCCACGTCGTTGCTGATGGAAAACGTGGTGAGCGCGCCGCGCGTCATCAGCAGCTGCTTGCCGATGCCGACGATCTCGATCAGCTTGGTCGGGTCGGAATCGAGGTCGACCATGTTGCCGGCCTCGCGCGCCGCCACCGTGCCGGTCTGCATGGCGACGCCGACATCGGCCTGGGCCAAGGCCGGCGCGTCATTGGTGCCGTCGCCGCACATGGCGACCAGCTTGCCCTTGGCCTGCTCGTCGCGGATGAGCTTGAGCTTGTCCTCGGGGGTTGCCTGGGCGAGGAAGTCATCGACACCTGCCTCGGCGGCAATCGCCGCGGCGGTAAGCTTGTTGTCGCCGGTGATCATCACGGTCTTGATGCCCATGCGGCGCAGCTCGGCGAAGCGTTCGCGGATGCCGCCCTTGACGA
>JAMFRN010000084.1 GCA_026224805.1 Nevskia soli
AGTTGCGGCCGGTATTGGCGTGCGCATACTGCGTGGCGCGCTCCTGCAGGCTGGTATAGGCCAGGAGGCGGTAAGGATCCTGGTGCCAGTCCGGGTTGAAGCCGGCCTCGATGTAGCGGTACTGCATGCGCTCCAGCGCGCCCATGTTGAACACCCGCGCATCGCGCACGTAGTCGCGCAGGACGCAGCCGTGGCGGTCTTCCTCGGCGGTCCACAGGTTGTTCCAGTCAGACCAGGGCGATTCGTTGCCCAGGTGGGTGGCGATGAGGCGATGGAAGTGCGGCAGGCCTTCCTCGGTCAGCAGGTTGAGGGCCAAGGCCACGCGCACCGCGTCCGGCAGGCCGCGCGCCGCTTCCCGCACCCGCTCCAGTTCACGCACGTCCTGCTCGTTCTCATCGGCATCGGCCGGAGACAGGTCATTGGGGAACCACAGCTTGCGGCGCTCCAGGTGGGAGGCGGTCTGCTGCCTGACGAACGGCTCCAGTGCGACCAGGATTTCGATCTGGTCGGGAGTGCCAAAGCTGATTTTCGGTGCTGCGCTGCCCATGTTGGACGATCCTGGAAGTGCTGCTGCGGCCTCTTACCCCCCAGGTAAGCGGCCTGTCTCTCTGAATCCATTATACGGAAACAAGCAATTAACAGATGAAGGCGCGGCCATGCACCGCTTTAGACTCCTATCCGCCTGATTAAAGTGAGGAATTCCGTCCTCGTGCGGGGGTCGTCCCGGAACGTTCCGAGCATCATCGATGTGGTCATCGAAGAGTTCTGCTTTTCCACACCGCGCATCATGGCGCATAAATGTTTAGCTTCGATGACCACCGCCACGCCGCGGGCGCCGGTCACTTCCTGGATGCAATTGCCGATCTGCTGGGTCAGGTTTTCCTGGATCTGCAGGCGGCGCGCGAACATATCGACGATGCGCGGAATCTTGGATAATCCCAGTACCTTGCCGTCCGGAATGTAGGCAACATGGGCGCGGCCCAGGAACGGCAGCAGGTGGTGCTCGCACAGGGAGTAGAGTTCGATGTCCTTGACGATCACCATCTCGCTGTTGGTGGTGGTGAAGATGGCATTGTTGACCACCTTCTGCAGATCCTGGTGATAGCCCTGCGTCAGGAACTCCATCGCCTTGGCGGCACGGTGCGGGGTGCGCAGCAGGCCTTCGCGCGCCGGGTCCTCACCCAGGGCGCTGATGATGGCGCGGTAATGTTCTTCCACGGTCTTCTCTTTTTGGCGTGATAGTGACTTTCGATTATTCCACAGAGGTCAGTTGGGTGAGTCCTGCGGACGGCCGGGATGGTTAAGCGCCAGGAAGTGCTGCAGGTGCCGGTGGACCTGATCCACCCGGGCCGCACCCAGGCGCGGCGCCGTTTCGACGCCGCGGCCCTGACCGAGCTGGCGGAGTCGATCCGCGAGTCCGGCGTGGTGCAACCGGTGGTGCTGCGCAGCGACGGCCGCGGCTACGAGCTGCTCGCCGGCGAGCGCCGCTGGCGCGCCGCGCAGCAGGCCGGCCTGCACGAGATCCCGGCGCTGCTGCGCGACGACCTGTCCGACACCGAGGCCTACATCCTCGGCCTGATCGAAAACCTGCAGCGCGAGTCGCTGTCGCCGATCGAAACCGCCGAAGGCCTGCGCCGCCTCGGCGAAACCTTCACCCTGCGCCACGAGGACATCGGCACGCGCATCGGCAAGTCGCGCACCTACGTCACCAACCACCTGCGCCTGCTGGCGCTGGCGCCGCCGGTGCAGACGCTGGTGGACGAGGGCAGCCTGTCGCTGGGCCACGCCAAGGTGCTGGCCGGCCTGGCGGTGGAGAAACAGCAGGCCTGGGCCGACGTGATCCGGCGCGAGCGCCTGTCAGTGCGAGCCTTCGAGCAGCGCCTCGCGGCCAAGCGCGCACCCGGCAAGAACCGCGGCGTCAACGACTGGGAGCGGCTGGCGCAGAAGCTGTCGGAGCATCTGGGCTATCCGGCGAGCTTCAAGCCGGGCACCAAGGGCGCGGGCGAACTGCGCCTGCGCTTCCACAGCCTCGACGAGCTTGACGGCCTGCTCGAGCGCATGGGCTATCGCGAGCACTGAAACGCGACCGGCGGTCTGTCATTCGGTGCATCTGGCACGAGTCCTGATACAAAATATCCCGCCGCTCACGTTGCAACACACGCCTGCGCCGGAAGTCGGATAATGGCGTCCTCACCGAAGTCCCGACCGCACCGCTTTTGATGAATCATCGCTCCATCTTTTCCGGTCTGTGCATGGCGGCGTGCGCGCTGCTCTGTGGCTGTGCCGGCACTCCCTCCAATCCGAATCCGCGCGCCGATGCGTCGCTGGCCCCGGCACCGGCGGTCGATCTGCCGCGCTTCATGGGACGCTGGTATGTCATCGCCAACATTCCCTATTTCGCGGAAGCGGGTTATGTAGGCAGCTATGTCGAATACGCGCTGCGGCCCGACGGCGACATCGACGACCTGTACTTCGGCCGCAAGATGAGTTTCGACAAGCCGCTGGAGCAAAAGACGCTGAAGGACAGCGTGGTGCCCGGCAGCAACAACGCCGAATGGCGCTCCTCGCCGTTCTGGCCGGTGTCGTTCAGCTACCTGATTCTCTATGTCGATCCCGCCTACCAGTACGCGCTGATCGGCTATCCCGGCAGGAAATGGGGCTGGGTCTTCGCCCGCTCGCCGCAGATCAGCGATGCGGACTATCAACAGCTGCTGGCGCAGCTCGACCGCCAGGGTTACGACAGCTCGCGCTTCCAGCGCGTACCGCAAAGCATCGAGCAGCTCGGCCTGCCCGGGTTCCAGACGCAATGAGCGCCGGTATGAACGCCATTCCGCTGCAGGGCCCGCAGCCGCCATTGCAGGTGGTGGAGCGGGTCAGCAAGCAGGCGCGCAGCATCCGCATCGAGGTGCGTCCGGACGGCGAGGTGCGCCTGGTGATCCCGCGCTTCGTGCCGAAGCGCGCCGCCTACGAATTCCTGCGTAGCCGCGACGAATGGGTGCGCCGCAAGATCGCCGAGCTGCATCTGCGCAGCGCCGCCGAGCCGCTGCGCCCGACGCTGCGCTGGGACGGCACCGACACCGTTCCACTGCATGGCGTGGAAACGCCGATTGAGATCGTCTCCGCCCGCCTGGTGCGGCCGCGCGTGCGCTTCGACGGCGGCAGCGGCCCCGCGATCAACCCCAGAATCACCTTGTTCTGCTCGCAGGCCTCGCGCAGCCATCCGGCGGTGCTGAACAAGGCGCTGCGCACCGCCCTGGGCGAGCTGGCGCGGCACCAGGCGCGGCGCCTGCTCGACGAAGAAGCCGCCCGCCTCGGCGTGGATTACCACGGCCTGCGCATTGCCGACCAGAAGTCGCTGTGGGGCAGCTGCACCCCGCGCGGCGACATCAGCCTCAACTGGCGCCTGGTGCTGGCGCCGCCGGAAGTGTTCCGCTACGTCGTGGTGCACGAGCTTTGCCATCGCATCCGCCTGGACCACTCGCGCCAGTTCTGGATGCTGGTGATGCGGCAGATGCCGGAAAGCAGCGCCTGGCGCGCCTGGCTGCGCCAGCAGGGCGCCTCCCTGCACACCGTCCTGCCACGGCGGTAACTTGACCGCCGGCGGTAGCCGCCGACCACTGTCCCTCTTCCCTCGGGGGAGAGGGGAGGGCCGCCTCCCGCACGCTTTTGGGCGAAATCGGTGCGGAAACGCACGGAATTGGCGGCTCCCGCGGGTCAATCTTGACCCATTCCGGGGCCATGCGGCCCCAGCCGCCGTAGCCCCCTCAAACAGAGGTTGTATCCGGCGCGCGGGGCCGGTAATGTCGTGGTCCGCACATTGGCGGAGGAGCACGCGATGGGCACGCTGGATTCGGTACGGGTAAGGGATTACATGAGCACCAAGCTCATTACTTTCACTCCGGAGACGGAAGTGATGCGGGCCGTGAATACCCTGGTGCAGCACGGCATCGCCGGCGCCCCAGTGGTGAACAAGGAAGGCAAGGTGGTCGGCATGTTCTCTGAAAAGGACTGCCTCAGCGTCGCCCTGGTGGCCTCGCAGGACACCTGTATCGCCGGGCCGGTAAGCCAGTTCATGAGTACCAAGGTGGTCACGGTCGACCCGGACATGAACCTGACGCAGCTGGCCACCATGTTCGTCAACCAGTCGTTCCGGCGCTATCCGGTGCTGGAAGACGGCAAGCTGGTGGGGCAGATTTCGCGCTCGGACGTGATGAAGGCGATCAATTCGCTCTGCTGAATTGATGTCAGGCCCCTATCCGCACGGGGATATTGCCGCTTCGCCGCGGTGATGATCACTGCCACAAACGGGTGAGGCTGCGGCCATCCGGAATGCACATGCTGGGCACACAACCAGCAGCCCATTCCGGAGGAGCCCGCTCATGTTGAGCCTGCAGCAGATTTCCGACCGCCTGGAAATCCAGCACCTGTTCACCGATTACGCCACCGCCATCGACACGAAGAAATTCGATCTGCTCGATGCGGTCTTCACCGCCGACGCGTATATCGACTACCGCGCCATGGGCGGCATCGACGGCCGCTTCCCGGAGATCAAGGCCTGGCTGTCGCAGGTGTTGCCGAACTTTCCCATGTATTTCCACATGGTCAGCAACGCAGCCCTGAAGATCGACGGCGACCAGGCCAGTTCCACCATCATCTGCTTCAACCCGATGCAGGTGAACCTGCCGGACGGCAAAGCGCAGGTGATGTTCCTGGGCCTGTGGTACCACGACAAGTTCGTGCGCACCGCGCAGGGCTGGCGCATGAGCGAGCGGGTCGAGCAGAAATGCTTCGACTACAACGTGCCGGGCGGAGTAGGCACCGGCTAGAGCTTTTTCGGTACAGGCGCATAGACATGATGAGCCGAGAGGAAGCTCTGATTTAGTCCCCTCTCCCCGTAGGCAGGGAAAGGGAGTTAATCAGAAGCTCCCTACGCCCCGGCCCGCTCCGCCTCGACCTGCGGGTTCTGCGCCGGCATGGCGAAACGGCACAGCAGGATGCCGGCCATCACGATCACGCCGCCCACCACTTGCTGCGGGCCGAAGCCCTCGCCGAGGATCAGCCAGGCGAAGACGGTGGCGGCGATGGGCTGCACCAGCAGCGTCACCGAGGAGAACGAGGCCGGCAGGTGCGCCAGCGCCCAGGCGATGAGGCCCTGGCCGCCGACATGGGAGATCACCGCCAGCGCCGCCAGGATCAACCAGGAGTGCGTATCGCGCGGCCAGAACGGCTCGCCGGTGGCCAGGGTGATCGCCAGCAGCACCACGGCCGCGCCGGCCGAGCTGCGCAGCATCACGTCCAGCGCCGAGAAATTCTGGCGGCCGCGGCTGACCAGCAGCTGGTAGGCGGCATAGAACATGGCGGTGACGATGGCCAGCACATCGCCCAGCGCGGTCTCGCGGCCGATGCGCAGGCTGCCGGCCAGCAGCACCGTCGCCCCCGCCAGCGCCAGCAGCAGGCCCAGCCAGAAGCGCGGGGCATGGCGCTGGTGGAAGCCGAAATGCAGCACCAGGGTCAGGAATACCGGCGCCAGGTTGGTCAGCAGGGTGGAGTTGGCGATCGAGGTGAGATGGATCGACTGGTGCCAGATGGCGAGATCGCCGGCAAACGCGAGACCCGCCAGCCACAGCACCAGGGTGCTGCCGCGCCGGCGCTCCGCGCCAGCCTGCGCCACCGCACGGACGCTGAGCCTTTGCAGCAACCACAATACCGGCAGCGCCAGAAACACGCGCCAGAACGCAGCAGCGGTGGGACCGACGCCGGCCAGGCGCACGAAGATCGGCGCCAGGCCGATCAGCACCGCGCCGAGCACCAGGCCGGGCAGGGCATGTCGGACGCTGGCGGTGGCAGTGGAGGACATGAAGTTCGCTGTGAAACGGTGCGCGTTGGTCAGGCGATTCCGCAGTGGAAGGGAACGCGAGTGCGTTTGCGCACACTAAGTTGGGTAACCACCAAGCCATTTTATGCATTACGACCCCTTCATGCTGAAGATCGTGGGCGGACTCCTGGGAATTCTCGGAGTGGCCTTCGTCTCGCGCGCACTGCGCCAGCCGCACGTGGTGGGCTACCTGGCCGCCGGCATCCTGCTCGGGCCGCACGGCCTGGCCCTGCTGACCGAGCGCGCCACGCTGTCGCGCATCGGCGAGTTCGGCGTGCTGCTTCTGCTGTTTTTCATCGGTATGGAGAACAACCCGCGCGACCTGCTGACGCGCTGGCGCATCACCTTCATCGGCACCGCGGTGCAGATCGTCGCCAGCGTCGGCTGCATGTGGCTGCTCGGCTGGTGGCTGGGCTGGGGCGCGTCGCGCATCGTGCTGCTGGGCTTTGTGGTGAGCCTGTCGAGCACGGCGCTGGTGCTGAACTACCTGCGCGAAACCGGCCAGACCGAGGCCAAGATCGGCAAGGACGCCCTGGGCGTGCTGCTGGCGCAGGATCTGGCGGTGATCCCGATGCTGATCGTGATCAATTTCTTCGGCAGCGGCGGCGTCGACGGCGAGACCATCGCGCTGCAACTGGTCGGCGGCGGCTTGGCGCTGGCCCTGCTGTCCTGGATCGTGTGGGGCAAAAACCTGCGGCTGCCGTTCAGCGAGAAGCTGCGCGGCGACCGCGAGCTGCAGATCTTCGTCGCCTTCGCCCTGTGCCTGGGCTTCGCGCTGCTGGCCGAAGGCTTCGAGCTGTCGGCCAGCCTGGGGGCCTTTCTCGCCGGCATGCTGGTTGGCGCCGCGCGCGAAACCGAGTGGGTGGCGGACCGGATGGAGCCGTTCCGGGTGGTGTTCGTGGCGGTGTTCTTCGTCTCGGTCGGCTTGCTGGTGAGCCTGGACTTCGTGCTGGAGCACGCCATGCTGGTGGCATTCATCGCGGTAGCGGTACTGCTCGGCAATACCCTGATCAACGCCCTGATCTTCCATGCGCTGGGCGATCCTTGGCGCTATTCGTTTTACGCCGGGGCGCATCTGGCGCAGATCGGGGAGTTCTCCTTCGTGCTGGCGGCGGTGGGCGTGCAGAGCAGCCTGATCACCAGCTTCGAGTACCAGCTGGTCATCGCGGTGATTTCCGCCACACTGCTGTTGTCGCCGGCTTGGATCAGCCTGATCGGCCGCGCCCAGCGGCGTATGCTGCACCTGAGCAAGGCACAGCTTGGCGGCAGCGTCGCCGGCGGCTAAGGGGTAGCGGCGCAACCGGAAAACCCGGCCATTAGGTCATTCCGCACTATTGCCGCAGCGGGTGAAAATAACGTCATGCACCGTTTTTATGCACATAGCCCAGGGAACGCGTCTTTTCACCGGGGTCAAGAGGCGGCGCAGATGCGCCTTTTAAAATGCCTTATAAGCCACTGATTTATATGCTGTTATATATATGAAACATTTCTGGGCCGGTTTTGTCGGCAAATACATACCGCTACGTACCGGCTTTCTGTCCACACAATTATCCACAACACTTCCGTGAAGCTTGTCAGCGTCGCCATCCCCGCACCGCTGCGCCGCCGCTTCGACTACGCGGCGGGTGACATCGACCCCGCGCTGCTGCTGCCGGGCGTGCTCGTGCGGGTGCCGTTCGGGCGGCGCGAGCAGATCGGCGTGGTGCTGGAAGCGCCGCGCGAAGTGGCCGCGCCGGAGTTCGAATGCCGGCCGGTCACGGCCGTGCTGGATCCGGCGCCGCTGCTCGATGCCGAGTTGCTGGCGCTGTGCCAGTGGGCCGCCGACTATTACCACTATCCGCTCGGCGAGGTGCTGGCCGCGGCGCTGCCGGGACCCCTGCGCCACGGCAAGCCGGCGCCCTCCACCGCCGCGCCGACCCTGCTCAGCCTGACCGCCGCCGGCAGTGAAGCGCTGGCGGCACTGCCGGCGCGCTCGGCGGCACTCAAGGCGCTGCTCGAAAAACTGGGCGAGGGTGCGCTGTCGCGCGCCACCCTGCTGGAAGCGCAGCCCAAGGCCGCGCCGGCCTTGCGCCGCGCGCTGGCGCAGAACTGGGTGGAGCACGTCGCGGCAGCGGGTGGCGGCGCGGTACGCATGCTGGAGACGCCGCCGCCGCTCACCACCGAGCAGAGCGCGGCGCTGGCCAGCCTGCGCGCCGCGCCGCCGGGTTATGCGGCGACCCTGCTGGAAGGCGTCACCGGCAGCGGCAAGACCGAGATCTACCTGCAGCTCACCGCCGATGCGCTGGAGCGCGGCCAGCAGGTGCTGGTGCTGGCGCCGGAGATCGGCCTGACGCCGCAGCTGGCGGAGCGCTTCGAGCGCCGCTTCGGCGCGCGCGTCGCCAGCTATCACTCGGGACTCAGCGACAACGAGCGGGCGCGCAGCTGGATGCGCGCCCGGCGCGGCGAGGTGGATGTGATCGTCGGCACCCGCTCGGCGGTGTTCGTGCCGCTGGCCCGGCCCGGCTTGATCCTGATCGACGAGGAGCACGACGTCTCCTACAAGCAGCAGGAAGGCCTGCGCTACTCGGCCCGCGACCTGGCCCTGATCCGCGCCCGGCGCCTGCGCATCCCGGCGGTGCTGGGCAGCGCCACCCCGGCGCTGGAGAGCCGCCACAACGCCGCGGCCGGGCGCTACCGCCACCTGCGCCTGCAACAGCGCGTGTTCTCCGCCGCCGGCCCGCGCATCGGCGTCGTCGACATGCGCGCCCAACCCCTGAAGCACGGCCTCAGCGTGCCGCTGCTGGACGGGGTGGAGCGGCATCTCGCCGCCGGCGGCCAGGCCCTGCTATTCCTCAACCGCCGCGGCTACGCCCCGGCATTGCTGTGCCACGACTGCGGCTGGGTGGCGCCCTGCCCGAACTGCGATGCGCGGATGACCCTGCACCGCGCCCGCAAGCGCCTGATCTGCCATCACTGCGGCCACGCGGTGTCGATGCCACTGGCCTGCCCCGATTGCGGCGGCACGACGCTGGTGCCGGTGGGCCAGGGCACCGAGCGGGTGGAAGACACCCTGCGCCTGCGCTTCCCCGAGCGGCGCATCGAGCGCTTCGACTCCGACCGCCTCGGCCGCGCCGGCGAACTGGAGCGCCTGCTCGCCGATGTGCGCAGCGGCGCCATCGACATCCTGGTGGGCACCCAGGTATTAGCCAAGGGCCATGACTTCGCCGGCCTGAGCTTCGCCGGGGTGCTCGACGTCGACCAGGCGCTTTACGGCAGCGACTTCCGCGCGCTGGAGCGGATGGGCCAGCTAGTGACCCAGGTGGCCGGCCGCGTCGGCCGCACCGGCCAGCCCGGCGAAGTGCTGCTGCAAACCCACCAGCCGGAACACCCGCTGCTGCGCGTGCTGATCGACCAGGGCTATCCGGCCTTCTGCGAAGCCCTGCTGAAGGAGCGCCGCGATTTCGGCCTGCCGCCGTTCGCCCACCTGGCCCTGCTGCGTGCCGAGGCGCGGGAGGAAGGCGAGGCGTTGGCCTTCCTCAAGCAGGCGCGCGACCGCATGCCGCAGGGTTCCGGCATCGAAGCCCTCGGCCCCGCGCCCGCCGGCATGGCCCGCCGGGCCGGCTACCACCGTGCGCAGCTGCTGCTGCGGGGCACTTCGCGGACCGCCCTGCACCAGCTGCTGGAGCAGTGGATCACTGACATCGAAACCCTGCCCGCCGGGCGGCGGCTGCGCTGGTCGGTGGACGTGGATCCGGCGGATTTGTTTTAGAGGCCCGAAACATCCCCCCAATGTCCGTTCGCCCCGAGTGCGTTGCGAAGCAACGTGTATCGAGGGGCCACCGCGCGCGGGCCCCTCGATACACCCGCTGCGCGGGCACTCGGGGCGAACGGAGCTTTAAGCCAAATTCGGCATCGCCTCCCACGCTCCAAACACCGCACAGGCAGTACAATCCGCAGTTCAAAGCCTAACCACGACGCGACGCCTCGCGCGCCTGAATGAAACTCCAGATCCTTGCCCTGCTCCGCCAGGCACTCGACCAGTTGCTGGCCGGCTCCGCCGTCACCGCGCCGGAGACGATCAACCTCGATCCGACCAAGGACAGCAGGCACGGCGACTTCGCCACCAATCTGGCGCTGGCCCTGGCCAAGCCGCTGGGCAAGCCGCCGCGCAAGGTGGCCGAGGAGATCGTGCAGGCGCTACCGGCCTCGCCGCTGGTGAGCAAGGTGGAGATTGCCGGGCCCGGCTTCATCAACTTCTTCCTGGCGCCCGCCGCCTTTCACGCCATCGTCGCCGACATCCTCGAACGCGGCGCGGCCTATGGCCGCAATGACAACGGCGCGGGCAGGAAGGCAATGGTGGAGTTCGTCTCCGCCAATCCCACCGGGCCGCTGCACGTCGGCCATGGCCGCGGCGCGGCGGTGGGCGACAGCCTGGCGCGGCTGCTGGCCGCCGCCGGCTGGGACGTGTGCCGCGAGTTCTACTACAACGACGCCGGCGCGCAGATCGCCAACCTGGCGCTGTCGGTGCAGGCGCGCTGCAGGGGCGTCGAGCCTGAGCAGCCGGGCTGGCCGGAGAACGGCTACCGCGGCGAATACATCAAGGACGTGGCGCGCGCCTACCTGGCCGGCGAGTCGGTGGTGGCCGACGACCAGAACGTCACCGGCGCCAAGGATCCCGACGATCTCGACGCCATCCGCCGCTTCGCCGTGGCCTGCCTGCGGCGCGAGCAGGACCTGGACCTGAAAGCCTTCGGCGTGCACTTCGACGTCTACTACCTCGAGTCCTCGCTGTACAGCGACGGCAAGGTGGAGCAGACCGTGGAAGCGCTGCAGAAGAGCGGCCACACCTTCGAGCAGGACGGCGCGCTGTGGCTGCGCACCACCGACTTCGGCGACGACAAGGACCGCGTCATGCGCAAGTCCGAAGGCGGCTACACCTATTTCCTGCCGGACATCGCCTACCACGTAGCCAAGTGGCAGCGCGGCTTCGTGCGCGTCGTCAACGAGCAGGGCGCCGACCACCACGGCACCATCGCCCGCGTGCGCGCCGGCCTGCAGGCGCTGGAAATCGGCATCCCCAAGGGCTGGCCGGAATACGTGCTGCACCAGATGGTGACGGTGATGCGCGGTGGCGAAGAGGTGAAGATCTCCAAGCGCGCCGGCAGCTACGTCACCCTGCGCGATCTGATCGACGAGGTCGGCCGCGACGCCACGCGCTATTTCCTGGCGGCGCGCAAGTCCGACTCGCAGCTGGTGTTCGACATCGATCTGGCGCGGGCGCAGACCAACGACAACCCGGTGTACTACATCCAGTACGCGCATGCGCGCGTCGCCGCCGTGCTGCGCCAGTTGGCCGAGCGCGGCCTGCCGGCGTGGAACGCGGAATTGGGCCAGGCTGCGCTGGCGCATCTGACCGAGCCGTCCGAGCTGGCCCTGATCGCTCAGCTGGCGAAGTATCCCGATATCGTCGCGGCGGCAGCGGAGCTGATGGAGCCGCACCTGGTGGCGCAATACCTGCGCGAGCTGGCGGCCGCCTTCCATGGCTTCTACAACACCCAGCCGATGCTGGTGGACGAGGCCGGCCCGCGCAACGCGCGCCTGGCCCTGGCGGTGGCAACGCAGCAGGTGCTGCGCAACGGCCTGGACCTGCTTGGCGTATCCGCGCCGGAAAAAATGTGAGGACTGATTGATGGCCAAGGACTACGCCAAGAACCGCAGCAGCGGCAGCGGCGCACGCGGCGGTGCCGGACGCGGCGGCGCGGCCACCCGCCGCAGCGGCGGCGGTGGCGGCAAGTCCGGCGGCGGCTCATCCGGGCTGGTGGTGGGCTTGATCA
>JAMFRN010000085.1 GCA_026224805.1 Nevskia soli
GGCATTGCCATCACCAACAAGAGCGGCAACATCACCCTCAATGCCGGCGACAGCACCACCGCCAGCGGCGGTATCACCGTGTCGTCGCTGCAGGGCGGCATCACTTACACCGATACCGTCAGCGCCAACGGCGGCCTGGATTTCACCGCCAGCGGCCAGATCAACTCCAATGGCGGCAATGCCCTGTCCGCCGGCACCACCGCCAGCCTCTCCGGCGCCAGCCTGGCGCTCTCCACCATCACCGGCGGCACCGGCGTCAGCCTCACCGCCACCGACGGCAATCTTGATGCCGGCAATATCGCCAGCAACGGCGGCATCAGTGCCATCAGCAAGAACGGCGGCAATATCAACCTGGGAACACTGTCGGCGAGATCGGAGGGAGCCACGCCGAGCAGCATCACCCTGGAGTCCTCCGGCACCTTGAGCGTCGCCAACACCAGCTTCACTGCCGGCACCATTACCCTGGCTGCCGGAGCCGGAACCCTTAGCTTCGGCTCGCTCACCGCCACCAATGGCGGCATCAGCCTGACCGGCAACAACGGCGCCGGCATCAGCACCGGCAACCTCAGCGCCTTCAACAACGCAATCAGCGCCACTACCACCGGCGGCGGCGGCATCAAGCTGGGCACCTTGTCCGGAGGCAGCAACGGCGGCGCGCTGACCAGTGTCAGCCTGGAATCCTCCGGCACCCTGTCCACCGCCAGCACCAACATCACCGCCGGCAGCATTACCCTGTCGGCGGGGTCCGGCAATCTCGTCTTCGGCAACCTCAACGCCACTTCCAGTGGAATCAACATCAGCGAAGCCGGCGGCACCCTGAGCCTGGGCAATGTCAACGCCGACGGCAGTGTCGTGCTGACCAACAACAGCGGGCCCATCGGGACCGGCAATCTCGCCTCCGGCAGCGGCGTGATCGATGTCAGCGCCAGCGGTAATGTCGCGGTGGGAACGCTGTCCGCGGGCGAAGGCATCCTGAGCAGCGTCGATCTCACCGCCGGCGGCTCCCTCTCCAGCGGCAGCTCCAGCATCACGGCCGGAACCATTACGCTGAGTGCCGGTGCCGGCATTCTCAGCTTCGGCGCCCTCACCGCCAACAGCGGCGCCCTGAGCATCAGCAACAGCGGCGGCGCGGTGCACACCGGCGCCCTCAGCGCCAACAGCGGCACGCTCACCCTGCTGTCGAACGGCGCCCTCACAGTCGGCCAGGTCAGCGCATCCAGCGTCAGCGCAACGACCAGCAACGGCAGCGCCAACTACGGCAATCTCAGCTCCACCGGCGTGATCACCATCACGGTGAACGGCAGCGGCAATCTGAACACCGGCAACATCAGCGCCAACCAGATCTTCACCAACCTAGCCACGGGCAACGAGCAGGTTGGCAATGTCACCGTCACCGGCAACAATTTCTTCTTCTCCCTGGGCGATGTTGCCGGACAGACGCTGAGCATCGGCAGCCTGAATTTTGCCGCCACGCCCAGCGTCACCTTCACCCTCACCGATGCCAGCCTCAGCATCGGTAGCGTCGACGTCGGCGGGGGCTTCACCGCGAACGTGGGCAGCGGCAGCCTCAGCACGGGGAACGTGGTCGCGGGCAGCGGGGCGATCAACCTGAACGATGGCACGGGCGCCATCACCACCGGCAATCTCATTGCCGCCGGCGGCGTCACCGTCATGGATGGCGGCAACAACGTGTTGCTGGGCAATGTCAATGCCGGCGGCAACATCCAGCTCGGCGCCACCAACGGCAGCATCACCGCCGGCAATCTTCTCACCCAGGGCAGCGCCATCAGCGTGGTCACCACCGGCAGCAGCGGCACCATCGCGCTGGGCACCCTGTCCGGCGGCGAAGGCGGCCTGACCATGGTGAATCTCAGCGCCTCCGGCGGATTGAGCACCACCAGCGCGAACATCACCGCCGGCAGCGTCACCCTCGCCGCCGGTAGCGGCAACCTCAGCGCCGGCAGCCTGGATGCCAGCAGCGGCGCGCTCAGTGTGAGCGATGCCGGCGGTAACCTGAACCTGGGCAACCTCGGCGCCAGCGGCGCGTTGAGCGTCCAGGGCAGCGGCACCCTCGCGCTGGCCGGCAATGTTACGGGTCAATCCGTCAGCCTCATCGCCGGCAATGGCATCAGCGCCAGCGGCACGCTCACCGTCGATGCCAGCGGCGGCAATCTGGCCATCGCCTCGCCGGTCACCGCTGGCGGCAATATCAACCTCAGCGCAGCCGATGGAACGCTGAGCTTCGGCGACCTCAGCGGCGCCGGCATCGCCCTGTCCACCGGCCAGGCGGTAACCATCAGCGGCAGCATCATCAACGCCACCGGCAACTTCACCCTGGCCGCCGGCGGCAACACCAGCATCGGCAACTCGTCGATCAATGCCGGCAGCGCCGCCATCACCAGCGGCGGCACCCTGAATATCAGCGACAGCAGCGTGCTGGCACAGACGGTGGCGCTCAATGCCAGCGGCGACATCACTATCAACGGCGGCAGCTCCATCGGCGATCCCGGCCAGTTCGATAGTCTGGCCTCCGCGCCGCAAGCCCTGTTCACCGCCAATTCCAGCGTCACCGTAACCAGCAGTAGCAATGTCGCCATCGACAATTCCGCGCTGAAGGCCGCGCAACTCTCCATCAACGGCGGCAGCATCCAGCTCGCCAACGGCGCCGTGCTCGACGGCGGCGCGGTGGCGCTCACCGGCACCGGCGCGGTCGGCAGCGGTGCCGGCAGTTCCACCATCGACGCCGGCGCCCTGTCGGTGCGCGGCGGCAGCATCAACTTCAGCAGCGCCAGCCTGAGCGTCGGCAGCGGCAGCGCCGCTTTCGGCAGCGACTCGGCCCTGCTGGCGAAGATCCATGCCAAGGCGCCGACGCTGGCGGTGCCCACGCATGGGCCCAATGCCAGCTTTGCCGCAGCTGGAGGCGTCACCCTGGGCCAGATCAGCATTGCCGGCGGCTACCTGTTCATCGAGGCGCCGACCCTGCAATTGCCCACCGCGCTGAGCGGCAATAGCAACATGTTCGTCGACTACCTGCCGAGCAATCCCGCCGCGCTGCTCAACGTCAGCCTGACGCAGCCGCTGCCCGGGATTGCCACCCTGGTATTCGGCGGCACCCCGCAAACCGGCAACATCCAGGTCGGCAACGGCACCCAGCACTTCGCCCTGAGCAGCAATACCAACCTGGTGTTCGCCACCTCAGGCTCGACGCTGTATCCGGACACCATCAGCAGCAACGGCCAGGTGGTGGTGCTGGGCACCGAGGTGCTGAGCAGCCAGCCACAGCAGATTTCCCTGGCAAGCATCCCGCTAACCACCGATGATTACACCATCGACCAGCCGGATACCGGGGTGCTCGCCTATAGCGGCGATGGGGGCGACATCAACGACCCGGGCGTGAACAACGCCAACAAGGGCCGCATCGACATCAGGACCAGCACCCAGCAGACGCTGAGCTGCGGCATCGGAGGCGCGCAATGAAGTTCTCCCGGCGCATCCTCGGAGCCGCCTTGTTGCTGCTGTCGCTGCCGGCTGCGGCCGCCGCTGCCACGCCGGCGGCGAACGTGACCCTGCTCACCGGCCGCGGCACCGCCTCGTCCGCCGAAAGCGGAATCCGCACCCTGGCCAAGGGCGATGCGGTCTATTCCGGCGAAGTCATCCATTCCAGCGCCAACAGCTACGTCGATCTCAAGTTCAGCGACGGCGGCTATTTCCTGCTGCGTCCCAACAGCCGCTTTCATGTGGTGGATTTCGCCAATCACAGCGGCACCGTCGACACTCCGGCGCCGGAGCCCAAACCGGCAACACCGCCGGCTCCGGCTGCGCCGCCGGCCGCCGCCGCGCCAACCCCGGTGGCGCCGCTGGCGGTGGCCCAGCAGGACACGCAGAGCGGCGTCTCGCGCGCCTTCTTCAGCCTGCTCAAGGGCGGCTTCCGTTCCATCAGCGGGGCGATCGGCAAGATCAACCACGACGACTACCAAGTGACCACCCCGGTCGCCACCATCGGCATCCGCGGCACCGACTACCTGGTGGTGATCTGCGACGCCACCTGCGCCACCGACCCGCAAATCGCCGCCGTCCTGCCGCCGGGAATCAACCCGCTCGGCGGCATCGTCGCCACCGTGTATGCGCACAGCATCGTCGTCACCGATGCCGGCGGCACCGTGACCTTGCTCGAAGGCCAGTACCTGCTGGTGTTGCCCGACGGCACCAACATCCTGCTGCCGCTCGAGCCGCATTTCCTGCAGGCGGATCCCACGCCGAATCCGGCAACTTGCGCCGGGTGAAACAGGGGTTACGCGAATCGTGGTGTAACCGCTGTTAATATCGCCGCATGGAACAGATCAGCTTCCAACTGCCGCCCGGTTACAGCGCGCTCATCGCGCTGGATCGGCACCAGCATGCCGGCCTGTCCGTCCGGCCGGACCATAACCAGGCCTGGTCCAGCAAGCTCAACAGCGTGTTTCTCAACGCGGTGGAATTGGCCAAGGCCTGCGCCGATTACCCCATCGCCTTCGTACGCGAGAGCAGCAGCGGGGAGTATCTGCCGGTGGCGCTGCTCGGATTACGCGCGCACGAGAACCTGTTCGTCGACGGCAAGGGGCAATGGAAACCCGGCACCTACATCCCTGCCTATGTGCGCCGCCACCCTTTCTGCATCGCCGTAGTGCCGGCGGTCGACGGCGCCGAACCGCGGCATCTGATCTGCGTGCAGCCGGATCAGCTCGCGCCATCAGCGACGCCGTATTTCAACGCGAAGGGCGAAGCCAGGGCGGAATGGAAACCGATGCAGGACCTGATCGAAGCGATGGAAAACGCCCGGCAGCAAACACGCGCCTTCAGCCGCCGCCTTGAAGCGTTCGGACTGTTCACGCCATTCGACGCCTTGGCGCTGCCGAGCAGCGGCGGCCAGCAGATGCGCCTGCAGGGACTGCACCGTGTCGACGAGGACCGGCTCAACGCGCTCGGCGCGCGCGAGCAGAAGCTGCTGATGCGCAAGGGCGAGTTGCGCGCGGTCTACGCGCACCTGCTGTCGCTGGAAAATTTCGGCCGGCTGCTCGATATGACGCAGAGCCGCTAGATGAGTAAGCCGCCACCATCCCAACAATCGTATTTGCGTAAAGCCGTTTGGAGGGTGGAACCCGATGGGCGTTGAAATCCGCCTGACCGACCGCGAACTGCCGGTGTCGCCGGTATTCATCGATTTCCTCGCCCATCTGATCGAGGGCCGGCCCTTCGACGATGGCGAATGGGCCGACCAGACTTCCGAAGCGCTCAATTTCGGCATGCCCGAATTGCAGCGCCGTGCCGAAGCCGCGGCGGCCGGAGTGATGAACGACGAACAAGGCCGCGCCCACATCGGCCGCGCCTACGGCCTGCTAATGGCCCTGCTGGTCGGCGACTTCAAGCCGATCGCGGAACTGCAGCAGCGCTTCCACTTCATCAACGTCATCGGCATTCCGCGCACCGGCGGCTCCTATCTCACCGCCGAGCTGTATCGTGCCCTGGGCATGGCGCCGCGCAGCGTGCCTTTCGCCGTGGCCCATGACGGCTTTCCCGAGGCCGGGCCGTTCGAGATCGCCCCGGCAGCCAACAGCTGGGTGCGCAGCCTGCACACCATGGCCGAGTACCTGAGCATGGTGGAGCTGTTCTTCGGCGCGCGCGCGCCGCACCAGGGCCGCATCGTGGTGCCGAAGAAACTGACCAAGGGCATCTATGCCGGCGGCTTTTTCCACCGCATTCTGGGTGAGGCGGTGGAACATCTGATCACCCTGCGCCACCCGGTGGCCGCCTGTGTCTCCACCTACGAAAAATCCGGCGGGCTGCCGGCGGATGGGTACTTCGCCATCCGCTCCAACATCGAGGACTGGTGCCGGCGCGATCTGCTGTATACCGGCTGCACCGAGGATGAGCTGGCGCGGATGGATTACTTCGACGCCTATCTGCGCTACTGGGAGCAGTACCACTACTACGTGGCTACCACCGGCCTGTCCGCCAACCGTGACCTGCGCGTGGTGGTATACGGCAAGGAGCGCCTCCAGGCGCTGGCGCAAACCTTCCACCAGCGTTATGACAGTGCGCTGGCGCCGGGCGAATTCAAGGTCAGCGCGGCGGCGCGGCAGCGCCACCCGGACTGGGTCGAGCGGGCGCAGCCCGCATTGCAGCGCGTGGCCGCGTTGTGGGAGCGGGTCGGCATCCCGTTCCCGCTGCGGGAAGTGGCCGAATGCTGGTGATCCCGGGCTGATGGCGAGGATCCTGCTGGCCTGGGAACTCGGCGGCGGCTACGGCCATCTGGCCAGCCTGCGCATCGCCGCGCGGCAATTGCATGCCGCCGGCCATCAGTGCCTGTTCGCGGTGCGCATGCTGGAAAACGCCGCGGAATTCCTGGAGCACGAACTCGGCCCAGTGTTGCAGGCGCCGGTGCGCCTGGGCAATGGGCGTAATCCGGTGGAATTGCAGCTCAGCTACGCCAGCCTGCTGCATAACGTCGGATTCGACGACCCGGTCGGGCTGGCCGCGCGCATCGCCGCATGGCGCGAATTGCTGCGCACCTGGCGGGTCGACCGGCTGGTGGTGGACCACAGCCCGATCGCGCTGATCGCCGCGCGCAGCCTGGATCTCCCCGCCGCCGCCATCGGCAGTGGCTTCGACCTGCCGCCGCTGCGACACCCTTTTCCCGGCTTTCAGCCCTGGGCAGCGGTGCCGGAAGCGCAACTGGTCCACAACGAGGAGCAGGTGCTGATCGAGCTGAACGGGGCGTTGCAGCGTCTGCGCCTGCCGCCGTACGAAAACCTGCAGGCCATCTACGCCGGCTGCGCCCGCGCCCTGCTCACCTATCCGGAACTGGATCACTACGAAACGCCGCGCGCGGAATTCTTTCTGGGCGTGCCGGACTACGCCGTGGGTGCGGCGCCAGCATGGCCGGCCGGCACGGCACCGCGCGTACTGGCCTATCTGCGCCCGCACCCGCATCTGGAAACCATGCTCAAGGTCCTGTCCGCCAGCAAGGCCCGGGTGCTGCTGCGCATCGCCGAAATCGAGCCCGAACGGATCAGGCCGCATCTGCGGCCGGGATTCGAAGTCATCGGCCAGTCGATCAACCTGCGGCAGGCAGCGCAGGAATGCGATGCCTACCTGCATTACGCGGCGCACGGCACCGTGGCGGAAATGCTGCTCGCCGGCAAGCCCGGCCTGCTCTGGCCGGACAACCTGGAGCGATCGCTGGTGGCGCGCCGCGCCGAACAGCTCGGCGCCGCAGTGGCGGCGCCGCGGCAGGGTGAGTTCAATCCCCAGGCCGCGCTGGAACAAGTGCTTGCCGATACACAGCTACGCGCATGCGCGGAACAGTTCGCGCAGCGCTACCGCCATTATGATCGGAGGGCGATTCCCGGAAAACTGGGCGAACAGGTGCTGGCGAACTGAATCGCCAGGATGGGATTCAGGCGTTCGCCGCCTGCCGCGCCAGCCAGGCGCGCAGCGGCCCCAGCCTGTCCACCGCCTCCATGCCCAGGCCCAGCGCCGCCTTCAGCCCAGGCAGGCGCAGACGGAAAGCGCGGTACAGGCCTTCGGTCAACGCCAGCATCTCTAGGTTGGCCGCCTTGCGCGCGCGGCCGTAGCGCTGCAGGTTGCGCAGGCCGGACCAGTCGCGGCCGGCATCACGTGCTTCCACCAGCGTCGCCGCCAGCTGCTGCACGTCGGCGAAGCCCAGGTTGACCCCCTGCCCGGCCAGCGGATGGATGGCGTGCGCGGCGTCGCCGACCAGCACCAGGCCGGCCCGCGCATAGTCCTGCGCATGCAGCAGGCGCAGCGGGAAGGAAATGCGCGGCGTGACCTGCACCACCTCACCCAGGGCATGTTCCAGTGCCTGGCCCAGCCGCGCCATGAAGGCGGCATCGTCCAGGGCCAGCAACTCCTGCACCAGCGTCTCTTCCGCCGACCAGACAATGGAACAACGTCCATCCGCCAGCGGCAGGAAGGCCAGCGGCCCGCTGGCCAGAAAGCGCTGCCGGGCAATGGCGCGATGCGGCTGCTGCGTCTGCACATGGCAGACGATGGCACGCTGCGCATAGCCCCAGCCCACCGTGTCGATGCCGGCCAGGCCGCGCAGCTGCGAATCGGCGCCATCGGCCGCCACCACCAGCCGCGCGCGCAGTTCGCTGCCATCGGCCAACCGCAGGCTGGTGCAGGAATCGTCGAATCGGGCGGATTCGATCACCGCGCGCTCGTAGCGGACCACGCTGCCCAGGCCGGCCCAGAGTGCATCGACCACCAGGCTGTGTTCCACGATCCAGCCCAGTTCGGCCCGGCCGGTATCGGCGCAATCGAAACGCAGCGCGTGCTCCGGCCCGCGCTCCCAGACGCGCATGCCGGTGTAGGGACTGGCGCGCCGGGCCAGCAAGTCCGGCCATATGCCCAGATCGTCGAGCAGCCGCGCCGAGTGCGGCGCCAGGGCGTAGACCCGCAAATCGTAGTCCGCCGCGGCGTATGGCGGCGGTGCGCTGCCACGCTCCAGCAGGGCGACCTTGAAGCCCTGCCGGGACAGCGCCGACGCAGCGGCCGCGCCGACCGGGCCACCGCCGACGACAATGATCTCGAACGAATCGCTCACCTTGGAATCAGCGCTCATTAAGCCCTCTCTCCTTGCCCGCGGCCACCGGGCAGCCAGGTAAAGGGAAGAGGGTTGGGTGAGGGGTAGGCCGAGCCCGCCAAGGTCGAATAAATGACGTCCAATACCGAATCCAGTTCACCGAAAATCTGATTGTTCCAGAATCCAAGTACGCGATTACCTTCCTTCTGCAAAAAGGCCGTGCGGACCTCATCCTGCGACTGCCGTTCCGCATGCTGGCCGCCGTCCAGTTTGATCACCAGACGGTGCTCAAGACAAACAAGGTCGACAACGTACGGCCCGATGGGCTGCTGCCGCCGGAATTTGCAGCCCAAAAGCTGCCGGTTGCGCAGCCGACTCCAGAGCAGCCTTTCCGCATCGGTGGAACGCTCGCGCAAACCACGCGCGGAACCGTGGCGGAGGCGCATGGGCTACCCCTAGCCCTCTCCCCCAAGGGGAGAGGGGACTTTAGCAGCGGGAGAGATTTCTGCAGCAGCCGATGATGTTGCGCGCGGCAAGCCCAGGTGTCCGAGGTGCTGGCGCAGCACCGCGTTGCGCAGGGGCGGCGCCAGTTCCACCGCCACTAGCCCCCAGTGACGCGCTTGCGCCAGGAACGGCACGCGGTTGGAGAAGGCACGCACCATCAGGTCGGTGAAATCGCTGACCCGGCCGCGATCCTGCTCGCGGCGTTCGGCGTAAGCCGCTAGGGTCGCCTCGGTGCCCGGATCAGCGGCTTCAGCAATGCCGGCCGCCAGCGCCGCCACATCGCGCAGGCCCAGGTTGAAGCCCTGCGCCGCCACCGGGTGCAGGCTTTGCGCGGCGTTGCCGATGAACACGGTGCGCGGCGCCGTGAGGCTGCGGCTGAGCACCCGCGCCAAGGGATGCGACCAGCGCCGGCCCAGCTCGGTGAAGCGGCCCAGCCGGCCGCCGAAGCAGTCCTGTGCCAGCGCCAGGTATTCGGCATCGCTCAGTGCCAGGCGCGCCTCGACCTGCTCGTCCGGCAGAGTCCATACCAGCGAGGCCGCCTGATCCGGCTTGGGAATGAGCGCGATGGGACCTTCCGGGGTGAAGCGCTCATAGGCCACGCCCTGGTGCGGGCGCGACAGCCGCACCGCGCTGACGATGGCGTGCTGGGCATAGTCGCGGCGCTCGGCGGCAATGCCCAGCAGGTCGCGCACCGCCGAGCGGGCGCCATCCGCGGCGGCGACCAGCCGCGCCGAGAGTGTCCGCGTGGCGCCGCCCGACTCGATGGTCAATTCCACCGCGTCCGCGCCGGGCTTCAGCGCGGACAGGCGCGCCGGCTCCAACAGGGTCAGATTCTTCAGTCCCTGCATGCGCGCCGACAGCGCGGCGCCGATGGCGCGTAGCGGCACGTTATAGCCCAGCGCCGGCAAGCCTGCCTCGCTCGCGGCAAAGCGCGCCGTGCCAAAGCGGCCGCGCTCGGAAATATGCGTCGCCACGATCGGCGCGGCATCGTCCCGCAGCGCTTCCCATACGCCGTAGCTGTCGAAGATGCGCTGGCTGGCATCGTTGAGCGCGATACAGCGCTCGTCCCAAAGCGGGCTGCTGGCCGGCGGCGCCGCGGCTTCGACCAGCACCACGCGCAGAGGCGATTCGGCCAGGGCCACCGCCAGGCTGGCGCCGACCAGGCCGCCGCCGATGATCGCAATGTCGTAGTCGTTCACGAAATGAGCCGATAGAAGATCGAAAGGTCAGCCGCTGGCGATGATCGAAATCACGGCGGCGGCGAACATGGTAATGCCGATCAGGATCGAATAAACCAGCAGCAGGCCCGCCACGCCGATTCCGGTCGACCACCACCGCCCCCCGTAGACGCGCCGCAACGCCATCACCAGATACACCGGGATGGCGACATTCAACACCGCATTCACGATCGACGGCCAGGGTATCTGCTGCAACAGCAGATCCAGGAACACGAAAGCGTGGTAATGCAGGGAAAACAGCAGGTGCACGCCATAGCGCAGATGATGCCGCAGATAGGCCAGCTGCAGCAGGCCGGCGAACAGCGGCAGCAGGAAGAACATCGCAATCGGCGCATCGTTGTCGATGGCGCGGCTGAGCTGGGCCCCTGCCTGCTTCTGCGTCTGACTGAAGTACGTGTGGATACGCGCGTCCAGCAGCGGGTAGCCGGTCTTGAAATGGAGCAGTTGGTCGAAATCGCCGTCCGGGAGCTTGCTTACATCGCTGCCGGGCTGCTTGGCGGGCGCAGCAGGGGCGGCGTTGCCGGCGCCGGTCGTTGCCGCTTGCTTCGCGTCGCCCTGCGGCGCTGCGTCGCTCCCCAGCGTGAACAGCGGCTTGTCTTCGTCGCCCGGATCCGGCTGCATCCAGGCGTGATGACCGACCAGTCCGGAGACGGCGAAGAACACCACGCTCAGCGCCAGGTACAGCCGCAGCGGCCGGATGTAGCACTGGCGCCGGCCGGAAATATAGTCCAGCGTCAGTTCGCCGGGCCTGGTCAC
>JAMFRN010000086.1 GCA_026224805.1 Nevskia soli
CGGGGTTCGAGGCGCTCGTTTTCAAGGCATCGCGCGGCATCGAGGACATTTACGAGCTGACCTACTTCCGCAAGGACGGCAGCCGTTTCCCGGCGGTGGTGTCGGTGACCGCGCTGCGCGACGATCAAGGCGCCATCATTGGTTATCTGCTGATCGGTACCGATAACACCGCGCGCAAGCGGACGGAAGAGAAACTGCGTGGGGTGGAGGAAATGTTCCGGCAGTTGGCGATCAACATGCCCGAGGCTTTGTGGATCGGCGATGCGGAAAGCGGCAAGATTCTTTATGTCAATCCCATTTGGGAGAAGGTGACCGGATGGCGCATGGTCGCCGGGGACAGCACTGACAAGATCATTGAAGTCATCCATCCGGATGACGCGCTACGGATTCGCCACGAAGCGAGCAAGTTTGCGACCAAGAGCATCACAGTCACGCGCGAGGGTGACTCCGCGCAACGGACTCGCCTCCAGGCAAGCAAATTTGGGCATGGCGGCATTGATCAGGATTGCCGGGTCATGCGGCCCGACGGGATTGTGCGCTGGGTGCATATCCGGACCTTCCCGATCGAGGATTCCGAGGGAGCGATCTATCAGATTGCCGGGATCATGGAGGACATCACCGATCGTAAAGTTGCGGAAGATCGTTTGCTGGAGCTGACACACTTTGACCCACTGACCGGTCTTCCGAATCGAAGGCACTACTGCGAATCGCTGGAACGGGCGCTGGTTGTGGCCAGGGCGCAGGCTCTTTTCGTCTCGGTATTATTTATCGCACTTGACCGGTTCAAGAATGTGAACGATACCCTCGGACATGCGCTGGGCGATGAGCTTTTGCGCAAGGTCAGCGACCGCATGATCAAATGCCTGCGGGCCACCGATATACTCGGGCGTCTCGGCGGAGACGAGTTCGCGCTGATCCTGATGAACCCCAGCGATCCGCATGCGGTCGCGATCGTCGCCAACACGATCATCAACGAGCTGCACCAGCCCTTCGATCTGGATGGTCACGACGTCACCGTGACCGCGAGCGTCGGCATCACCGTGTTTCCCGCCGATTCATCGGATGCCGCGACCCTGATGAAATATGCCGATACCGCCATGTACGAGGCAAAAAGCGCGGGCCGCGATACTTATCGCTTCTACACCGCGGAAATGAATTCACGTGCGCAAGAGAAGCATGATCTTGAGAATGCGCTGCGCAAGGCCATTGCGAATGACGAATTCGTATTGCACTACCAGCCAACCATGCAGATCAATAGCGGGCAATGGACCGGAGTCGAGGCGCTGATTCGCTGGAATCGCCCGGGGCATGGACTCATTTTGCCCGGCGACTTCATTCCCGTTCTCGAAGAAACAGGCCTGATCGAGGCGGTAGGTGCCTGGGTCATCGATACCGCGTGCAAACAAATTGCGGAATGGGAACGCACCGGGCTGGGGCCGGTTGCGGTAGCGGTCAATGTTTCCGGAAGGCAGTTCCTGCTCGCGGACAAAATTGAGGACGACCTGCCTGCGAGACGGGCCGGCAGCGGCAACATCACCGTACTCGATTTCGCACGGGCGGCGGAAAAAGCCTTGCTAGAGCATCACATCGCTTCCAACCTGCTTGAATTCGAGTTGACGGAAAGTACCCTGATGTCGGAGGCCGAGAAGACGGTCGGCATTCTTCGAAACCTGAAATCTCTGGGAATCCGCATTTCGATCGATGACTTCGGTACCGGCTATTCGAGTCTCGCCTACTTGCGGCGCTTTCCGATCGATACCTTGAAAATCGATCGCGCCTTCATTCGCGATGTCACCAGTGACACTGAAGATGCCGCGATCACCATGGCCATCATCAGCATGGCGCACAGCTTGAAACTGGAGGTGATTGCCGAAGGTGTCGAAACCATTGAGCAACTCGATTTCCTGCGCGCGCACGGCTGCGATCAGGCCCAGGGATTCTTGCTGGCGCGGCCGATGCCCGCGACTGAATTGGCAGTCCTGTTTCGTGCAGGCAAGCATCTATGCGGATCGAAGGAAGTGACCGCAATCCCTTAGCTTAAAATGAGCGCTTAAAGATTGCTGCATTGTTCCGGAGGCTTTTCCCGGACACCCGGAAACGGGTTGGCTATTCGTCCGGGGCGGCAGGGACGGCGGAAGAATGGAACTCTGCTTCCCACGCCTTCGGTCCTGTTGCGCTGCGCGGGCCGAAGCGGTGCCGGAACCGACATCCGGCACCGCCACGAGCTTGTTCAGGCCGCCAGTGCGACTGCGTTCTTCGATGACGCCTCGCGCGCCGGCATGAATTCCAGCACGCCATCCTCGATGGGCTGGTTGAGCAGCATCTCGCTGTCGCGCTCGTAGTGATGCAGCACGCGCCAGGGCAGATCGCGGCCCTGACGCGGCAGCAGCTTGCTGGCGCGGCGGACGTAGCCGGAGCCGAGCGCGCCGAAGATGGTTTCGTTCTCCAGACAGGGTTCGATGGTGCGTGGCGTGGCCACGGCCAGGTCCTTGGCATCCATGTGCTTGATCAGACGGCAGATGTAGTGCGAGGCGATATCGGCTTTCAGCGTCCACGGCGCATTGGTGTAGCCGACGATCCAGGCCATGTTGGGGATGTCCTGCATCAGCACGCCCTTGTAGGTCATGGCGGCGCCGACGGGGCGCAGCTGCTGGTCGACGCGCAGCTCGGTGCCGCCGAGCACCTGGATCTGCAGGCCGGTGGCGGTGATGATGATGTCCGCATCGAGCGTCTGGCCGGATTTGAGCTGGATGCCGCTCTCGGTGAAGGTCTCGATCTCGTCGGTGACCACCGAGGCCTTGCCGCTGTTGAGGGCCTTGAACAGGTCGGCGTCCGGCACCGCGCACAGGCGCTCGTCCCAGGGCATGTAGCGCGGGGTGAAGTGGCGCATGTCGTCCTTGTTCTTTAGCTGCCCGCGCACGCCGGCGAGCAGCAGCTTGCGCACCTGCTCCGGCCAGCGCCTGGCGGCCAAGTAGAGCCAACGCTGGATCACGATGTTGCGTTTGCGCGCCATGGCATAGACCCACTTTTCCGGCAGCAGGTGGCGCAGCACGGCGGAGATCTTGTCGAAGCCCGGCACCGAGAAGATGTAGCTGGGCGAGCGCTGTAGCATGGTGATATGGGCGGCGTCGGCGGCCATCGCCGGCACCAGGGTCACAGCGGTGGCGCCGCTGCCGATTACCACGACGCGCTTGCCGCGGTAGTCGAGATTTTCCGGCCAGTGCTGTGGGTGGATGCGCTGGCCCTTGTAGCGCTCCTCGCCGGGGAAGTGCGGCAGGAAGCCCTGGTCGTAGTTGTAGTAGCCGGTGGCGCCGATGAGGAAATTGGCGCGGTAACTGCGCGTCTCGCCGCTGGCTTCGTGCAGGGCGGTGACGGTCCAGCAGCGCTGCTCGCTGGACCAGTCTGCGGCGATGGTCTTGAGGCCGTATTGGATCAGCTTGTCGATGCCGTACTGGCGCGCGGTGTCGGTGACGTACTGGCGAATGGCGGGGTCGTCAGCCAGCACTTTCAGCTCGTTCCAGGGACGGAACTTGAAGCCGAAGCTGAACATGTCGGAGTCTGAGCGGATGCCGGGGTAGCGGAACAGATCCCAGGTGCCGCCGATGGCGTTGCGCCGTTCCAGGATGCCGACGCGCTTGCCGGGGCACTCCATCGCCAGGTGGCAGGCGGCACCGATGCCGGACAGGCCGGCGCCGATGATCAGGACGTCAAAGTGTTGGCTCATGCCGCTCTCCTCTTTTATGGGGTGACGCTGCCCTGGATGGCCGGGCTTGGTTTCTTAACGGGGTCTAGTGTGCCGCCCGCGCCGGATCATGACTTGACATTTTGAGACAAAAATTAGACGTTTCGAGACATGACTGCCATGGTGCGGGCCAGCGGGTTGCGCGGCTACGGGACGCTAATGCGAGAGCTCGGCGCCGATCCCGGCGCCCTGCTGCGGCGTTACCGCATCGCGCCGGAAGCGCTGGAAGATGACGACGCGCTGCTGCCGCTGCGTGCGGTGGTGCACCTGCTCGAAGCCAGCGCCGGCGTGACGCAGTGCCCGGACTTCGGCCTGCGCCTGGCCGACAGCCAGGACATTTCCGTGCTCGGGCCGCTGGCCATCGCCATGCAGAACGCACCGACCGTGGCTGCCGCGCTGGATACCGCCTCGCGCTACCTGTTCGTGCACAGCCCGGGCATGGTGCTGACCGTGTATCCGCGCAGCGAGGAGGTGCCCGGCGCGGTGGAGGTGCGTTTCGAGCTGCATCTGCCGGGACAGACCGCACTGCGGCAGACCCTGGATGTGTGCCTGGGCGATGTGCACCACATGGTCGAACTGCTCGCCGGCAAGCGCTACGCCTTGCAGGCGGTGACGCTGCCGCACACGCCGGTCGCGCCGCTGAAGGCGTATACGCGTTTCTTCGGCGCGCCGGTGCGCGCCGCGCGGCCGCACGCCGGCCTGCATATCGCGCGCGCCACCTTCGAGCTGAGCCTGCAGGCAGTGAACCAGGCGCTGCGGCAGATCGCGGTGGACTACCTGGCGCAGCACTTCGGCCATCCGGGGCAGACGGTGGCGGTGCGTGTGCGGCACGCCCTGCAGCGGACCATGGGCACCACCCAGGGCGGCAAGACCGCGGTGGCGGGGCTGCTCGGCATGCACCCGCGCACCCTGCAGCGCCATCTCGCCGCCGAGCGGACCAGCTTCGAGGCGCTGCGCGAGGCGGTGCGGCAGGAAATGGCGCTGCGCTATCTGTGCGAGACGCGCATCCCGCTGACCCAGCTGGCCGGGCTGCTCGGACACTCGGAGCAATCGGTGTTCACTCGCGCCTGCCGACGCTGGTTCGGCATGACGCCCACGGCGGTACGGCGGCGCGCGGCGGCGGGAGCCAAGGCCCAGGCCGGAGAGGGTGGAGGCCTTGTGCTCTGACGCGGTGAGCGGTCGGGTTGCCGCAGCGCGCCTGTTCGGCGCGGATACGTCAGTGGCGGAAGGCGTAAAGGCGGCTTATATCGCGCCGATCCGCTTTTGAGATTGCATGCCGTTCAAGGTCCGTATGCGGGCTGCGGCGGGTAGCCTGGATAAACCGGCGGCCCGTAATACACGGGAGGCGGTGGGCCGTAGTAGTAACCGGCCGAACCGAACGGGTAGCCATAGCCGTAGCCACCATAACCGTAACCACCGTAGCCGCCGCCGTGACCGTAAAATCCGCGGCCATAGCCGCCGCCTCTTTGACCGCCGCCGCGGCCGCCGCCATAGCCGCCGCCGTGACCGCCGCCGCCACGGCCGCCGCCACCGTGACCGCCGCCGTGACCGCCCTGCGCCGCGGATATATTCGGCAGTGCCAGGCACAGTCCGAAGATGGAACACGCAATCAATCTTTTCATGACGAACTCCTTGGTCCTGGTGCGGGCCATTGACGTTCTTCCACGCTGCTAACCCGGAATCGGTTTTCGACAAGGCCGGCCTGGCGATGCGCGTCAACCGAAGGGATGCGGTTGACTGTCGTCACCATGGACCCTGGTGGGCCGCCAGGTCGGTGCGCTAGCCCACAGCAATCGCGCAAATCCGCCATCAGCGCCGGAACTGGCGGTCAGGGCGCGCAGTCGCATCCAGGCGCGGTTCTGCAATGATTGTTGACTTACAACTATTGCAAATATAAAATAGTTGTATGATTACAACTGTTAATGCGCAGGCGGTGGTTTCCCGGCCGCTGCGGCCGAATCTGGTGCTTGCGATCTGCTGCCTCAGCCTGCTGATGGTTTCGATGGACGCCACCATCGTCAATGTCGCCCTGCCGTCGATACGCCATGACCTCGCCGCGTCGATCTCCGGGCTGCAATGGGTGATCGATGCCTACACCATGGTGGTGGCGAGCCTGCTGATGCTGGCCGGCTCGACGGCCGACCGCTTCGGCCGCCGGCGGATATTTCAGACCGGCATGAGCCTGTTCATGCTCGGCTCCCTGATGTGCAGCCTGGCGCCCGACGTGCACAGGCTGATCGCCTTCCGCGTGATCCAGGCGCTGGGCGCGGCGATGCTCAATCCGGTGGCGATGTCGATCATCGCCAATACCTTCACCGAGCCCAGGGCGCGTGCGCGCGCCATCGGTATGTGGGGCGCCGTGGTCGGCATTTCGATGGCGCTGGGGCCGCTGATCGGCGGCGCGCTGACGCAGAGCATCGGCTGGCGCTCGATCTTCTGGATCAACCTGCCGATCGGGGCGGCGGCGATCGTGCTGGCGGCGCTTTACGTGCCCGAGTCGAAGGCGCCGCGTGCCCGGCGCGTCGATCCGCTGGGGCAGTTGCTGGTGTTCACGGCGCTGGCCACGCTGACCTATGCGGTGATCGAAGGCCCGCGCATGCACTGGGCCTCGGCGGCGATCGCCGGCCTGTTCGCAACGTCCGCGTTGGCGGTGATCGGGCTGCTGCTGTACGAGCCGCGCCGAGTCGATCCCTTGCTGGACCTGCGCTTTTTCCGCAGCGTGCCCTTCAGCAGCGCCGCCGCCATTGCGGTGTGCAGCTTCTCGGCCTTCGCCGGGTTCCTGTTTCTCAACGCGCTGTACCTGCAGGAGGTTCGCGGGCTGTCCTCGTTCCAGACCGGCCTCTGCACCTTGCCGCTGGCGCTGGCGACCATGGTCTGCTCGCCCCTGTCTGGGCGGCTGGTGGGTGCGCGCGGCACGCGGCCCTCCTTGCTGCTGGCCGGTACGGCGATGGCGCTCAGCGGTTTCATGCTGACGCACCTGGCCGCCGACTCGGCGCTCGGCTTGCTGATGCTGGCCTACGTGATTTTCGGCATCGGCTTCGGCCTGGTGAATGCGCCAATCACCCACACCGCCGTTTCCGGCATGCCGAAGGCTCAGGCGGGCCTGGCGGCCGCGGTGGCCTCGACCAGCCGCCAGGTCGGCGCTTCCCTGGGCGTAGCGGTGGCTGGAACCATGGTGGGCACCCGCGCCGCGGTCGGCACCAGCTTTGCCGAGGCGACGCATGTGTTCTGGTGGCTGATGGTCGCCGTAGGTTTGGCGGTGTTCGTGCTCGGGCTGGTGTCAAGCAGCGGCTGGGCCAAGGCCAGCAGCCGGCGTGTCGCGCAGCTGCTGGACGATCAGGCCGCGCCGGAATCCGGCAAGCGCTTGCCCCCGAGCGGTGGCGGCGCATGAACCGGCGCGGCAAGACGGCCGGCGAGGTCGACCATGTCTGGCAGATGCTGGTAGCGCTGGTGATGGAGAGCCGCGGCGACTGGCGGCGCAAGGTCAGCGAGGCGGCGGGCTTCCCGTTCAGCCGCTGGCGGGCGCTGAAGCGGCTGGTCGACGCGCCCCTGACCCTGAGCGAACTGGCCGACCTGATGACCACCGATGCGCCGGCCGCGACCGTCGCCGTGAACGATCTGGAACGGCGCGGCCTGGTCGAGCGTTATCCGCATCCCGACAATCGCCGCGCCAAGCTGGTGTCGATCACGCCGGCCGGGCTACGTCTGATGGAGAGTCTGAACAGCATCGACGACGACGCGCCCGCCGCGCTGGCGCAACTGCCGGCCGCGGACCTGGCGGAGCTGCGGCGGATTCTCAAGACGATCGCCCCGCGCTGAGACTGCTGTCCCCTGGCGGCGCATCCGTCGTTTCCGCCCGGCTCAGGCGCGGTAGTTGGAAATCTCGATTAGGTTCTGGTTCTGGTCCGGGTCACGGATATAGACCGAAAGGATCGGGCCGAGCGCGCCGGTGCGTTCCACCGGGCCCTCCTCGATCGGGACCCGCTGCGCCCGCAGTTGCTCGATCACCTGCTGCAGCGGCGTGCTGGCGATGAAGCAGAGGTCGGCGGAGCCGGCGGTGGGGCGCAGGGCCTTGGGCTCGAATTCGTGGCCGAGCTGATGCAGGTTGATTTTCTGCCGTCCGAAGGTCAGTGCCTTGCGGCCGCCGCGGAAGGTGACGGTTTCAAAGCCGAGGACCTGCTGGTAGAAGCGGCAGGTGCGGTCGATGTCGGCCACGGTCAGTACCAGGTGATCGATTTCCATCCGGCGTCTCCTTGCTGTGCCTGTCCTGGGCCTGCGATGATGCGGGCCGGTATCGGGTTGAGTAGTGCCTCGGAACAAATTTTTACATTAACAAAAGATTAATCTTCGCCCGCGCCGCCGCCTTGTTCTGTCATTATTATGGGTGGCCGCTGTCGAACGGTCCCTGAAGGTGGCCGCAGGCCGTGGCTGGCGCCGCTGGATGCCGGCGCCGGGGGTGTTCTGATCAGTGCCCCGGGAAGTGCGCTTGCCGCATGCCATCGCGGTATCGTGGCGGCCCGTTTTCTGCCGGGGCGACACAAGCCTCATGTTTGAATGATAGATTTGGCTGCTTGCATAGCCTGTGGGACGCCGCGCTTGGCGTCGAAATTACGGAGGGAAGTATAGTGAATCGTCGTCTACCGCTTGTTCTTGCCCTGGCCCCGGTGTGCCTATCGGGCCTGGCCTTGTCGTTTCCCGCCGCGGCCGGCAGCGACATCAGCGGCTGGTATACCGGCGGTGATCTGGGATTGAACATCGGCACCAGCCAGAACCTGAGTGCCGGCAGCAACGGCGTCAGGAATGACTACGGCTCCGGACTGATCGGCGGCTTCCGGGGCGGTTATGCCTTCGCCAACGGACTGCGCCCCGAGCTCGAATTCGAATATCGCCATTCCAGCATGAGTAGCACCAAGGTGCAGGACAGCATCGGTACCAGTCAGCCGGTCGGCTACAACTCGGGCTCGCTTACGGCCGAGACGCTGATGGGCAATCTCTGGTATGACTTCCGGCAGCCGGAAGGCACGCTGTCGGTGATCTATCCCTACGTCGGCGCCGGCATCGGCCTGGCGAGAGTCGGCATCAACAGCGAGAACATCAGTACCTTTCAGGATTCCGGCGGCATCGCCAACGGCTCGGGCACCGCGTTCGCCTACCAGCTTGGCTTCGGCGCCAACGTCGAAATCACGTCATTCCTGATCGCCTCGATGGACGTGCGCTACCTGATGACCACCAACGTTTCGATTCCGGTGCAGACCACCAACAGCAGCTTCGGCGACCTCAAGGGCGAATATCATGCGCCCGCGCTGTTCTTCGGCCTGAGCTACAAGTTCGGCACCGACGCGTCCTGACGCCGGCAGGCATGGCGCCGGATCGGGTTTCCGGCCGGCGCCAGCCCTGCAGCCGCGGCGCCGCCGCGGCTCATTCCTCCAGTTCGTAGTCCGACTTGGCTGCCCCGCACTCGGGGCAGATCCAGCTGTCCGGAATATCCTCGTAGCGGGTGCCGGGGGCGATGCCGCTGTCGGGATCGCCGCGGGCCTCGTCATAGACCTGGGAGCAGTAGCGGCAGCTGGCGGCGAGCATGGCGGTTTCAATGTCGATGAGCGGTCGTATCCGGCCGGGCTGGCCGGGTCCGGACTGGCCCGACCAGCCCCCGCCGGTATGGAACTGGCTTAAGCTAGCGCCTCGCCAGGCGCGGCACGCGACGGTCGCTGACGTCGCCGCCGGCGCGGCTCGATCCCTTATTCCATGCAGAGACGACTCGTGAAGCCACTTTCTCCAGATGACTCGTCGCGGCAGTTGAGCCGCAGCGACGTAAAGACGCTGGTGCTGTCCGCCCTGGGCGGCGCGCTGGAGTTCTACGACTTCATCATTTACGTGTTTTTCGCCGCGGTCATCGGCAAGCTGTTCTTCCCGGCGGACATGCCGGTGTGGCTGCGCCAGCTGCAGGCTTACGGCATCTTCGCGGCGGGCTATCTGGCGCGCCCGCTGGGCGGCATCGTCATGGCGCATTTCGGCGACCGGGTCGGCAGGAAGCGCATGTTCATGCTCAGCGTGTTCCTAATGGCGCTGCCGACGCTGGGGATTGGCCTGCTGCCGACCTATGTCAGCGCCGGGCTATGGGCGCCGCTGGCGCTGCTGCTGCTACGTGTGCTGCAGGGCGCGGCCATCGGCGGCGAGGTTCCGGGCGCCTGGGTGTTCGTGGCCGAGCATGTGCCGGCGAACCGCACCGGTCTGGCTTGCGGCTCGCTCACCGCCGGACTCACTTCCGGCATCCTGCTCGGCTCCCTGGTGGCCACCGCGCTGACCCGGCACTACGCCCCGGAGCAGGTGCTGGCCTTCGCCTGGCGCCTGCCGTTCCTGCTGGGCGGGGTGTTCGGCCTGGTGGCGGTGCTGCTGCGGCGCTGGCTGGAGGAAACCCCGGTGTTCGAGGAGCTGCGCCGGCGCAAGGCGCTGGCGCAGGAGCTGCCGCTGAAGCTGGTGCTGCGGCAGTACCCGGTGGCGGTGCTGCGCTCGATCCTGGTGACCTGGCTGCTGACCGCCGCGATCGTGGTGGTGATCCTGATGACGCCGACGCTGCTGCAGAAACTGTACGGGGTGACGGCCGCGCAGGCCCTGTCCGCCAACAGCGTGGCGACTCTGGTCTTGACCCTCGGCTGCATCGGCGCCGGGGCGCTGGCCGATCGCTTCGGGCCCGGCGCGGTGCTGAGTTGCGGCTGCGCCATGCTGCTGCTGTGCACTTACGCGCTGTACCTGGGTGTGGCCCACGATGTC
Organism: Nevskia soli; assembly: GCA_026224805.1. GTDB lineage: Bacteria > Pseudomonadota > Gammaproteobacteria > Nevskiales > Nevskiaceae > Nevskia > Nevskia soli_A. Next base: position 10,514 of record JAMFRN010000086.1, read on the forward strand.
ACGTGGCTGATGCCGCTGTATGCGCTGGCGGGCCTGTTTGTGGCGATCGTCGGGGTGATCCCGCTGGTGATGGTGCGCAGCTTCCCGCCGGCGGTGCGCTTCTCCGGCCTGTCGTTCTCCTACAACGTCGCCTACGCCATCTTCGGCGGGTTCACGCCGCCCGTGGTGTCGCTGCTGAGCAAGGCCAATCCGCTCGGCGCGGCGCACTACGTGGCGGCGATGTGCGTGATCGGCATCGCCATGGGGCTGTGGGGACTGCGGCGGGTGTCGCATGCGCTGCATCTGGTGCAGCCGGAGTATCAGCCCTAGGGTCCGGGCGGCCGCGGAAAAAACCGGGGGTGAGGATCGGCAGCGAGGCTGCGATGGCGTATTCTATGCGCGCGATCCTGCCGCTGGTTATTCCGTTACAACAACCTGTTTTCATTGGGTAAATATTTTACGGGCACATGCGCCGGCCGGGCCGGCCGCCGAGTGGCCCGAACTTAGCGGGTGGGCGTCAATCTAACGCTAGGTCCAACAGGTTCTAAAAGTATTTCCATGGTATCGCTCCGCCGTCTCTTGCTTCTGGCAACCCTTCTGGCAGGAGCGGCTCATGCCGCGCCCGCACCGTTCGATCTCGTCGGCCCGAATCTCGAGGTCAAGATCACCCGTGGCGGCATCACCCTGCCGGCTTCGGAAGTGCCGAACCTGGCCGTCGGCGACAAGGTGTGGATCAGGGCCGATCTGCCTCCGACGCAGTCCGCTCATTACCTGATGGTGGCGGCATTCCTCACCGGATCGACCAATCCGCCGCCGGAGAACTGGTTCTTTCCGTGCAAGCTGTGGAAGGAGTGCGGCCACGACGGGCTGACCATTACCGTGCCGTCCAACGCGCAGCAGGTGCTGGTGTTCATGGCGCCAGAGACCAATGGCGACTACCGCACGCTGCTTGGCGCGGTGCGCGGCCGTCCGGGCGCGTTCGTGCGCGCCTCGCAGGATCTGAACCAGGCCGCGCTCGACCGCTCGCGCCTGGAACTCTACCTGTCCTCGATCCATGCCCTCGACAGCTCCGATCCGTATTCGCTGAAGGAGATCGCGCCGCTGCTGGCGCGCAGCCTGGCGATCAAGGTGGACGAGAAGTGCCTGGACAAGGTGCCCGAGCTGCAGGCGCCCTGCCTGATGCAGGGGCAGGAGTCGCTGATCCTCAACGACGGACACAGCGTGTCGATCGTCGAGGCCCTGACCACCGGCCCCGCCGCCGATCTGCTGATGTCGGCCAGCGCCACGCCGCAGGCCGGGTATGGCTATTACAGCCCCTATATCGGCTCGATGGTGGATATCGCGCGCATCCTCGACTCTTTCCGTACCGCCGAGTATCAATACATTCCAGCCCTGGCCGCGCAGCGCGGCGACAAGCTCGGCCTGACGCTGAACACGCCGCCGTCCTTCAACGACCCGAAGTCGGTGCTGGTGATCGCGCTGCCGGCGGTGGAGCAGCCGCAGCTGCCGCCGCTGCACGCGGTGGACCCGAAGGAGGTGTATTGCGCCAGCCGCAACACCTTGGTGCTGCCGATCGAGGGAGCGCCGCTGGTGTTTTCCACCGGCTACGCCCATAACCTGAGCCTGGCGGTGACCGGCAGCGACGGCAATACCATCAACCTGCCGGCCAAGGCCGATGCGGCGCAGGGCGGCTATGTGGTCGACACCACTAGGCTGCAAGGCGCCGCGCTGGGCGAAACCGTTCACGCCACGCTGCTGGGCTTCTGGGGCTTCGCGCCGTATACCGGTCCCGGGTTCGAGCTGCGCAACGCGCACGCCAGCCCCTGGACCCTCGCTGCCGGGGACGGGGATTCGCTGATCGTCGGCCGCCAGGGCACCATTCACCTGCGCGCCGACAGTGTCAGCTGCGTCGACGGCATCATGTTCAAGGATCCGGCCGGCAAGGAATTGAAGGCCGAGTGGAAGCGGGTCAACCCGAATGAAGTAGAAGTGAAGCTGCCGCTGGAGGATGCGCAGCCCGGGGCGATGACGCTGCTGGTCAAGCAGTACGGCGTGAGCCAGGCGCAGACGGTATCGATCCAGGGCTTTGCCGATGCCGGACATCTTGACGGCTTTTCCTTTCATGCCGGCGATAGCCAGGGCATCCTCAAGGGCAGCCGCCTCGATGAAGTGGCCGGCCTGACGCTGGGAAGCATCGCCTTCACTCCCGGTGGACTGTCGACCCTGCATGGCAGCGACGAACTGGCCATGCAGGCGCAGGATGCAACGGCCGCGGCGAGCCTCAAGCAGAACAGCGCCATCGTCGCCACGGTGACGCTGAAGGATGGCCGGGTATCCCACCTCAACGTGACGGTGGATGCGCCGCGTCCCAGTGCGACGCTGATCAGCAAGAGCATGCAGTTTGCGCATTCCGGCGCAGACCGCAACATCCATCTGGCCAACCAGGACCTGCTGCCGCAGGATGCGATGCTGAGCTTCGCGGTAAGAGCAGTGTCGCCGGCTGCGTTCAAGTATGACGAGACCATCGAGGTCGCGGCAGCCGACGAGTCGTTCTCCGCCACGCTCAGCCTCGGCAACGGCGGCATCCGGCTGGCGGATGCGAAGGTGGCGGTGGCGACGCTCGATCCGGCCAAGGCCTTCGGCTCCTCGGCGTTCGGCCCGCTGCAGTTCCGCGTGGTGGCCAACGGCGTCGCCGGTGACTGGTAGCCGCTGGCGATCCTGGTGCGCCTGCCGGCGCTAAAGGAACTGAAGTGTCCGTCGGCGCCGGAACAGGCTTGCAAGCTTTCCGGCTCGGATCTGTTCCTGGTGGACGCGGTGGCTGGCGAAGAGAAATTCGAGCATCCGGTGGAAGTTCCGGACGGCTTTCCCGGCTATACACTGCAGGTGCCACACCCGGGCAATGGCCGGCTCTACGTGAAGCTGCGCGATGATCCCGCGGCGATCAACTGGGCCACGCTGGAGGTGCAGTTGCCGCCTGCGCCGCCACCGCCCGCACCTGCAGCTGTCCCCGCGCCCGCGGATGTGCCCGCACCGGCCAAGCCGGACAGCGCGCACTCCGCACAGGAGCCGGCCGGCAATGTCGGTGCGAATGCACCTGCAGTGGCCAGTGCCGCGGCGGTGCCGGCAACGACAGCGCCACCGGCGCCGGCATCTCCCATATCGGGCACTACGGCAACGCAAGCTCAATCGCAGTCGGTCGCGCCGGCGCCTGCCGTGCAAAGCGCGCCATCGGGTGATGCTGCAGGGCAATCCGCCTCACCGCAGTAGGGTCGAAGCGGTAGCTATCAGTGGATGCCGCAGGCGCAGCATCCGCTGATACATTTTCATCGACGGGCAATACGATTCGCAGCGGGACGCTGGCCGGCGTTACTACTATAAGAATAGTTGACACGGTCATGAATCGTGCTAACTTCAACTATATCTATAGTAGATAGGCGCCATGGATATCTCCCTGACCAATCGTGAAGCGGATGTGATGCAGGTGTTATGGGAGCACGGTCCCTCGGTTGTGGCCGAAGTGCAAAAGCGCCTGGCCGATGAGCTGGCCTATACCACCGTGTTGACGATACTGCGCACGCTGGAGGCCAAGGGATATGTAGGGCATGAGGAAGAGGGGCGGGCGCATCGCTATTTCGCGGCGGTCAAGCAACAGGCCGCGCAGAAGAGCGCCTTGCAGCACCTGACCCGCAAGCTCTACAAGGGCTCGGCCGAGCTGCTGTTCACGCATCTGGTGTCGGAGCAGAAGCTCAGCCCGGAACAGGTGCGGCGCATGCGCAAGCTGCTGGCAAGCAAGTCGGACAGGGGAGAAACCTGATGCTGCCCTGGATGCTGTATATCGTCGTGGTGAGTCTGTTGCTGAGCGGAGCGGCTCTTGCGGCTGAACGCATGGCTCTGCTGCGCCGCGCTCCAACACGCTGGCTATGGCTGACGGCCATCGTCGCATCGCTGCTGATTCCGGCGGCCATCGCTTCGATTTCGATCCAGCTGCCAAGCATACCGAACGTGGTCAGCCCGGTGCTGTCGCAGAAGATCGTGGTGTTGCGGCAGACGACCTCCAGCGCCCTGTCGCCTTCCCTCTGGCTGGATGCAGGCGTGCCGCAACTTTCCGTGCGGCTGCATCTGGATGCATTGCTGCACCGCGCCTGGGTAGCGGCTTCCGCCGGCCTGCTGCTCATTCTTCTGGCCAGCGGAGCGCATTTGTACTGGCGCAAGCGGCGCTGGGAGCGCGGCACGATTGCCGGTATTTCAGTCTATATCGCGGAGCATGCGGGGCCCGCGGTCGTTGGCCTGCTGCGCCCGCGCATTCTGGTTCCGCGCTGGCTGACGGAAGCTCCGGCGGTGGTTCGGGCGCACGTCATCGCGCATGAGCGCGCGCATCTGCAAGGCCACGACACGCGGCTTCTCACTGCCGCGTTGTTCCTGTTGGTATGCATGCCGTGGAATCCGCTGCTGTGGTGGCAGCTGCAGCGGCTTCGTTACGCCATCGAAGTCGACTGCGATGCGCGGGTCCTGGAAGCGGGGCACGAAGTGAGCAGTTACGGCGAAACCCTGATCGCGGTGTGCCAGCGGCAATCGGCATATATCGGCGCGGTGGCGGGAATGTCGGAGTCCAGCTCATTTCTGGAAGAGAGGATAAAGATCATGATGCATAAACCTGCGAAGTGGTGGCGCGCGGCGGCGATGGTTTGTGGCTGTCTGTCATTCGGACTGGTGGCCGTGGCGGCGCAGGTGGAGCCGCCAAATGCCGGCGGGGCCTACGGCGATCATCATGAGATCGAGCTGGCCGCCTCGGTGCTTGATCGTTACACCGGTTACTACAAACTTCAGGGTTCTGTGGTCATGACGGTGACGCGGGATGGGCAGCAGTTGTCTTCGCAGCTGACTGGCCAGCGGGCCTTGCCGATCTACCCGGAAAGCACGACGGCCTTTTTCTTAAAGGCGGTCGACGCGCAAATCGATTTCGTCAGCGACGCGCAAGGGAGTGTCACCGGGCTGGTGCTTCACCAGAATGGACGTGATTTCACCATGCCGCGCATCGACGCCACGACTGCTCAGCAAATCGCCGCCGCACTGGCGGGGAAGGTGCAGAGCCAGTCGCCCACGCCGGGCAGCGAGGCAGCGGTGCGGCGTCTGATTGCCGGTGTTGCGGATGGCAAGCCGGATTACGATGAAATGAGCCCGGAGTTGGCGGAAGCGGTCCGTAAACAACTGCCCCAATTAAAATTGATCTACGCCTCACTCGGCCCTGTCGTCTCCGTGAAGTTCATGGGTGTTGGCAATCAGGGATGGGATATTTACCAGCTTACGCATGAGCATGGCGCTTCACAGGTAAGGATATCGCTGGATTCGAACGGCATCATCATCGGGGCTCTGGAGTCGACGGGGCCGTGATACGGCCGACGATTGCCGGGAGGCCAACCTTGATGGAGCGCCACGGCGGATGGAGCGAGTGCTTCGATCGCCTGGCGGTGCTGCCGACGGCCTGTACGGGAACGTGCAGGCCGCCGGTGCGTGAGGCTTGCCGTGTTCAGCCTCCCGCATTGGGCAGATTGCCCAGCAGCGGCATCTGTACAGTGCCCTGGATGCTCACGTGCTTGGCGCCCGCCGGATTGGTCTTGAGGCCAGCCGTCGGATATTGATTGGAATTGGCGCCGAACAGCATCAGGCCGAGCTGGTCGCCGACCTGAAGGCGCGTCGCCACGCCGCTGAGGTCCAGGGTGTGCTGGCCCAGACCGCGCAGCGGCGTGAGCTGGTTGTCCACCAGGTCCCAGCCGGGCAGGCCAGCAGCGTGCTTCTGGCCGATACCGACGTAGATGATGGTGTTGGTGGTGTCGCTGTCGGCGGGGTTGTCGGTATCGGTCACGGTGACGTCGATGGTCGGGATGCCGGCCAGCACGTCGCTGGAGGCGCTGACCGTGAGCAAGGGGATGGTGGTGGTCTGATCGTCGTCCGTGCCGACGGTGACGGCATTGCCCGTGGCACCGGCGGCGATGCTGAACGCGGTACCGCCGTGCTGCACCGCCGTCGCCGTTACGGAATCGAGTGCGGTCAGGCTCAGGCAGACCGGGTTGGTGCCGAGCACCTGGTTGACGCGGCCGGTCATGCCCTTGAGATGTTCATCGAAGAAAGCGACCACGGCATCGTTGATCGTCACGCCGCCGCATAGGGTGCTGATGGAGAGCGGGTCCGGCTGGTAGATGACGTAGGGGTCCTTGGGGCCGGCGTTGGTCAGGCCGGTATCCGAGATGGTGGCAATGGTGTTGTGGCCAGCCTGTTCGGTAAACAGGCGCACGTCGGCGCCATTGTTCTTCAGTGCTTCGTAGTTGGCGGTGCCCTCGTTGAGATTGAACAGGGTGTCGCGCGGCGACTGGATGTACAGCGCATTGACCTCAGGTGGAAAGGTGGGCGCCAGTCGCGGGGCAGTGCCGGGGGCGCCGTTGGTGGTGACGTCGATCAATGGCGCCAGCAATTGCGGCGCGGCGCTGGAATCATTGGTGTTTGCCTGTCCGTCGGTGAAGTAAGCCAGGCTGTGATAGTCGAGAAACTGCAGGATGTCCGAGGTGGGCAGGTTGTCGGCCAGGGCCTGCTGCACCGCTCCGAATGTCCAGGGATCGTATTTGTCCTGAGGGAACTGCGTGTACAAGGCGTCCAGCCAGGTTTCCTTAACCACATTGTCCTTGGCCAGGCTGTAGCGCAGGTCGTGCCAGGTCACCACCGGCACGATGGCGTCGAGCCGCTTCTTCGGATCGATCGCCAGCAGCATGTTCTGGTAGCCGCCGCCGTAGGAGGGGCCGATCGAGCCCAGCATGAGATTGTGTGGATCGCTGCCGTCGACGCTGGGACCATAGGCCAGCCAGTCGAGGTTGACCTCGGCCCAGTCCACCAGGCGCACCACGTTGGCGCCCTCGTAGTCGGGGTCCATCACACGGACCAGGCCGGTGGAAGTGCCAGTGCCGCGCGGGTCGTAGCTGATCACGCCGTAGTTCGCGGCGACCAATGAGTCCAGCGGCGCAACCAGCTCGTAGATCAGGGTTTCAACGGTGTCGACGGGATTCGGGTCCAGCGGGATCAGCCCCTGCGGGCGCGGGGTGGCCCAGCCGCTCTGCCACAGGATCAGGGGGTACTTCTTGGTGCAGTCCATCACCGCCGGCTCGAACACGGTGGCGCCGATCACTTCACCATTCCCCAGCGGCGAGGGAATGCTGACGTTGTAGGTGCGGCCCAGACCGCTCTGGCAGGCCTTGCCCTGGCCATCGGGTGCGAGCGTCTGGTTGGCGCCGATGACGGTGTTGGGATAGGTCTGGCCGTTGCCGACCGGACTGCTGCTGCCGCAGGCGGCGAGCAGCAGGCCGGCGCAGAGCATGGTTGCCGCACGAAGCGGCGCAAATTGCTGTTGAGTATCCATCCGCTTACTCCTCCCTTCGCTTGACGGCGAGTTTTTGTCTGACGCGTTCCCCGGCTTCACGGCCACATAGCGCTACTGTACGGCAGAGACGCTGACATCAACCTTGGTCGCCCCCGCCTCGTTCTGCAACGTCAGCACCGGCGCTCCGGCCGCTGAGGTGACGGTGGCGCCGCTGACGCTGACCTGGTAGCCCTTTGGGTAGTGCTGGGCAACCGGGATGAAGATCTGGGTGGGTGTCGTCACCGTGGTATCCGGTGTATAGCTGAAGCTGAAGGCGGCGCTGTCCGGATCGAAGCTCTGCGCCGTGGGGGTGCCGGCGGTGGCCAGCGGATAGGTGCGGCTCAGAACTGCCGCCATCGGCTGCGGCACGCCGTTGGCGTCGAGCAGCCCTTCCTCGGCGCCGCCGGTAGGGTCGTGGAACTGCTTGGCCGCCCAGTACATCCAGCTCAGGAACATCGAGTCGGCGAGCTCGCCGTAGTTGGCGTCGTCGGAGACATCATTGGCGGCGCCGAACTCGGTCATGAACCAGGCCGGTCCGCCCGGCTGCTTGGTCTGCATCAGGCCGCGGCTGAGCTGTTCCTCGCTCATGATGAGCTGCTCCAGCACCGTGTTGCCGGCCGGTTGCGGGTAGACGTGGAAGCCGTAGACCAGGTTGGTGAACGGCAGCGACTCCAGCACCGCTACGGTATTGGGTATGCCCAGGTTGGCGGCAGAGTCCGGCTCGAAGAACTCCAGATGCCCGGGATCGGCTGCCTGCAGGGCCGGGATCAGGCCGCTGTCCGGCGACTGCTGCGGTGGCAAGGTCAAGGCGCAGGACAGCGGCGCGAAGTTCTTGCCTGCGTAGAAGCACTGCAACTCGTCATTCAATAGCGGCGAGACGACGTCCTGGACGATGCCGCTGAACGGTTCGTTGAACAGGTCGTAGCCGAGCACTGCGGGGTTGCCCTGGTAGTGGGCGGCCACCGCCGCGAAGGTGCGGATGTACTCGCCCTGCAGGTTGCCGGAGACGTCGTTGGCCCAGAAGTGGCCGATGGCGGTGGGGATGCGCTGGTCGGTATACGGCGCAGTGCCCCAGGCCGCGGCGCTCGACGGCGGTAGCGCCGCGCCGCTCGATGACGCGCCGGTGCAGACCGCCCACAGTGGCGCGCCCTCGGCTTTCCACGGCGTGGTGCTGGTGACGTTGTAGAAGGCGGCGCTGTAATCGTCCTGGTGCATGTCGATGAGGGAGCGGATGCCGTGCCGGGCCAGCATGGCGACGAGGCTGTCGATGTTGGCCAGGTAGGCGTCGATGGTGTCCTGGTCGAAGGGCTCGTCCGCAGGCGCGAGCGCGGCGAATGCGGTGCCATTGGCATGCGTGGTGCAGTAGCGCGGATCGTTCGGCTCCACCCCGAGCGGTCCCGGTTCCAGGCCGGCCCAGATGATGCCGACGCGGGCGCTGGTGAAGCCCATGGACGCCAGGGTCTCGACTTCGCTTTCGGTGATGCGGCGCTCGGGATCGGCTTCGCTGGTGTCGAGGGCGAGGTAGTAGTTCGGCTCGCTTGCCGTGGTTCCGGCGGGGCCGGGCAGGCAGGGCGCGCCGGCGGCGGTGGAGACGATGCTGGTGGATTCGCACTTGGCGACCATGTTGACGCCGTGGAATTGCAGGCGCCGTCCGCTGGAGTCAGTGAGGAAGGGGCCGCCCGGCGCAGTTACCAAGCCTGCGATCGGCGGTGGTTGCTGTGATGCTGTTGACGATGCCGGGGTGGTGCTGCCGCCGCAGGCGGCCAGCAGCAGGGCGGGGATCACGAAAGCCACTGCGCTTGACGGCATGCCGTAGCGGTACCTGCCGGATCGGCGGATCAGTGTTGTCCGCAGTTTTCTTGTCATGTCGCGATTGTCCCTGTGCTCTTGATTCTTCGATACATCTAGCGCTTGCCGCACGCCTTTTGTTTCACAACACTATGCGCTCATCGGCCTATTGGCATCCGCTTCCCTTGAAGGCGCCCAGATCAATGGCGTTGGCCAGCGCCTGGTATCCGGCGTCGTTGAAATGCAGGTTGTCGCCGCCGTCGTATTGCGGGGCGATGTGATCGGGATTGGCAGGGGCGCGCACGGCCGCATCGAAGTCGACCACCGCGTCGAAAGCGCCGCCGGTGCGTATCCAGGTGTTGACGGTTTGCCGCAGCACCTGGGGTTCGCCGCTGCCGCCGGCCTGGCTGTCCTTGGCGCCTTCGGCCGGAGTCAGGGTGGCGCCGATGATCCTCAGGCCGGCGGCATGCGCCTGGAGAATGATCTGCCGGTCGGCGGCGATGATGGCGTCGGCGGTGGAGGCATCGTTGGGCGCGCCGCCGATGTCGTTGATGCCCTCGAACAGGATGACGTCGGTGACGCCGGCCTTGGACAGCGCGTCGTCGGCGAAGCGCGATACGCCGCTGGGCCCGTAGATGTAGGCATTCGAAGCGACGAAGTTGCCGGAGATGCCCGCGTCCATCACCGAAAGAGCCGGCTGCGCCGATGCGGCCAGCAGGCGCCGGGAAAGATAGTCGGGCCAGCGGCCGTTCTGGTTGTAGCTGGACAGGTAGCCGTCGGTGAGCGAATCGCCGAAGGCCACCACCGCGCCGGTGGCGCCGGGGGCCATCACGTCGATGGCGTTGAGCACGTACCAGGAGGAAATGGTGTTGATGAACAGCGAGGCGTCCTCGCTCGCGCCATAGGAACCCGGCAGGGGAGCCAGGTAAGACACCTGCTGCGCCGTCAGGTGGTAGTCGACCGGCACCAGCAAGCCTTGGATATGAAAGCTGATCGACAGATTCTGGAACGGTTGGGTGGTGATCGTCACCGGATCGCTGACCGTTTCCGCGCCCGGCGCGATGCTGACCTGCGGCTGGCCGCCGAAGGTGACGGGGTGATTGGAGCCCGGCACCAGGGTGGCGCCGGATTGGGTCAGGCCGACATAGACGCCGTCCAGTGTCACGCTGTTCTTCTGGAAGCGGTTGCCCAGATGCAGGCGCAGCGAAGATCCGCCCAGATGCGGCGCCACGATCAGGCGCAGGCTTTGATCGTTGAATACCTGGGCCAGGGCCAGGTTGGGGAAAATATCCTGATTGGCCAGCAGATCGGCTTCAAATTCCTGCACCGCCAGTCCGGAGGCGCTGAGCAGTGTCGTCGCCTGCGGTGGCGCGGTCCAGGCGCCAACCCAGTGCTGGGCCTGGCAGCTCGGGTTGGCAGTCGCCGACGACACCGCACTGCCGGAACCGCAGGCGGTGAGCGCCGCGCAGGAGCACAGGCACAGCCATGCGGACATCCACGCGGATCGGCCCGCAAGGATGCGGGAACCCCGAACGGCGCCGCCACTGTTTACGCTGCCCCAAGCCATGATTTTATTGTTCTGCCCCCATCCGACTGATTGTCGTCATGAAGCAAGTTAAGTAAGCGCCGCGCGCGGCGCTTGACCGTCGGCGCCAACCGGCAGCTGGCGTTGAATGTCAAGCGGTGCTCCGTATCGGCGCAGATATTCCGCAGCCATGTGCGGGAAACCGAACTGATGCGCACGTCATGAAGCAACGCAGGCGCGATGTTCGATGAACGCCAGGGTTCCGATATTGGCGGTATCAATTGGGGGGCGGGATGAAAAAGTTGATCGCGGGCTGCTGTGCCTTGATGGTTCTTGCCGTCGGAGTGGCGAATGCGCAGGCGACTGCTCCGCCTGATGGCTCTGAGGTACAGGCCACGCCGCCGGCGCCGGCAGCGCCAAGCGCGGCCACGCCGGGCAAGGCCGCGGCGAAGGCCGCGAGCGACAAGGACACCAAGCTGGAGGAAGTGCTGGTGACGGCGCAGAAGCGCAGCCAGAACGTGCAGAACATCCCGATCACGATTCAGGCCCTGACCGCGAAGGACATCAACCAGCTCGGCATCAAGTCTTCCACCGACATCGCGCAGGCGATACCCAATGTCGATATTGCCCTGCCTTCCGGAGCGGGCAGCCAGCCCATCATTACCATCCGCGGCATCGGCGTGAACGACTTCGACACCAACAACGCCGGGCCGAACGGCGTGTATGTCGACGAAGTCTATCTGAGCGCGCCGGGATCGCAGACTTTCCAAGTGTTCGATCTGGACCGCATCGAGGTGCTGAAAGGCCCGCAGGGAACGCTGTATGGGCGCAACACCAGTGGCGGCGCAATCAATTTCATCGCCGCCAAGCCTACCGATACCTTCACCGCGGATGTTCACGCGGGGTACAGCTCCTACGACACCTTCTCGCTGGAAGGCGCTGTCGGAGGCCCGCTTGCGCAAGGGCTGGATGGCCGTTTCGCCTTTGTGAAAAACAATTCGGACGGCTACATGACTAACGCGCTGACCGGCAATCATGAGAACGGCGCCAACGACTTCGCTACCCGCGCATTGCTGCTTTACAAGCCGATCAGCGATCTGACCCTGTTGTTCAATGTGCATGGCGGCCAGGTCAATACGCGTCCAACCGAATACCGGCATGTCGGCGTATTTCAGCCTAGTGCCCCCGGCACCCAGAACGATCCCGTCCAGTACAACAACGTTCCCCCCGGATACCCGGCCTATGCCGGAACCCCGGTGCAGTGCAGCCAGGCGCAGATCTCCGCCGGAGGTTGCGTCGATTTGTTCGGTTACGGCACGCCCCAGGGCTTCTACAACGGCTCTTTCGACCGGCAGCAGAATCTGGTGGTGAACAGCATCGGATCGAATCTGCGCATCGACTACAAGCCGGGATCGCTGGCCTTCACCTCGATCACCGCGTTCGAGCACTTCGACAAGTTCCATCCCGAGAACACCGACGCTGGCCCCAATCGCCTGCTCGACATCGACTTCGGCGTCAACAGCAATAGCTTCACCCAGGAGTTCAGGGCCGCACAGGACCTGGGCAATCTGCACTGGGTGCTGGGTCTCTACAACCTCGATGAGTGGCTGAGCCAGGACCAACCGGCCGGCGAACTGCTCGACTTCGATACGTTCTACGGCGCCGGGGCCGGCAACGGCGTGGCGGCGATGCTGCTGGACAACAGCAAGCAAATCACTACTTCGGGCGCGATCTTCGGACAGGCCGACTACGCGCTGACGGAAAAGCTGAAGCTGACCCTGGGCGGACGCTTCACCGACGAGAGCAAGAAATTCAAGACCGCCGATTCGGAGGCGGTGCAGAACAACGGCATCAACAACTTCGGGCCGTATACGCCGTTGTGGAGCTTCGACAAGAGCTCTTACAACTCGGCGGCGTCCTGGCGCGCCGCGCTCGACTACAGCTTCACCAAGCGCATCCTCGTCTATGCCAGCGCAGCGTCCGGATTCAAGAGCGCCGACTTCAACGGCGGCTTCCTCAGCACCAATCCGGCGGAAGCCAATGTGCAGAGCAATCCGGTTGCGCCGGAAAAGGTGCTGGCCTACGAGATCGGCGTCAAGTCCGAGCTGTTTGACCGGCGCCTGTTGTTCAATGCGGCGGTGTTCTACAACGACTATCGCGACATGCAGGTGTTCACCCAGATCAATCCGATTGCAGGGGGCGCCGGATTGCCCCTGCTGATATTGACCAACGCGCCCAAGGCCCACACCGACGGCATCGACCTGCAAATGGTGGCCAAGCCCATCCGTTACCTGACGGCCACGGTCAACCTGGGCCTGCTCGAAGCGAAGATCGATCAGTTGACTTCCATCATCAACACCAGCGGGACGACGCAGAGTTACGCCGGCAACACCTTGCCGCTGGCGCCGAGAACTTCGCTTTCCGGCATTCTCGACTACAGGATTCCCTTCGAGACGGGTACGCTCGATCTGCAGGCCAATGCCAACTACCGCACGAAACAGTACTTCGACACTACTGACGATCCCCTCATCACACAGCGCAGCTACTGGCTGGAAAACGCGCGCATCGGCTACTCCTTCGATCAGGGTATCTGGGAGGTGGCGGCCTTCGGGCACAATCTGTCGAACCAGAAGTACCTGTCGGACGCGTTCGACGAGTCGAATCCGTTCGGCTTCGTCGAGGAAGTGGTCGGCACGCCCCGATCGGTCGGGGTGCAGCTGAACTACAGCTTCTGACGAGGTTGGAAGCAAGCAGGAAGACTTTCAACAGCAGTACCCAATCGTGTCCTGGAACGATCCTGTCCGGCTGATTGCCCCCAAGGCGGACAGGCTGGGCCCCGATTCTCCCGGCTCGTGTGGTAGAGCACGAGCCGGGCTTTTTCTTGAGTTCTCAATAACGCCGCCAATCATTAGGGAAATCGGCCGCATATTCCGGGCCGCACGGGCAATGTGATACGCCCGATGAATTTGGCGCCCAAAGTCAAGCGCCGCGCCCCGTCGCCGCTGTTATGCTCGGTCCGTAAGCAGGAGAGCGGGTCGGTGCGCAGGCATCGGCTCCACCGAAGGCGCAATCTCCCATGAACGCTCAGGTTCCAGTACTGCCTACGCACATAGCCGTCTGAAGAGCGACCCGCGGATCAACGGCGCGGGTCCGCCGAAGAAGCAACGCGGAGTGTCTCCGCGGAAACTCTCAGGCCCCAGGACAGCGGGAGCGGCGCTTGTCACCCCATGCGGGGTGCGGACGCCGTCTTCCTCGTTGTCTTGCGGAGACGCACATGAGAGTTATCGTACTGGGCGCCGGCGTCGTCGGCATCACCACGGCTTATTACCTGAACCAGCTGGGCTGCGAGGTCACGGTGATCGACCGCCAGCGCTATCCGGCGGCCGAGACCAGCTTCGCCAACGGCGGCCAGATCTCGGTCAGCCATGCCGAGCCCTGGGCCAATCCGGGCGCGCCGCTGAAGGTGCTGAAGTGGCTGGGGCGGGACGATGCGCCGCTGCTGTTCCGCCTGCGCGCCGATCTGCAGCAGTGGCACTGGGGGCTGCGCTTTCTCTATGAATGCCTGCCGCATCGCACGCGCCACAATATCCGCCAGATCGTCAATCTCGGTACTTACAGCCGCAGCCTGCTGCAAGCGCTGCGCGCCGAGCAGGGTCTGCACTACCAGCAGCGTACGCAGGGCATCCTGCATTTCTATACCGACCCGCGCGAGTTCGAGGACGCCATCGGCCCGACGCGGCAGATGGTGGAGCTGGGCTGCGAGCGTCGCCTGATTTCCGCCGACGAGGCGGTGGCGATCGAGCCGGCGCTGCGTCACATCCGGCCGCAGCTCGCCGGGGCCACCTACACGGCGGCGGACGAATCCGGCGATGCGCAGCAGTTCACCCGTGCGCTGGCCGACATCTGTGTCGAGCGCGGGGTGAAGTTCCTGATGAACCATCACATTACGGCGCTGCGGCAGGGCGAGCATGGCCTTGCCCACGTCGAGCTGACCGATCCCGAGGGCCGTTACGTCCGCCGCGATGCGCATGCCTATGTGCTGTCGTTGGGCAGCTTCAGCCCGCAGCTGGCCGAGCGGTTGGGCGTGCGCCTGAACGTGTATCCGGCCAAGGGTTATTCGGTGACGATGCCGGTGAAGGACGCCGCGATGGCGCACCAGGTGTCGCTGACCGATGACGAGTACAAGCTGGTGTTCTCGCGCCTCGGCGACAAGCTGCGCATTGCCGGCACCGCCGAGCTGAACGGCTACGACCGCCAGCTCAACGAGGTGCGTTGCCAGGCCATCGTGCGGCGCGTGGAGCAGCTGTTCCCCGGCGCCGGCGATACCGCGCAGGCCAGCTTCTGGAGTGGGCTGCGCCCGGCCACGCCGTCCAACGTGCCCTATATCGGCAAGAGCCGCGTTCCGGGGCTGTTTCTCAACACCGGCCACGGCACGCTGGGCTGGACCCATGGCTGCGGCTCGGGCAAGGCCATCGCCGACATCGTCTGCGGGCGCAAGCCGGAACTCGATTTCGCCTTCACCGGCCTGGGCGCGTAGCACCGCATCCACCTGCTCAAGACCATCACCGGGAAAACCCCTGCAATGGAAACATTCGAACGCGTCGCGCTGGCCCACATCGCCCAGGAACTGCTGTGGGATACCGGGCTGATCCCGCTGGCATCGTTCAATGCAGGCCAGCGCGCCCGCATCCTGCTGATGCTGGAGCGGCTGGCAAAGGAAGGCGCCAGAGAGATGGAGGTGAAGGCGCGGGTGCCTGGCCGCCGCCGTTGAAATGCGGGGCTCCCCTGGGGAGTCCCGCATTCCGTTTCAGCCGATCAGGCTACGTCGGCCGGCTCATCCGCCGGCGCAGCAGGCTGGCGAAGCCCAGGCCGAGCAGCATGTCGAGGCCGACCGCGCCGCCGCCACCACCTCCGCCGCCGCCGGAAGAGCTGCTGCTGGAGCTGCCGCTCGAGGACGAGCTGGAGGAAGAGGAGCTGCTGCTGGAGGAACTGGAGCTGCCGCTGGACGAGGACGACGAACTGCTCGACGACGAGGAACTGCTGGACACACCCGAACTGGAGCTGCTGCTGGAAGAGGACGAGCCGCTGCTGGAGCTGGAGGAGCTGGAAGAAGAGCTGCTGGAGCTACCGCCCGAGGAACTGCTGCCGCTATCCGAGCAGGTATTGGGTTCGGCGGTGGTGGTCGGTGTGTAGGCCAGCGCGCTGGAGCCGCTGATCTCCATCAGTGCTTCCGCGTTGGACGTCGTGTTGACTGACAGCACACCCTGGCCGCTGCTGTCCAGCGCCACGCCCTTGGGAGAAACGGCTGCGCTGGGGAAGGTGATAGTGCCGGTCTGCGTGGTGGGGCTGGTGGTATTGGGGACCGTGCCGCTGATCGGGTAATCGACGAACGCGGCGGTAATGGGCGGAGTGCCGCTGACGGCGAACAGCACGTCCAGATCGGTGGCGGTGCCGCCCGCCGATAGCGAGCCGCCAACGATGCGGCCCAGCACCGCGCTGCCATAGCTGCTATTGACCAGGATGCCGCTGCCGTTGAAATTGGTGTCCAATGCGCCGGTGCAGCGGTTCACCGCTACCACCATCGCTTCCTGGGCGTTCGAGTTGCCGCTGGGATAGGCGTCGCCGACGACGACCAGATCCGGAAAATTGGACTCGTAGCCGTTGCCGCCGATTCCGGAGCCCTCCGCCACCAGGGCGTTGCCGCCGCTGCTGACGGTGATGTTGACGATGCCGCCGGTGCCGAAGGTGGTATCCAGGCTGCCCGAGCCGTCGATCTTGGCGATGACCAGCTGGCCGGAGGTGGCACTGCAACTACTGCCGTTGGTGCAATTGGTATAGAGATCGCTGTCACCCGACAGGAGGATCGTGCCGTTGTTGCCGCTGCCTTTGTTGGATACTCCGCACTTTCCCGAAGATATGCCGTTGGCGCCGCCCGGATTGGTGATGGTGAGCACGCCCGGCGTGTTGGCGGCGTTGAACGTGGTATCCAGCGCCGCAGTGTCCGAGTTTGCCGTCGGCGGCAACAGTCGCTCCACCACCGCCGTGTTGGTCGAGCTGTTGTTGGCGGTGCCGACGACGATGATGTTGTCGGTGCCGGGATCGACGCACAGGCTCTGCAACTGGTAATCGCTGTTGCTGCTCAGGTTGAAGGTGTTGACGTAACCGCTGGCGCCGAAGCTGGTGTCGATGTTGCCGTTGGCAAGGCGGCGCACGATGGAATAAGGGCCTTGGTAGTTGCCATCGTTGTTGCTGGGATTGGCCTGCACCAGCGAGTAGACGCTCTGGCTGGAATCGCCGTTGCTGATCGTCACATCTCGGGCGTAGCTTTGCCCGGTGCTGGTGGTGTCGGCATAGGGTTGCGACAGACCGCTGCTGCCGTAGGTGCTGACGTAGCTGAAGACGAAGCTTGCGGCGAGGGCCGATGCGCAGACGCCCAGCGTGACCGCGGCGGCAACCGGAAGACGATGACGCGACCAGCGAATGTTTTTCATGTCGATGCTCCCCAAATCCAAGGAAAAATCCGCGATCGGCGCCGCCATGACGCCGTAGCGGAAACAAGGCACCACTCCTCCACCGTCGCCTCGATGCGCCACTCCCCGCAATCCGGCGGCGAGGCAGCATGGACCCGTATACAGGGAAAGTCCTGACTTAGTTCTGACGAATCGTGACGAATGCTGGAAAGATCGTGACTTGGGGCTTCCCCCGGCCCGCGGCCCCTTGACGGGGCCATGGCGCCGCCGGATGCTCCCATGCGGCAGGGAAGCGGCACAGAGGGCTTGAAGCCCGCCGACAGATTGGGGAGCCCTGGATCGAAGTGGACGACATCTACCGTTTTGGCCGGTTCGAGCTGGATGTGGAGCGCCTGATGTTGCGGCGCAGCGGAGAACTGCTGACGGTGGAGCACAAGCCGCTCGAGGTGCTGGTGGAGTTGCTGCGCAATGCCGGCGACCTGGTGACCAAGAACGACCTGATGGAAAGCGTCTGGACCGGGCGGGTGGTGACGGAGTCGGTGATTTCCAGTTGCGTCAAGAAACTGCGCGCCGCCCTCGGCGACGACAGCCAGACCCTGATTCTCACCGTGCATGGCTACGGTTATCGCTTCACCGGCGTGGTGGAGCGCAATCAGGCGGATGGCCCCGCCGCCGCGGCCAGCGAGCCGCCTCGCTCCAGCGGCGGTCTCAAGACCGGCGACTGCCCGCCGTTGCGTCCGCACTGGCGGCTCAAGCACCCGTTCGACGATCGCGGCGGTATCTGGCTGGCCGAGCACGACAAGACGCTGGAAAAGCGCGTGTTCAAGTTCGCGCTGGATGCAGTGGCGGTGGGCGCGCTCAAGCGCGAACTGACCATTCACCGCCTGCTGCAAAGCAGCCTCGGCAACCGCGCCGACCTGGCGCGCCTGCTGGACTACAACCTGGAAGCGCAGCCCTACTTCCTGGAGCTGGAGTACTGCAGTCACGGTAGCCTGGTGGACTGGCTGGCGGCGCAGGGCGGGGCGGCGAAGGTGGCGCTGCCGCTGCGGCTGGAGCTGATGGCGCAGGCGGCTGAAGCGCTGGCCGCGGCGCACGCGGTGGGCGTACTGCACCTGGATATCAAGCCTTCCAATCTGCTGATCTGGGTGGCGCAGGACGGCAGCCCGCGCATCCGCTGGACCGACTTCGGCAGCGGCCGCCTGCTGGAGCCGGCGCGGCTGGCGGAGCTCAATATCACGCGGCTGGGCATGACCGGAACGCTGAGCTCGGCCGAGGCCACGACCATGCTGTATTGCCCGCCGGAGGTGATCGGCGGGCAGGCGCCTACTGCGCTGTCGGACATCTACGCGCTGGGCGTGATGCTGTACCAGGTGGTGCTGGGTGACCTGCGCAAGCCGATGGCGCCGGGCTGGGAGCTGGACATTGCCGATGAAGTGCTGCGCGGCGACATCGCCGCCGCCGCCGCCGGCAACCCGGCCAGCCGGCTTACCGCCGCGGCGGAGCTGGCGCGGCGCCTGCGGCGTCTCGAGCAGCGCCGGGCGACGCTGCTGCGGCAGCGCGAAACCAACCGGCGCGCGGTAGAGCTGCAGGAGCGCCTCGACCGCAGCCGGGCGCGGCGGCCTTTGTTGATCGCGGCGGTGCTGGCCCTGAGCACGGGCCTGGCGCTGAGCCTGTGGTACTACCGGCTGGCGCTGAAGGCGCGCGACGAGGCCCGCAACCAGGCTTCCATTGCCGAGGCGGTGGTCGGCTTTCTCGACCAGGACATCCTGTCGGCGGGCTCGCCGTTCAGCGTCAATGGCAGCGCCCCCGGCGGGCTAACGGTGCGCGAAGCGGTGGATCGCGCGGCGGCCAAGCTGGCGGGGCGTTTTCCGGAGCAGCCGGAAGTGGAAGCCTCGGTCCGCGCCGCTATCGGCCAGGTCTATGTCGAGGACGGCGATTACGACGCCGCGGAGAAACAGGTGCGGCTGGCGGTGCAGCTTGGCCGCGCCAGCGCGCACGGCGTCGACTTCGGCACGGTGCGCGCCGAATACGGCCTGGTCTTCGCGCTGACCGTGGAGCAGAAATTCGTCCAGGCGCGGGCGCTGCTGGACGAGGCCAATGCCACGCTCGCCGCCAGGCATGACGTGGACCTGCCCACCGCCTTGCGACGCGATGTCATCAATGGAAATTACTACTTCGCCTTGCAGGACTTCGAGCGGGCTACGCCGTATTTCCAGAAGGGACTGGACGAGGCGCTGCGCAACGACCCCAGCGACATCAGCAAGATCGCCATTCGCCAGACTTCGCTGGCCTGGTGTTACTCGGCGTTGGGCCGTTTCGACGAGGCGCGCCAGTTGTTTGCCGACGCATTGGATGAGGTGAAACACGCGGAGAAGGACGGCGGTACGCTGACCGGCACGGTGGAGGAGCGTTACGGCATCGGCCTGTTCCTGGCGGCGCGCGATGCCGAAGCCGGGAAGATGCTGGAAGCGGCCTACAAGGATCTGCACGCGGCCATCGGCGACGATGGCCTCACCGCCGAAGCCCTGACCTTCCTCGGCTGGCTGGAGCTGAACCAGGGGCGCATCGGCGACGCGCGCACAGCGCTGCGCTCCGCCTACAGCATGGAGGTAGCCAGCGCCGGCGCCGAACACCGCATGAGCCTGCGCGCCCGCGCCTGCCTGGGTCTGGCTGAAATCGCCGAAGGCGAGCGCGACGCCGGCATGCAGGACCTGTCGCAGGCCGTGGCGTCCTACGACCGGCTGCTGGGAGTCACCGTGCCCGAGGCGCAACTGTTCAAGTTCCTGCTGGTGCGCGAGGACTTCACCGCGGGCACCAATCTGCCGGAAGCCTGGACCATGCTGGCGCAGCTCGACCCCGCCAGGATTGCGTTGGCCGAGCCGAAGGAGGACTGGAAGGCCAGGCTGGCGCTGCTGAAGGCGCAGGCGCCGGCGCCGGCCAAGTGAATCGGGCAAAAGCCGGAGGGGGCTTGATCGCGACGAGGTCGATCGCCATCTTCTGAGAGAATGCGCGGGTACCGGGCTGTCGCCACAGCCTGCCCGCCATTCAATCTGAGGAGGATAGGCCCTGATGGATTTTTCTGAGTTCCCGATCGCACGGAAATGGCCGGCGCAGCATCCGGAGCGGATCCAGTTGTATTCGCTGCCGACGCCGAACGGGGTCAAGGTGTCGATCATGCTGGAGGAGACCGGGCTGGCCTATGAGCCGCACCTGGTGGACTTCGGCAGCAACGACCAGATGTCGCCGGAGTTTCACTCCCTCAATCCGAACAACAAAATTCCGGCGATCATCGATCCCGCTGGTCCAGGCGGGAAGCCGCTGCCGCTGTTCGAGTCGGGCGCGATCCTGCTTTATCTGGCGGACAAGACCGGGCGCTTCATTTCCAGCGACGTGGCGCAGCGCTATCAGACCATCCAGTGGCTGATGTTCCAGATGGGCGGCATCGGGCCGATGTTCGGGCAGCTTGGCTTCTTCAACAAGTTCGGCGGCAAGGATTACGAGGACAAGCGGCCGCGCGACCGCTACGTGGCCGAGTCGAGCCGGCTGCTCGGGGTACTCAACGAGCGGCTGGAAGGCCGTGCCTGGATCATGTCGGACGAGTACAGCATCGCGGACATCGCCACCTTTCCCTGGGTGCGCAACCTGATCGGCTTTTATGAGGCGGGCGATCTGGTCGGTATCTCGAAGTACCCGAACGTGACGCGGGCACTGGAAGCGTTTGTCGCCCGTCCCGCCGTGGTCAGGGGGCTGACCATTCCGAAGCGGGGCGGCTGATTCGCCATCAGGGTTTCTTGCCGGGAGCGGTGGCGCCGCTGCCGAGCAAGTGGCCTTCGACCGTGAGGCCGTACATCGAGTCCGGCTCGTCGTGGTAGAGCCGCCGCGTCTCCGTCACCGAGCCGGTGAAGCGCGGGTCCTGCGGCCGCTCGTGGCTGTCGATGAAGCGGGCGACGTCCCAGGCCTCCTGGTCGCTGAGGGTGTTGCCCTGGCCCAGGGGCATGTTGGCCTTGATGAAGCTGGCGGCATTGCCGACCTGGTGCATGCCGGCGCCCCAGTTGAAGGAATCGTCGCCCCAAAGGGCGGGGATGCGCATGGCGCCACCCCCGGGCGGGGTGCCGGTGCCGTCGGCCCGGTGACAGGCAGCGCAGCGCTGCTGATAGACCAGGCTGCCGCGCGTGTAGTCGGCGGGCAGGGCGGGTGGC
>JAMFRN010000087.1 GCA_026224805.1 Nevskia soli
ACAAAACTTGAATGACGCTGGATGGATCGGGATCGGCTTCAAATTCGGATTGGGCTTCGGCCTGGCCGGGCTGATCTTCGCCGCTGTTGGTGTCTTGCTGGCTTACGGCTACTCGCATCACCGGGCCGCATCGGCCCCCGCAGCGCCCGGGCCCGCCGCTGCCCAGCTTCCCCCACCAGCTGTCGGCCCCGCGCTGCCAGCTCAGCAACCCGCTCCGCCCAAGCCCGCCGGCGAACGGCGGCACATCCTGGTTCCGCCAAAGGACGGCAAGACCTGCCTACAGGAAGCCCACGGCCTGATCGACGACAACTACGAGAAATGCCTCAAGGGCAGCGACTACTGGACCGGCGGCGCTTCATCGGGCCAATCTGAGGCGCAGCAGGCCACGGAACCGGTGCAGGAGGCGCAGACCGACTGGGCGGTGCTGATAATCGCCGCGGTCAACCAGCACTGGACCGTGCCCCCCGGAACCAGTCCCGCGCTGAAGGCCACCGTGAGCATGGCCCTGTCGCCGGCTGGGGACGTGCAGTCGGCCGAAGTCACCGCCGGCAGCGGCGTGGCGGCGTTCGACGAATCGCTGCTCAAGGCCATCAACAAGGCTAGCCCCCTGCCGCTGCCCGGCAACGCGGAGGCGTTCGTGCCGAATGTCGACATCTGCTTTTCACCGGACCCGAGGAATTGCCGGTGAAGCATCGCGCGCGTCGACATTATTCCTTTCCGGCTTGCCGCCCAATACCAGGAGGCTGACATGAGCGAACGACCGGACTTCATCAGGCGCTGGAGCGATCTGGAGGGCGCGGATGAGAATCACTACGAGGATAGCACGGAGCTGCAATCGATCCGCGCGCCGCTGGCCCGGTTGCTGGGGCTGACGCGCATCGGCATCAATCACGAGCGGCTGCTGCCGGGGCGGCGCACCTCCTATCCGCATGCGGAAAGCGCGGAGGAAGAGTTCGTATTCGTGCTGGAAGGGAATCCGGATGTGTGGATCGACGGCACGCTGCACCGGCTGGCGCCGGGTGATGCCGTCGGCTTTCCGGCGGGCACCGGCATCTGTCATAGCTTCCTCAACAACACCGCGACGGAAGTGCGCCTGCTGGTGGTCGGCGAGCGGCCCAAACCGGAGAACCGGGTGCATTACCCGATGAATCAGGCCTACGAGCGTACCCGCAAGGATGCCTGGACCGATGTGCTGCCGCGGGTACTGGGCGGGCATGACAGCAAGGCGGTGGATCCGCGCGGGCGCACGGACGCGGACTGATACCTCAATTGCCCCGCGGTGCCGAACGATCCGCCGTTGCCAGGCGCGGCTCACTGCGCAAGGCCGCGCCGCTGACGGAAATCTCCACCTGGTCGCCGGCCAGCCAGAAGCCATGCGGCAGGCCGAAGTCTGAGCGCCGGATATTGGTGTGCGCCTTGAAGCCGCAGGCCTGATTCGGATCGGCTTGCTCGGCTGCGCAATCCAGCCGCTCCACATGCAGCATCACCGGCCGGGTGACGCCGTGCAGCGTGAGCAGCCCGCCGGCCACTGCGCCGCCGCGGCCGTCGAATTCGACATGGCGGGAGCGGAAGCTCATTTCCGGGAAATGCTGCGTATCGAGCCAGTCGCTGGAACGGATGCGCGTACTCCAGCCCGCACTCAGCCCGTCAATGGAATCGGTGCGCACAGTCACATCGACGTGGCTGCCTGGGCCATGTCGATCCACCACGAAGTCACCGCTGAACTGGCGGAAATGGGCGGCCACCCAGGGAATGCCGAAGTTGCGGATATCGAACGACACGCTGGAGTGGTCAGCGTCGAGGCGATAGGTGTCCGCCGCATGCGCATTCGGCGCCGTTAAGAACAGCAATAGCCAGCACATTCCTTTCATCAATCCGCATCCCGCATTCGACTGGATGCAGTAAATACCCTGCCGTTATTGATGAGTAGGGGGAGTGCGCCAAAAGGTTGCAAGCAGCGGACGACCGCGTCAGGTTGCGCCGCTGATCGGAAAAAGCAGCGCGCAAGGCGGAATCCGCGGCGCCCTTCCTCTCTCGATAGGTGTTGCTGAGCAACACGACTTGGGACATCCGGAACAGCACCCGCCCCGTTGCTACTCGGAGCGAACCGGCATCGAGGCGATGGTTTGCGCTTACACCCCGTCTGCCTGGAAATCCACCACCGCATGCGTGCCGTCGCAGAACGGCTTGTTGGCGGATTGCCCGCAGCGGCAGAAGCGGACGGTCGCCAGGCGGTCCACGGTGCGGCCGGTGCCCGCGCACAGCTCCAGGTTGCCCGTGACTTCCAGCGGACCATTGCGCAGTGGATCGACGCGCAGGCGGCCGTTGCGCTCGGGCAGGGGCTGCGAGTCGCGCGTATCCGGTTCGCCACTGGCGCTGAACTTTGCCGCGACGTGGGAGCTGTCGCAGTAGGGTTTGTTGCGTGACTGGCCGCAGCGGCACAGCGTGGCGCGGAACGGCGAGGCGTCATGCGGCGGGTAGCCGGTGATGTCCAGGTCGGCGTGGATGGCCAGCGGGCCGTTTTCGCGGATTCTCGCCACGTTGACCAGGGGCGCTACTTCGTCGACGCCGTCCTTGCGCCGCACCGAGACCGCGCCGGAAGGGCAGTTCAGCGCCACCTGCATCAGCCGCTCCGGCGTGGCGGCATCGGGATAGAGCCAGTCACCAGGCTTGTTGGCGATAAACACGCCCGGCTCACCCAGTACGCAGTGGCGCGAATGGATGCAGCGCTTCGAATCGAACACCAGCACCGCGTCGCGGCCCTCGACGATCTCCGCCGGCTTGTCGGCACTGCCCGTGGTCGGCGCTGCGGCAACGGAGATGATGGCGGGAGCGGGGCCTGGCGCCGGCTGCGCACCAGCCGGTGCATCGCCGCCCAGCGCGATATGCCGTTGCGTCCAGAACTGTTCGTAGCGGCGCATCTGCGGCACGTGCCGCGCCAATTCCGGCGTGGTCGGCACCAGTTGCTGCAAGCGCTCGCCGAGAGCACGGTAGCGCTCCCCCAGGGCATAGCTGTCGGTGCTGGGGGTGAGGAAGGTCAGCTCGCCGCGCGAGACGGTGAAGGTGAGGCCGGCGCAGATGCCGGGATGGTCGCGGTTGGCGGGCAGGCGGCTGAGCAGGTTGCCGATGTCGTTGACCGCATGCATCAGGCACAGCGTTTGCTCGCCGATGCCGCGGCGCAGCGCTGCATCCTCGTGGCAGGCGCCCAGATCGGCCAGGCTGGCGAGCACGTGGAGCATCAGCTCGTAGCACACGTTGCCGGCATCGAGCAGCGAGATGGCCGGCTCCTCCACGATCTGGATGCGCCCGGCAAGGATCGGCGAGCGCATCACCGGGTTGCGCGCCACCGCGCGGTGCGGCGTGAAGGCCGGGCGCGTCGCCTGCAGCGCCTGCCACTCCCGGCGGATCTGGCAGAAGCGCGAGAAATGCGAGCCGGCCTTGTTCTGCGGCGAGCCCTCGCCCTGGTGGACGATGAAGTCCACCGCCGTGATGGCCTCGTCCAGGCTGCGCACCGTGCGCAAGCCGGGCAGGCTGAAATCCTGCGGCGACAGCTGTGCGTCGCGGGTGCCCACGAACACCGCGTCTTCGCCCAGCGTCGCCACCAGCAGGCGCAGGCTCTCGGCGATGGAGACATACAACTCGCCCACCGTGGCGTAATCGTCGGCGAATGGCATCAGCCGGTCGCTCGGCGCCCGACGCTTGTAAGTTGCCTTCTCGAAGCGGCTGTCGTCCTGCGCCTCCGCATTGCGCGGGCGCTCCAAATAAATGAAGTGATCCAGCGTACCCTGGTCGAACGGTGCCAGTTCCACCACCACGTCGGCCGGGAACAGGCCGGGCGAGATGGGGAAGTTGAAGCGGCGCAGGTGCGGGCGCCCGCCCAGGGCGATGGACAGGTTATTGGCCAGCGCCAGATGCAGCATCTCGTCGGTGGCGATGCGCACGGTCTCCAGGCGCCAGCGCCGCACCGCTTCCAGCTCCGCGACCGTCAGATCCTCCGTTTCGGACTGCTTCAGCGAGAACGCCGCGTACAGGTAGCAGCACATCAGGCAGTGCTCGATCTCGGCGGCTTCGCTGAGCATCATCAGGAGCTGACTGCGGTGGCGGGCTGGAGTCATCGGATGTCCTCCGGAAATAGGTATTTACCCATAGTCTCGCTCAGCCGCCGCGATTAAGCGATTACCCGGCATGCCGGTTCGGGCAGCCCTGGGGGAGCGGGGAGGGCGGTCCGCCGCCATAGTTCATTCGGACGATGCGACCGGGGTGTCGCTGGTTGAACTTGCGCGCCATAGAAATGCAACACGGCCGCACCATGCTATGCAGCGAATTTCGATGCACCGCATCGGCCGGACCCATCTTTAAACCGCGATCCAATCAGGGGACATCATGTCGAAGTTTCGCAACTGGCGCCTGGCGCCGTTTCTTCTTGCCGCCGCGCTGGGCGCCGCCACCGTCGTCGGCTGCAGCGATAACAGCGTCAGCAGCTCCGCCACCGACCCCGTGACGACTTCGGCCGCCAAGGTCAAGCACGTCTTCATGATCGTGCTGGAAAACAAGAGCTTCAGTAATACCTTCGGTAACAGCACGCAGGATCCCTACCTGCAGCAGACTCTGGTGCCGATGGGCGCCTTGCTGACCCAGTACTACGGCACTGGCCACGTCAGCCTCGACAACTACATTTCTATGATCAGCGGCCAGTCGCCGACGCCGGATACCGACAATGACTGCCTACCCGGCCTGAGCGGCACGGTCGGCAACTATAACGACGTGGTGCAGACCGGCACTACTGCGGATGGCCAGGTCATCGCCACCGGCGGCTGCATCTATCCCGCAAGCATCCAGACCCTGCCGGACCAGCTCACCGCCGCCGGTCTCACCTGGCGCGGCTACATGGAAGATATGGGCAACGATTCCGCGCGCGAAAGCGCTACCTGCGGACATCCGGCCATCGGTACCGGCACCGACAACACCAACACCGCCGAAGCGCCCAGCGCCGCGGTGCCGGCGGGCGATGCCTACGCCACGCGGCATGACCCGTTCATGTACTTCCACTCCATCATCGATGCGCCGAGCTGCGGCACCAACGTGGTCAACCTGACCCAGCTGACGACCGATCTGTCTTCGCTGTCGACCACGGCGAACTACACCTTCATCACGCCCAATCTGTGCGACGACGGCCACGACGGCAGCGGCACCGGTGCCAGCGGTACCACCTGCGCCAATGGCGGCGCGGGCGGCCTGACTTCCGCCGACGCCTTCCTCAAAGCCTGGGTGCCGAAGATACTGGCTTCCCCCGCCTATCAGCAAGATGGCCTGTTGGTCATCACCTTCGACGAAAGCAACTACACCGAAACCGTCAGCACCAATTCCAGCACCGGGCAGACCACCGTCAACATCACCTTCCCCGGCCAGCCCTGCTGCGACCAGCAGCCAGGCCCGAACCTTGCCGGCGTGCGGCCGGGCACCTTCAATGTGCTGACCAGCTCGACCCTGGTCGAGAACCTCGTCTTCGGCGGCTTCGGCGGCGACCAGGTCGGCGCGGTGCTGATCTCGCCGTTCGTCAAGCCGGGCAGCACTTCCAGCATCGCCTACAACCACTACGCCCTGCTGAAGAGCCTGGAAGACATCTACAAGGTCAACGGCCATCTCGGCTATGCCGCGGACAATCCCGCAACCGGCTACCAGCTCGACACCATCGGCGACGACCAGAACGTTTTCATCAGCCAGTAAGCTTCGCGCTGCCGCGAGTCCCAACCCCTGACGGTGACGCCGTCAGGGGTTCGCGCTTTCTGACGCATCCCTTCAGGCATGCCTTTCCACAATACCAACGGCCGATCCCCATGTTGCGCGCTGCTGCTTGTGGCCAGCGCGGCGCTGGCGGCGGCCTGCCATTCTGGCAACGGCAGCGTCACGGCCCCGACCGCAGCTTTGGCATTGCCAGCGGCCGCCGCTGCCGATATCCCGGTTTCGGCCATCGGCGTTCTGGGCCGGAAGATTTTCTTCGATGCCTCGCTGTCGGCGTCCGGACGCCTGTCCTGCGCCGGCTGCCATAGCCCCCAGCACGCCTACGGCCCGCCCAACGGCCTCACGGTGCAACTCGGTGGAGCAGTACTGGACCAGCAAGGCGCACGCGCCGTGCCCTCGCTACGTTATGTGCTCAACCGCACGCCCTTGTGGAACAAGGAATTCATCGCCAGCCACGCCGAGCGCATTCTGGAAGGCGAGGAGCCGCCGGTGGGCGGCTTCGGCTGGGACGGCCGCTTCAACACCCTGCACGAGCAGGCCGCGTTTCCGCTGCTGGCGCCCAACGAGATGGGCAATGCCGGGCCTGAGGATGTTGCGGCCAAGCTGCAGCGCGCCGCCTATGCTGGTGAATTCCGCGCTGTTTTCGGCGCCCGGATTTTTGACGACCCGCGCCGGGCCTACGCCCAGGCGCTCCTCGCCATCGAGCGTTTCGAGCTGGAAGATCCCAGTTTCCATCCCTACAACAGCCAATACGACGATTATCTCGACGGCGAGGCGCAGCTCAGCGAGCAGGAGCAGCGTGGCCTGGCCCTGTTCGACGATCCGCAGCGCGGCAACTGCGCGAGCTGCCACCTCGACCGCAAGGGCGTCAACGGTGCACATCCGCTGTTCACCGACTACCAGTTCGAAGCTCTCGGCGTGCCGCGCAACGCGGAGATCCGCGCCAATGCCGCACGTGGCTATTTCGACCAGGGTTTGTGTGGCCCGGTGCGCAAGGACCAGGCGGATCAGGCCAAATACTGCGGCATGTTCAAGACGCCGACTCTGCGCAACGTCGCCACGCGCGGCGTATTTTTCCACAACGGCCGCTTCCACACATTGAAGGAAGCGCTGCGCTTCTACGTCCGGCGCGACACCGATCCGCATCTGTGGTATCCGTCAGCCGGCGGCGGCGTGGTGGACAAGTTCGATGACCTCCCCGCAAACCGGCGCGGCAACGTCGACATCATCGACCAGCCGCTGACGCGCAAGGAAGGCGAGGCGCCGGTGTGGAGCGATGCGGAGGTCGACGACGTGATTGCCTTCCTGCAAACCTTGAATGACCGCGATGCGCAGGTCGTGCCGACGTGGCAATAGTGCCGGCCGGATTCTTCGCTGCATTCAGAATGACAGCGGGTAGGGCGGCCTGTGGCCGCTGTGATTTCGCGCGATGGCAGCGGCGGTCATGGGCCGCCCTTCGGCCCGAACGGCAGCAGCATCGGCACCCTGCAGCGATACGCCTCGTAATCGCCCGGTCCCAGTTCCTGGGCCAACCAGCGTTCCTCGATGCGCGCCTTCATCCACAGGCCGACGGTGATCAGGACGGCGCCGGCGATGCCGAGCGCCGTGCCCTTGGCCGCCATCGTCGCCAGCACGGCAAGCAGGATGCCGGTATAGATCGGATGGCGCACCAGCGCATAAGGCCCGGTGTCGATGACCCGGTGATCGGTCTTGCGCGTCACCATGCCGGACCACAGCCGCCCCAGGTGAATGCGCGCCCACCAGCAGAAGGCCAGGCCGAGCGCGATCAGGGCGACGCAGATCCAGGCACCGGTCCAGCCGATATGCCACAGCCGCAACACACCCTCGTAGCCATGCGCCGGCACCAGGAGTAGCAGCACGCCGCTCAACTGGACAATGCGATAGCCCAACTCGGCACCCAGCCCGACGCGCTTTTCCGTGCTATTGCTCCACCACGCCGCCGCCAGCCAGGACAGTCCCCACAGGGCCCACAGTCCCACGATCGCAATTCCAGGATGCATGCTTTCCCCCTCAAGCCGAACGCCTACATCTTGGCAGGAAGCCGCGCGCACCGGAAGCGGGGCGGAGGTGCCTGCCGCGCCAATCCGCAGCCGTTTTTCATTTGCCTTACCGCAGTATTCAGGCACGGTTCAGCGCTGCCTGGGCAAGTCATCCAGTACAACGAGTCTTTCATCGGCTGCCTCTGGCTGCACGATGCTGCTTGTTCATGGCAGGTTCCCGTAGTGGTTTCACTCGAAGGCAAGCAAACAATGCTGATCGTTTCGAAGATCGACGGCGAGTAGCAGGTGCACCGGCCAACATCGCTGCCGCCACTGTCGCGGCGCGTTTCGCGCTAGGCGCGGTCCGTCTGACTAGTCGGCGCTATACCGTGCGTGCCCCGCGCATATACCAGCGCAGCAGCGCCAGCACCGCGGTGTAGAGCATAGTGAAGAGCATCACGGTGGCGGTGGTTTCATGCAGGGCCAACGCGTTCCAGTGCTGGCCGGTGCTGTCCACGGCGTCGCCGCCGCGGCGCAGCAGCCAGGGCACCGCGTGGCTCAGGGCCACGCCCAGGTAGAGCAGGATCGGCACCAGCCAGAAGGCGCGGCCGTGTGCCCTGGTCTGCTCTGCGCCGGGTTTGCGCCGCCGGTACAGGTACACGGCGAAGGCCTGGAAGAACAGCCACACCGTGAGGTACCAGCCGAGGAAGTTGGACAGCGGCACGCCGAAGTAGCCGCCGCCGTCATGCCAGATCCAGGCTTTGCCGAGCGTGGAGAAGGGCGGGTCCATCACCACGTCCCACTGCACCATGACGAAGGCGGCGACCACCGGCAGCGCCAGCACCAGGAACGGCCGGTCGAGCCGGCGGTGTGCGTCATCGAGCAAGGTGCCTGCGACCACCCAGGCCATGTACCCCATGCCGAAGTACAGTGGGCCGACGATGATTGGCACGGTGCCGATGTGCGGCAGCATCGGTAGTACTTCGAAATGGTAGTGGCCAAAGGGGAAGCCGCTGGCGATGCCGATGTTCTCCATGGTGAACGTGATCACCAGGCAGATCAGCAGATAGGCCAGCGTATCGCGCCAGCCATAAGCCAGCAGCATATGCACGGCGGCGATGACGATGCCGCAGGCCGCCACCAATTCCCCGGCGGGCGAGGGCGATCCGGCCAGCGCGATAACCGCCATTTCGAACAGGGCCAGTGCCAACCAAGGCAAGCCCCGGATCATTATCGTTTGATGGGACGTGTCCGCCGCAACTTCGGCTCGACGCCGTTGAAAGCCTGCAGCAGCAGCGACTGCGCATCCGCCGGCGACATCAGCAGCACATGCGGCGCGATGGCGAAGGCGACGGCGATGCGGTCGATGGCATCGACACCGACGCTGAGTTCCTCGCGCTCCAGGGCGCTGATGTGGGAGCGGTGCAGCTCGCAGCGGCTGCCCAGTTCTTCCTGCGACCAGCTGAAGATGGTGCGGCCCATCTGGATATTGCGCGCCAGCGCCTGCCGCGGTCCGACCGCTGTCGCTTCGGGGCGGGTGGTGGCGGATGCCGGGGCGGGCGGACTGGGCACATGGATGCCGCCTTCGGCCGGCAGGGACTGTGCGAACGTTTCGGGCGGCGCCTTGCTCAGGGCAATGTTGATGGCATCGAGCAAGTCCTGCTCGCGGAAAGGCTTTTGCAGGAACTCGAGTGCCCCGGCCTTCATGGCGCGCACGCTCATCGGCACATCGCCGTGGCCGGTGATGAAAATGATCGGAATCCGCTCACCCAGGGCGATCAGCTCGGCTTGCAGATCGAGGCCGCTGATGCTGGGCAGGCGCACGTCGAGCACCAGGCAGGACGGTCCGGACGGACGCCGCTGGCGCCGGAATTCAGTGGCGGAGGCGAACAGCTCCACCTTCAGGCCCACCGAGCGCATCAGATTACCCAGCGATTCGCGCACCGAGATGTCGTCGTCGACGACGTAGATGGTCGGCTCCATTGCGGGCATATCGCCGGTTTTGCTCTTGCTGCTCAACACGTTGCCCCTCGGCCGCCCGCGGCGGCTGGAATGATCGGGATGGGTTGATGGTTTTCTTATACCATCCGCCGCATTTATTTCACAGCCGCTCGTTTGCATACTATTCAAACTGCAAAATCCTCGCCGGCGATGGACTGGGTATCGCTGACCGAAGCCGGTTCGCAGGGCAGCAGCAGGCGGAAGCGCATGCCGTGCTGCGTATTGCGCAGTGCCTGCAATTTGCCGGAATGGCCCTCCACGATCGACTGACTGATCCACAGGCCCAGGCCGGTGCCTTCCGCCTTGGTGGTGAAGAACGCGTTGAACAGCTTGTCGATGTCGGCTTCCGCCACGCCCGTGCCGGAGTCGCTGATCTCCACCACGATGCCGGCCTCTGCGCCTTCCTGCCGGGCGGAACGGATCAGCAGCCGCCGCGGCCGCGTGGTCACCGCCGCCATCGCCTCGATGGCGTTGAGCGTCAGGTTGAGGAACACCTGCTGCAGCTGGATGCGCTCGCCATGGATGGCCGGCAATTGCGGGTCAAGCTGAACCGAGACTTCCACCTTGCGGCGGGACAGTTCGCTCTGCATCATTTCCAGGCTTTCGCGCACGATGTTGTTGAAGTCCACCACATCCCAGCGCGGGGCGCCCTTGCGCATCAGGGTGCGGATGCGGGCGATCACATCGCTGGCGCGGCGGGCGTCACGCATGATCCAGTTGAGCGTGTTGCCGGCCTCGCCCAGGTTCGGCGTGTCCGCCCCCAGCCAGCGCAGGCAAGCGTTGCCGTTGGTGACGATCGCCGACAGCGGCTGGTTCAGCTCGTGCGCGATGGAGGCGGTGAGCTCGCCCACGGTGGTGAGCCGCGAGGCGTGGGCCAGATTCGAGCGCGCGGCCAGCAGGGCTTCCTCGGTGCGCCGGCGCTCCGAGGCGTCCTCGCAGAAGGCGATGAGGAAGCGGGGGAATTCGGGTGTGCCGGCGACCAGGGCGACGTGGATGCGCAGCCACACTGCGGCCCCGCCCGGCGGATGCCGCGGCACTTCCATCTCGATGCGCTGGCGCCGCCCGTCGAGCAGTTCCGCCAGTTGCGTCCTGAAGTCGGCGCGATGGGTGGCGGGCAGGTAGTCATCGAATGCCAGGCCGGCTCCGGATTCACGCGGCCCGGCCTGCTCCGCGTCGATCAGCTTGAGATAGCGCTCGTTGCTGGCGATGAGGCGGCCGCCCTCGTCGGCCAGGGCCATACCCACCACCGAGTTGTCGAACACCGCGCGCCAGCGCAGCTCGGCGATGCGCCGCTCGTGTTCCGCCTGCTCGCGGCTGCTCACTTCCGCGCGCAGCGCCTCGCTGACCTTCTCCAGTTCCACCCCGCCCACCTGCACCTGCGAGGCCAGCGCGTCGCGGGCCTGCTGCATGGCGAGGTCGCTGCGCTTGCGCCAGGCGCCGAACCAGTTGCCGGCCAGCATCGAGACGGTGAAGGCGATGAAATACGGCAGGTCGTCCGATTCGACGGCAAGGCTGTAATAGGGGCGGTTGAAGAAGTAGTCGTAGGCCAGGGTGCTGAGGATCACCGCGGTCCAGCCGGCGACACGCCCGCCGATCCAGGCGCTGGCGATGCCCGCCACCAGGAATGGGAACCAGTACGGCATGTCGAACCACTGCCGCAGCAACAGGCTCAGTCCCAGGGCGGCGCCGACCCAGAAAAATGCCACTTCCAGCTTGCGGCCGACCACCGTCTGGTGCTGCCAGAGCTTAAATGCCACTAGCGGCTCCACAGGGGAACGGTTTGGCCAGACTGCCCAAACTGCCCAGACTGTAAGAAATGTGAGGTATCCGCGAGCTGGACTCGCATGGCCGCTTATGCGTCATGGTGCGCGCCAGCCAGGATCTATCCGCCCCGTAATGTCGCGGGTCAGCCTGAGAAAGATCCAACATGGTGCGAAATCCCCTTTATTCGAGCCGGGCAGGACATGCGATGCACTGTGTTGGTGCAATGCCGCGGTTGCCGCCCGCCGCTCAACCGGCCTGCTCCGCACTGGATACGAAGGCTTCATAGAGCAGGGTCTGCGCTTCCGCCCGCGGCATCAGCAGTACGTAAGCGGGGACGGTGAAAGCCCTGGCCAGCCGCTCTACCGTATCCACGCCCACATTCAGTTCCTGCCGCTCGATGGCGCTGATGTGGGTGCGATGCAGCTGGCACAGTGCGCCGAGATCTTCCTGCGAAAAGTTGAAGATGGTCCTCGCCAGTTGCAGGTTGCCGGCGATGGCCACGCGTGAAACGGGGACTGGGGTTTTTGCCACGACGGTGTGTGCTCAGGGGTGGCTGCTGACAGTCACCCGGGCCGGCGGCTCCAGCGCCTGCCGCCGGGCGATCGCTGCGGCGCGGCGCAGCGATTGGACGTGATCGTGACTGAACATGCGGAAAGCTTATGTCATCACACCGCTTTATCCAATGCGCAATCTGAACCACGTCGTCACCCGGCTATTTCGGGCGATTGGCATGAAACATGGATAGTGCGTTTTGAATAAAATAATTCTCATTATGTAGATCTGTGACTATTAAAATAGACAGGATGTCGGGCCTTGCTGACGCCCCGGCGCTCTCCTTGGGCGGCTTGCCGGCCGCCATCGCGCGCCATTGCCGCGGCGCCGAAGGGGATGGCCGGTGACGGCGCCGGAGGCGGTGACCGAGTTCGCTGTGTATCTGGCACCGGGAACCACCCCGCTCTCCGATCATGAGCTGAGCATGATCACGCTGCAGACGGCCGACCTGCTCGGCTGCGATGCGGCGGAGATCCGACCGGTGCTGATCGAGCTGAAGCTCGTCGACGAGATCGCCGACGAGTTCGCGCGCATTCCCGAGGCCGAGCAAAGCCGCGAGCCCTACCTGGCCCTGCTGACCCTGCTGCGCAACGGCGCCCGCGCCGTGGGCAGCCTGTGCTGCATGTTGATTTACGACCTGCGCGCGCCGTTCCCGGCGCTCGACTACCTCAAGGGCCTGGCCGAGATCACCCACCTGCCGGTGTTCCTCGGCGTCTGCCGGCCGCCCCTGTCGGGGCAGGCCTCGCGTCAGATCCTGGTGCGCCGCCTGCGCTGATTTATTCGCCGCCGCGGCGCTGCCTGACGCGGCTCTTTATGCCGCCTTAATGCAAATCCCTTCCTTTATTAATGCCCGAACAATATCGACGGCAGTGTTTCCCCGTCGATAAAAAATGCCTGCCAGGACCATACTATTGACGTTTTAAATAGTCGTAACGCGTAATATTTTTCCACGGTTGGCACAGATGATGCTGGACGATACGACAGATGGCATTTATATCAGTCGCATCGTCGAGAATGGCAGTCAAAATAAGAGGGCATTGAGATGGTGAAGATTCTAGGCGGCAAAATGGTTCCGGTCGCGGTTGTCCTGGCCGGCGGGTTGTGGATCTCCTCCTGCGCGGCCAGTCAGTCCGCTGACGCCGACACGGCAAGGCCGGGCTCGTTCCAGGCCATCATGGCGGTGAAGGCGCCCCAGGTGTACGGGCCGCATCTGGCCCAGGCCGATGCGCCGCTGGCCGATCAGGGCGCGGAGCCGAAGCCGGGTTCCTTCCAGGCCATCATGTCGGCGAAAGCGCCGCAGGCATACGGGCCGCATCTCGCCGCCGCGGATGCCGCGCCGGCCAAAGTGGCCGCCAGCACCTGCCGGGCCGGATCCTTCGCCGCAATCATGTCCGTGAAGCTGCCGCCCAGCGCCCGCCCGGGCAACGCCGAGATGTATCGGGACTGCCGCTGACCTAACTGTGAGGTTCGGCCGGTCCCTGGTAGAGGGGTACCGGCCGTCTTTTCGCAGACTCGCCCGGAAAAAAGCTTGACCGGGTTTTGCCATCGCCGCGAATCGTTTCGCGGAATTTTCAAACGGGAGATTTAAACAAATGAGACGTCTGCCAGTGTATTTGGCGATCAGCCTCGGGGCCTCGCTTGGTGCGTCGCACAGTGCCTGGGCGCAGTCCGCCCCGGCGCCTGCGGCTGCGCCGAGCGTGAAGTGTGACCCTTACCAGAATTATTCCTGCCTCGATTCGTACCTCAACGCCGATGGCGATGATGTCTACGATCGCATGGTCAACTACTACAAGCTGGAATGGGGCCAGTCCGGGCCGCCGGTCGATCCGAACGCGCCCGCCGGACGACGCGACGGCTGGCCCACCACGCCGATGACCGCGCCGCCGATGCCGTTCACCGAATGGCCCTACGGCGGCACCCAGAACCTCGGCGTGACACGCCCGGCCGCGACCGACAGCCCGCTGATGGTCGGCATCGCCAACACCTGGCTGGGCAAGGCCATGGCCTCGGAAAACTTGCAGTTCTACGGCTGGATCGACCCGGGCGGCAACCTCAGCACCAGCACCCAGGCGCAGGGCGGCAACTCGCCCGCCGCTTACGACTATCGCCCCAATGCCCTGAACTTCGATCAGGCGGTGGTGTACTTCGAGCGCGTGCCGGATACCGTGCAGAGCGATCACATCGACTGGGGTTTCCGCACCTCGGTGATCTATGGCGAGAACTATCGCTATACCACCGCCTACGGCATCGCCAGCCAGCAGTTGCTGTCGCACAACAACGTCAACGGCGTCGACTTCCCGATGATGTACGCGGAATTGTTCATTCCGCAGGTCGCGCAAGGCCTGCTGATCCGCGCCGGCCGCTACATCTCGCTGCCGGACATCGAGGCCCAGTTGGCGCCCAACAACTACATGTATACGCACTCCATCACGTATACGCTGGATAACTACACCAATACGGGTATCCAGAGCACGTTGGCGCTGACCAAGAAGTTCTTCCTGCAGCTGGGCGTCAACGTCGGTACCGAGGCGGCGCCCTGGCACTACGAGAAGAGTATCAGCAATCCGACACAGTTCGTGTCGTATACCGACCCGTCGACCGGCATCACCTACACCAATGTGCCGAACCCGCTGTACCCGAACGCCACGTTCAAGAAGGATCCGGGTTCGATGCCGTCGTTCACAGGTTGTTTCCGCTATCAGACACAGGATGGCAAGAACAACATCAACGCCTGCGCCGACGACATCAACAAGGGCACTTGGGGCTACAACAACCTGCAGTGGTACGGCCTCACCGCCTATCACAAGTGGAACGACAAGTGGCACGTGTCTTTTGAGGCTTACACCGAGCACCAGAACAATGTGCCTAACCTGAACAATCCCACTGTGCAGGGCCTCAACGCAGCTTACGGCGCCGACGGCGGCACGCCGTTCTCCGCTATGCAGGGCATCAACTTCAATAATCCGGGCGAGGCGCAGTGCTCCAGTTCGAAAGTGCTGACCTGTACCGCGACTTCCTACGGCACGGTGGCTTACTTCAACTACTCGCCGAACGCGCTGAACAACTTCTCGATCCGTCCCGAGTTCTACTGGGACAAGGAAGGCCAGCGCACCGGCAACAAGACGCGCTATGCGGACTTCGGCATCGGCTGGCAGCACTGGCTGTCGCCGCAGATCGAACTGCGCCCGGAAGTCACCTACTACCGTTCGCTCAACGGGCCGGCTTTCAACGGTGACAGCAACGCCGGAATCCTGCCCAACAAGTCTTCTGAAACGGTGCTTTCCGGCGACGCCATCATCCACTTCTGATGTGGTCGAGCTGAAGTTTTGAAGCTTTAAAGGTTTCCTGTGGTGACCGGCCTTCCGGTCCTGTCGTGAGCAGTTGGACTCTGCTCACGGCAGGGCCGGGAGAGCCGGGTTGCCGGGGGTGACTGAGCGGATACCGGGTCGCGATCGTGATCCGGCCTCGGGATACGGGCCAGCCCGCCTCCCGCGGGCATCCGCTTGAGCGAGCAGCACACATAAATGCAAGGGCGATGAAACGATATTCGAAACAAGCAGCAGGGGATGCGCAGCGTAGCTGTGGCGGTTTGCCGGCCCTGCTGCTTCTGTTGATCGGTCTGCTGCCGCCGGTCATTGCCGGCGCGGCACGGGCTGAAGATGCGCCCGCCGCGAGCCAGGGCAATGTCCCGGCCCCGGCCAATACCGATACCGATGCAGTCGGCAAAAGCTGGACCCTCGAGCGGATGATTGAGGAACTGAAACGCAGCAATCCGCAGTTGCAGCAGGCACAGCAGGCTTATATCGCGGCCAAGTTCCAGGCGCCGCAGGTGGATGTGCTGCCGGCGCCGCAGTTCAGCCTGCTGGAGCAGGCCAATACCGGCGGCCCCTTCGATTTCAACCGCAACTCGGGCTTTTTTGCCTACCCGACATTCACCCAGCCCTTCCTGTGGCCGGGCAAGCAGCACCTCGCCGGCGAAATCGCCAAGGCCCAGGCCGAAGTGGTGGGGCGGCAATACGACGGCCTGTTGATCCAGCTGGTGTCGCAGCTGAAGCTGTCCTTCTATCAGTTGAAGGCCCTGCAGGACCAGCTGCGCTTCATGGACCAGGACCTGCAGCGCCTGGAGCAGATCAAGGACGTCAGCAAGGTCCGCTACGCCAACAACGCCGCGGCCTATGTCGATTTCCTCAATGCCCAGGTTGCCGCCAGCAGCCTGGAGAATGACCGCTTCGCGCTGACCAAGCAGATCCAGCAGCAGGTCGAGCAGATCAACAACCTGCTGGGCCGCGCCTCGCAGACTCCGCTCGACATCGCCGAAGCCGACAGCAGCAGCCCATCGCTGCCGTCCATGCCGCTGAAGGACCTGATCGAGCTGGCGCAGAAGACCAATCCGCTGATTGCCGGCGGCGAGTCGCAGATCCAGGCCGCCGACAAGAGCGTGCAACTGGCGCACAAGGCGTTCTGGCCGGATTTCTCGGTTAGCGTCGGCGCTTATACCGATCCCTCGCTGGTGCGTCTGGACCGGAGCCGCATGTATTCGGTCGGGGTCGGCTTCAGCCTGCCGACATGGGGCTTCCGCAAGGAAAAGGCCGGTTTGGGCCAGGCGCAGGCCGTGCTGGAAGAGGCCAAGGCCGGCCAGACCTCCAACCTGCAGCAGGTGGACATGACCGTGGCCAATGCCTACCACGGGCTGGAGACTTCACTGCAGCAGGTCAAGTTCACCCGCGAGCGCCTGCTGCCGGAAGCGCAGATGGCCTACCGGCTGGCGCTGACCGGCTACGGCAACAACGGCGGCACGGCGTTTTCCGACCTGCTGACCGCACAAAGCAGCCTGCACGACACCGAGCTGGACCTGATCCAGGCCGAGAACGCCGCCGTGCAGGCCTATATCAGCCTCGCCGCCGTGATCGGAAAAGATCCGGCGGCGGCGCAATGAATTGGAGCAAGCATCATGGCTAAACCTATCGTGATCGAAATCGGCGTGATCCTGGTCGCAGCGGTCAGCTACCTGGTCAAGCACGACCCCCTGGCGGTCTCCTCGGCACAGGCGCAGGCACCGACCACTGCATCGGCTCCCGTGTCCGCCGCACCGCAAGCCGTGGCCAGCGCCGGTGAGCCGGCGACGGCCGACCAGGCGTTCAACCCCGACTTCGTCAAAACCGCCGTGCCGACCCAACAGATGGTGGCCGACACCATCCCCATCACCGGCAAGCTGTCGCTGGACAAGCAGCAGCTGCGCATCGCCTCCTCGCGCGTCGCCGGCCGTCTCGGCCGCATCTTCGTGTTCGAGGGGCAGTCGGTGAAGGCGGGCGAGGCCCTGGCTGAAATCTACAGCCCGGACTACATCTCGGCCGAGCACGAGTTCATCCTGGCCAAGGG
>JAMFRN010000088.1 GCA_026224805.1 Nevskia soli
CGCGCCCGCATCCTCGAGGTGCTCAAGGCAGCAAACCGGCCGTATCGCATTGCCGTGGTCAGCGGCAGCATCGCGGTGCTCAGGGCCGCCGTGATCGCTGGCCTGGGCGTCAGCGCCTTCGCTGGCTATGTCATGCCGGAAGGGCTGGTGCGGTTCGAAGAGAGCCTGCCGGAACTCGGCGAAGTGGAGTACGTCGTCGACCGGCCGTCCACCCTGTCCAACGCCGCCCTGGCGCTCGAAGCTGTGCTGATTGCATCCGTAAAGGGCTACTGAGCGCCAGGTCCCGAGGCTGTATCCGGGATGACAGCGGCAAAGTCCGATAAAAAGCTATGGCGTATGAGGATCGGTAACGAAGCCGATGCGCGTCACCCCATCCTTGCTCGCCTCGCTCATCACTTCGGCCAGCACTTCGTAGCGCGTCGCCTTGTCGGCATGCACATGCAATTCCGGCGCCGGATTGCGCTGGCCGGCTTCGTGCAGGCGCTGGTCGAGTGCGGCGCGCTCCAGTGCCTCGCCGTTCCAGTAGAACTGGCCGCCGGCGTCGATGGCGAGCTGGATGTTGTCGGGCTTGGTCTGGTTGGGCGCGCTGCTCGCCTGCGGCAGGTCGATCTTCACCGCGTTGGTCAGCAGCGGGGCGGTGATGATGAAAATCACCAGCAGCACCAGCATCACGTCCACCAGCGGAATGATGTTGATCTCGGTCATCGGTGCGCTGGTGCTGGTTGCGCGGGGATTGCCAAAGGCCATGTCAGGCTCCGTGCGCCGTGTTCTTGAACACGGCGACGTTCGACGGCTGCTGCGGCTCGATTTTGACGCCGGTGGCGAGGAAGGCGAACAGGTCGTGGGCGAAGGCGTCGAGGCGCGCCAGGGTCATGCGGTTGGAGCGCACCAGGAAGTTGTAGCCCAGCACCGCCGGGATCGCCACGCTCAGGCCGATGGCGGTCATGATCAGGGCTTCGCCGACCGGGCCGGCCACCTTGTCCAGCGTGCCGGCGCCGCTCATGCCGATGGCGATGAGGGCGTGGTAGATGCCCCACACGGTGCCGAGCAGCCCCACGAAGGGCGCGGTGGCGCCGACCGAGGCCAGCACGGTGAGGCCGGATTCCATGCGCGCGGTTTCCTCGTCGATGGTCTTGCGCAGGGTGCGGGTGACGAAGTCGCCGGAGCTGCCGGCTTCGTTGAGGCGATTGACGCCGTGCCGCTCGTGGTGATGGCTGGCGGCGATGCCGTGGTAGGCCAGGTGCGAGAACGGCTCGTCGGGATGGTGGTCTTCCAGCCTGGCCGCCACGGCGCCGAGCGAGGGCGCGTTCCAGAAGAAATCGAGGAAGCGCGCGCTGCGCCGCTGCGCCAGCCAGTTCGATCCGGCCTTGCTCACGATGAGATACCAGCTGGCGATGGAAGCCAGCAGCATCAGCACCAGGATGGCTTTGGCCAGGCCGTCGGCCTGGGTGAGGAAGTGGCCGAAGCCCATCGCTTGCGCTGCTTGATCTGCTTGCATGTTCATTGATCCAGTTGAAAGTTGATCGGCACGATGACCCAGGCGGTGATCGCCTGTTCGCCCTGTTTGGCGGGAACGAAGCGCCATTGGCGGACGGCTTCGATGGCGGCCTGGTCGAGGCGGTCGTAGCCGCTGCTCTTGTCCAATTCGACCTGGGCGCTGCGCCCCTCTGGGCTGACGCGGACGCGCAGCAGGACCCTGCCGCTCTCCTTCAGCCGCTTCGATAGGTGCGGATATTCCGGCGCCGGATTGTCGAGGTAGGCGGCGATGAAGTTGGGCGGAATGATCGGCGCTGCCGCGGCGGGTGCGGGCGGTGCTTCGGGAACCGGGGGCGCAGCTTCCGCCACCGGTTCCGCCTGCACCGGCTGCGGCGGCGTCTGCATCGGCGAGGCGCTGGGCTGCGGTGTCGAGATCAGGCGCGGCTCATGCTTCGGCTTGACCGGTTCCGGCTTGGGCGGCGGCGCCTGCACCTGCAGCGCGGGCGGAGCGGCGATGAAGCTGACGAACAGCGGCGCCGCTTCCTGCAAGGTTTCGCGCACGGTGCCGACCTGCAAGGCGGCATAGAGGCCGAGGCCGTGCAGGGCGACGATCAGGGCGATGGCCGGCCAGCGGCTGCCGCCGTTGCCGCGCCAGCCCCCGTGCCTACCTGGGGCCGAGCGACGCGGCAATCCCGCGCCCGCCTGTGGCTGCGTCAGTACCGGCATCACATGGCCTGCAGCGCGAGGGCTACGGTGAGCGTCAGAGCAGTTACGCCGATCGCCGCGCCGATCAGGCGCCTGCAATTGAGCTGGGTCCACAGCACCACGCCGCTGAGCGAGAGCAGGATGATACTGCCGGCCAGGGTGTCGGCCAGCAGTACCCAGGCCACGCCCATACCCACGCCCGTGTGCAGATTGGTCAGCACGGCGAAGAAATTATTGTCCGAGCGCTTCAGGGTGATGAAGCTGTTGCCCACCCACCAGTCGGCCTGCACGTTCATGCGCGGCGTGGTCAGCGACATCTGCCAGTGGCCCGGCTGGGTCATGGACTTGTCGCCCCAAGCCACGCCGTGGGCCGGCTCCTCGCGCGACTTGAGGTTGGGATGATCCAGCTTCAACTCGCCGCGCAGCCATTCCACCATGGCCTGCGCGCTGGCCGGGGCCGGCTGCGGCAAGGGCAGTTGCACCGTGCTCTCCTGCACCTGCACGGCGGGGATCTTCAGCACCGCGCGATGGTTGAGCAGGATGCCGCTGGTGCCGAACAGCAGGCCCAGGGTAGCGCCCCACAGGCCGATCCAGCCGTGCATCTTGCGCAGCCAGCGGATCGCGTTGTGGCGATTCCAGGCGGAGTGGGGGAGTGCGGACGGCGTAGCCGCGGGGGTGATGGCAATCGAATCGTTCATCGGCTGGCTGATGGGCTGGCGAGGGGGCTGGCGAAAGCGGAACGCAGGACGGCGTGGCGATGCAGGAACACCCGCCGCAGGAACCAGCGCACCAGCCCCGGCGCCCAGCGCGGGGTGAAGGTGAGCTGGTCGATCAGCCGCACGGCGGAGGCGTCATCGGGATAAGCCAGGATGCGGCGCTCGTGGCGCCACAGGCGCATCGACAGCATCGGCGACTGCTCCAGGAAGCCGTGGCCGGGATCCAGCTCCAGCAGGGTCAGGTCGGAACGGTCGATGGGCAGGATGCCGAACAGGTAGACGCGGCTGCGGAACAGCCGCACCCCCGGCCTGAATTCGAGATCGGCGATGTTGTGCACGCCCTTCGGCGCGGTCATGCGCAGCAGGGGCGAAAGCTCGGCGGAGATGCCGCGCAGGGAGGTGATCCATTGCCACACCCGCTCGCGCGGTGCGCCCAGCCTCGATTCGAAATGCAGCGAGATCATTGGGGTCATCAGGTCTCTCCCCACATGCGCAGCAGGTTGTGGTAACTGCCGGTGAGCCGCAGCAGCGCGCTAGCATCGGCCCCGGTCGCGGTGAGCCGCTGCACTGCCTGGTCCAGATCGAACAGCAGCCGGCGCTGCGCGTCGTCGCGCACCATGCTTTGCACCCAGAAGAAGCTGGCCAGGCGCGCACCCCGCGTTACCGGGGTGACGCGGTGCACGCTGCTGGCGGGGTACACGATCAGGTCGCCCGCCGGCAGCTTCACCGACTGGCTGCCGTAGGTGTCCTCGATGCGCAGTTCGCCGCCGTCGTAGTCCTCCGGCGGATTGAGGAACAAGGTGGCGGAGACATCGGTGCGGATCTTCAGCCCGCTGCCCGGCAGCATGCGAATGCCGTTGTCGACATGGTCGCCGAAGGTCATGCCGTTCTCGTAGCGGTTGAACATCGGCGGGTAGACGCGGTTGGGCAGGGTGCCGCTGATGAACAGCGGGTTGCGCTCCAGCGCGCCGAGTATCAGGTCGGCGAGTTCCCGCGCCAGCTGCCCGTCCTCGGGCAGCTGGCGATTGTCCTTGACCCTTGCGCCCTGGTAGCCGGCGCTGATGCGTCCATCGACCCACGGCGCGGCTTCCAGTTTCGCGCGCACCGCGCGCAGCTGTTCGGCGTTCAGCACCTTGGGGATATGGAGCATCATGGCGGTCGGGCCTCGGGTGGCGGGCCTACAGGAATTTGTAGGTGAAGGTGAACAATACGCGCCTGCCGTCCGCCGGAGTGACGCGGCCGCCGGAAGCCGCGTAGAAATAATCGCGGTCGGTCAGGTTGAGCAGGTTCATGCGCAAATCCCACTGGCGCGCCAGGTAGGCCACGGTGGCATCGGCGCGGGTGTAGCCGGGCACCACCTGCGACACCGCGATGGCGGTGGTGCCGGTGACGCTGGTCACTGGATCGTTGGAGGAGTAGGTGAGGCCCGCGCCCACTTCCCAGTGCTGCAGGAAGTCGTAGGTGCTCCACAGCGAGGCGCTGTTCTTCGGCGCGTTGGGCAGGGCGGTGCCGTTGTTGGCCGCCGTGGGCGATTTCAGCAGCTTGCCATCGAGAAAGGTATAGCCGCCGATCACCTGCCAGTTCGGCAGTATGCGACCGACGAACTTCAGCTCGGTGCCGCGTACGCGCTCGTCGCCGGCCAGGGTGTAATCCAGCGTGACCGGATCCTGGATGCGCGCATTGGTCTTTTCCACCTGGAACAGGGCGCTGCTCAGCGACAGGTTGCCGTGCAGCAGGTCCCATTTGCCGCCGATCTCGTAGGACACATTCTTTTCCGGCGTGTAGCCGCCGCCCTGGGCGTACTGCGCCGCCGCCGCCGCGCTGGTGGGCAGGCCGCCGGAGATGGTTTCGAGCAGCGGATCGAAGGAGGTGCCGTAGGCGACGTAATAGGACTGCACCTGGTCCGGCTGCCAGATCAGGCCGTCGCGGGTGCTGAACAGGTAGTCGTTGTGCTGCACCGAGTAGTAAGTCAGCAGCGG
Organism: Nevskia soli; assembly: GCA_026224805.1. Lineage (GTDB taxonomy): Bacteria > Pseudomonadota > Gammaproteobacteria > Nevskiales > Nevskiaceae > Nevskia > Nevskia soli_A. Next base: position 4,877 of record JAMFRN010000088.1, read on the forward strand.
ATTCTGCAGGGCCGCGGCGTTGTTGGCCTGTACCGCCGCGGTGTTGGCCGGGTTGGTATTGCTGGTGATCAGCGTCTTGTAGCCGCCGGGGTAACTCGCCGCCAGCGGGCAGGTCGCCGGACTGGTGGTGGCCGGCGCGTAGCAATAGGTCAGCGTGCTCTGGTTGCCGGTGAACTCGTCGTAGCGCAGGCCGAACACCAGTTTCCAGTGCTCGTTCAGATCCACCTGGTCGTTGAAATAACCGGCCATGGTGCCGGCCTTGTCGGTGGTGACGCTGGCGGGCACGCGGTAGATGTTCGCCCCGGTGGGGATCGGCAGGTCGTTGCTCTGGCCGAGATTGAACACGGCGAACGAGCTGGAGCCGGGCAGGCCGGCGCCGTTGTTGTAGTTGAAGTTGTACCAGCCGGCGTAGTTGTTGGTGTAGGTGTCGTGGCCGAGTTCGACGCCGGTCGAGAAATGATGCAGCAGCGGCCCGGTTTTGAACTTGTAGAGCAGGTCGGTCTGGTTGAACAGCGAGCTGTCGACGATGGTGCGGTCGCGCATCTGCGCGATGATGTTGTAGTTGCCGAGAGTGCCGCCGGTGGGCGGCGCCAGGGTGGCGGAGCTGACGGCGTTCCAGTCGCCGTTGCCGTCGAGCGCCACCAGGCTGCCCAGCGGCGTCGCCGCCACGCTGGTGCGGTAGTGGCTGTACTGGGTGTTGCTGCGCAGCGTCAGGTCGTTGTTGAACTTGTGCTTGAGGTCCGCGCTGAGGACGTTGACGTCCTGGTCGTAGTCGTTGTTGCTGTAGCCGTAGTAGTTGCTCCACGGCACGTTCACCGGCGTCACGGTGGAGGCGCCCTGGAACTGCTCCATGGGGAAGCCGTAGTCGGCGATGTCGTGGTTGGACTGGTTCAGCAGCGACAGCGTGATCTCGGTCGGCGTGCCGATGCCGAAGCTGATCGAGGGAGCGAAGCCGTAGTCCTTCTTGGTGATCTGGCTGTTGCGGGTGGCGTCCACGTCCTGCCCCATCACCGCGATGCGGTAGGCGGAGTCGCCCGACAGGGGCTGATCGATGTCGCCGGTGAAGCGGTAAAAGGTGTCGGTGCCGAGCGTCAGGTTGACGTCGCCGATCGGCTTCAGCTGCGGCCGCTTGCTCACCTGGTTGATGATGCCGCCGGTGGAGCCGCGCCCGAACAGCAGCGAGGACGGGCCTTCCAGCACTTCCACCGCGTCCAGCGAAAAGATATCGCGCTGGTACTGGCCGAAGTCGCGGAAGCCGTCGAGATAGATGTCGGTGCGGGCCGAGAAGCCTCGCAGGTTGATGTTGTTCCCAATCTGGCTGCCTTCGCCGGACGTCAGGGTGATGCCGGGCACGTTGCGCAGCACGTCGGTGAGCGAGGTCGCGCCCTGCGCGTCGATCACCGCGCGGTCGATCACCGTCGCCTGCTGCGGCAGGTCGCGGATCGCCGTCGGCGTCTTGGCGCCGACGGTGGAAACGCCGCTGTTGTAGTCGTTGTCGTTATCGGCCTTGCCGTCGACGCGCACTTCCGACAGCGTAGCGTCCTTGGCGCCGCCGTCGGCGGCATTCGCCGGAGCGCCCTCACCCTGATAGAGCGCCAGTGCCGAGAGCGGCAGCGAGGAGAACATCAGCACGGCGATGGCAAAAGGATTCCTGCGGAGCGGCGGCCCGATTCTGTTCATCTTTTCCCTGTTGGTGTGTGGCGAAGGCCGGTCTCGTACATTCGGGCAGCGGGTCGCCTGGCTGGAGTGTCGCGAGATCGGCAATTACTAAACTAAATGAGAAGCATTATCATTATTACATGACAGGAAACGCCGCTCAAGCCCGTGGCGGCTGTGCCGGGACTTTTTTTTTGTTGATCCGCCAGGCGAATCGAGCTGAATTGCTTTTGTGCCGCCGAGTAACCCTAAGAGGTCATCCCTGCAAAGCCTTGCGCAGCTGGGACAGGCCCTGCTTCATCTGCGGCAGGTCCACGGCGCCGTAGCCGAAGATCAGGCCGGTCCGCGTCTGCGGTCCCAGGTAGTAGCGGCTGAACGTATGGAGTTTCACGTTGTTCCGCGCCAGGGTTTCCGTCACCGCTTCGAGGTCCGCTGCGCCGCGTGCCGCAGCGGCGACGTGCATGCCGTAGAACGAGGGGATCGGCTCCAGCCATGGGCCGAGCTCTTTCTCCAGTGACTGCAGCAGCAGTTGCCGGCGCTGCTTGTAGAGGGCGCGCATTTTCCGGACATGGTGCGCCAGGTGGCCTTCGGCAATGAAGCCGGCCACGCCCATCTGCACCGGCGTCGAGCAATGCCAGTCGAGGCAGTTCTTGGCGGCGACCAGGGTGCGCAGGGCCCAGTCGGGCGCGACGATGAAACCCAGCCGCAGCGCCGACAGCATGCACTTGGAGAAGGTGCCGACGTAGAACACCACGTCGGCCGCGTCGGCGGTCCGGAGCGCTTCGAGGGGGCTGCCGTCGTAGCGGAATTCGCCGTCGTAATCGTCCTCGACGATCACCGCGCCGCGGCGGCGCGCGAACTCGACCAGCGCCCGGCGGCGGCGCTGCGACATGCGCACGCCCAGCGGAAACTGATGCGAAGGGCAGACGCAGATCACGCCGGCGTCGGGCGGCAGCTGTTCGACCATCAGCCCTTCCTCGTCGACGCCCACCGGAACTAGCTTCGCCCCTGCGGCGGCGAACGCCACCCGCATCGGCGGATAGCCGGGATCCTCGATGGCGACGACGGTTTCGCCCGGCGTGACCAGCGCCCTGGCGAGCACGTCGAAGGCCTGTTGCGCCCCCGAGGTGACGAGGATGTCGTCGGCCTGGCACACCACCGCGCGCGTCAGGGCGATGTGCCGGGTCACGGCCTCGCGCAGCTGGTAGTTGCCCTGGTTGCCCTGCGGGCTTTTATAGCTGGCGGGCTTTCGCTCCAGTCCCCGCAGCTGCTTGGCGCTGACGCGGCGGAACACGTCGAACGGAAACAGCCGGGAATCGACCAGGGCCGGGCGGAAGTCGATAGGCGGGCCGCTGTGCGCACCTTGGGCCGGTACCGCCGCGCGTTGCGGTGGATCGCGCCAGAAGTTCATCGACGCCGTCACTTCCTCGCGCAACCAGAAGCGGTTCAGGCGGTGATCGGGCGGGCCCGCGCCGTCGGCTGAAGCCGGCGGCGGGGATACCGGAATGCGATCGGCGACATAGGTGCCGGAGCCGTGGCGGCTGACCACGTAGCCTTCGTTGAGCAGCTGCTCGTAAACCTCCACTGCGGTGTTGCGCGACACACCGAGGAAGGCCGCGGATTTGCGGGTGGCCGGCAGCCTGGCGCCCGCCGCCAGGCGGCCGTCGAGGATGGCCGCTTTCAGTTGCAGGTAGAGGCTGCGGGAGGACTGGCGCGAGCCTTTGGCCGCGAGATCCAGCCCGATTTCAAACAAGGGATCCATTACGCCCTATCGTCGTGAGTAGGAGTGGCCCAGCTATTTTTCCCGCAAGTGGCTCTTCAAAGAAAGCCGGCCGTCTTCAAAATACCTCATCGATTGCCGGCGCCGGCGCTCCAATGCCTGGGGCGCCGCCGCGATCGCCCGGTCCGATGCCGGGCCCACCTCATCCCATGGAGATTACAGTGAAGTTTCCCCAGCATATCGGTGTCTGCGCCCTGGCGGGCGCAATCGCATGGCTTTCCCCGGCGCTGCCGGCCAGCGCTGCCGACGATGCCGCCGCGCCTGCCGCGGCCGCGGCGCATGACGGCCAGCATGATTTCGATTTCAACTTCGGCGTGTGGAAAACCCATATCCGGCGCGTGCTGGATCCGCTATCTGGCTCCACCGACTCGGTCGAGCTCAACGGCACCGTCACCGTGCGCAAGGTCTGGGACGGCCGCGCCCAGCTGGAGGAGATCGAAGCCGACGGTCCCAAGGGCCACTGGGAGGGCACCACCCTGTTTCTCTACAACCCCGAGGCGCATCAATGGAGCCAGAATTTCGCCGGCAGCAAGTCGGGGGTTCTGGAAACGCCACTGATCGGCTCGTTCAAGGACGGGCGCGGCGAACTCTTCTCCCAGGAAACCGACAATGGCCACACCATCCTGGTCAAGGGCGTCTGGTCCGAGATCACGCCGGATGCGCATCACTTCGAGGAGTTCTACTCGGACGATGGCGGCAAGACCTGGGCCCCGGCCTTCATCGCCAGCCTGACGCGGCTGAAGCCATGAACCGGCTGCGCTTGCCGAAGTGAATAGGGGCGCGCATGCCGCTACCGGCACCGGGTGTGCGCGCTCTTTACGAGGCATGCTGTCTTAAGGAAACGCCGGCTGACCGGTAAGTGACAATCTGAGACGTTCGGTACCTGGAATTCGCTGCCGGGTACCCGCCCGATACTTCCAGATCGGGTCCCCCTTGGTTTTGTTCCCCCCAACGAGACACTGGCCAGCGGCGGCTGCGGGCTGAATGTGGCCGATCAGCGAATGTAGCCTGGATGGAACGAAGTGAAATCCAGAGCTGTAACTCGCGCAAATCCCGGATTTCACTTCGTTCCATCCGGGCTTGCTTACTTAGCACCCCTACCGTGGTTGCGCACTAGTATCACCGCGCCGGCCCCTATGAGGATCACCGGCCACCACTCCATGATCAAGTAACCGAGATGCGGCACCCAGCCGAACTTCAATGCAAGGAAATAGACGCCCAACCCGATCAGGACAAAGGCGGTGAAATTCGAGTTGTTCCGCATAAGGTGATCCTAGTCAGCAGTTGGTTGGTAGGCCTGGAACAGCGGACTCCCCTGTTGTCCTTGCCCGGTACAACGAAACTAGGATGCCATATAGCGGACATCCACCGCCGGCCGCTCCGGGCTGAATGTGGCCGGTCAGCTTCGGCGTCTGCGGTATCGAAGTTCACCGCGGCCCTTTCCGATGCGGAACCCGCCTTTGCGTTCACGCCACAATCCTCAGGCGGCCATAAACTGGCCCACGCACGCCAACGCGGCCGTGTTGTTTCAGGCCTGCCGCGATTTCAGGGCGGTATGCGAGCTGTACAGCAAGGCCAGATGCGGCGGCAGCAGCAGCAGAATCCACGCCAAGTTGCCCTGGTAGCAGCCCGGCAGCAGCCGCAGCAGCAGGCTCAGCGCCGCCAGCGCGGCGATGAGGCCGGCGAGCCGGTGGGCCCATAGGCGCGGCCACCACTGCGCGCGCATCGACAGCAGCCAGGTCGGCAGCAGCAACAGGCTCAGCGGGTTCAGTAGCAGCAGGTTTTCGTTGTGCCAGCCGGCCCAGTGCTGGGTCAGCGTCCACATCGCTAGCAGGATCAGGCCGCAGACGCCGCAGAGTAGCGTGTAGGTATTGGCCAGCAGGGCGAAGCCGAGCCGCGCGGCGAAGCTGCGACGCAGGTGGTTGAGCAGCAGCAGCACGCCTGCCACGGCTAGGCCGATGAGGAGGAAGGGCAGGCGCCAGTCCGGCGGTCGCGGCGGGTCGTCGGGCACATGGGCTTCCAGCAGGCGCGTCTCGCTGGCGACCAGCGGCCGCTCGTTGCCGTCCGCATCCTTGATCTTGATCTGGCGCAGCTGCTGCATCAGCACCATCGGCACGAAGCTTTCCTGCAACTGGCTCAGCGGCAGGTCGGCGGTGGGGCCGAGCGCCACGTCCATGCCCAGGCCGGCGAACAGGTCGGGGGAAACCAGGCGCACCGCGTCGTAGCGGTAGCTGTACGGCGTCATCGCCGATTCCAGCTGCGTGCGCAGCTGGCCGCCCAGCGCCTGGTCGAGGGCGTCGCGTACTTTGGTGGAGCAGTTGGAGAGGAAGTAGTCGTAGCGGTAGTTGCGATTTTCCGGACGCGCGTTCCATTGCAGGTAATCGGCCAGGGTCACGCGTTGGATCGGCGTCAGGTTGAGCTTCTGCTCCTGCACCCAGCGGCCCTCGTAGCGGTAGATATCGAGGTCGTAGTCCAGCGAGTCCGCCGCCATGCGGTAGAGCATGTAGCCGCGGGCGAAGTTCAGCATGAAGTTCTTCTGGTTGAAGTCGAACATGCCGTAGTTGTAGGCGACCGCCGTACCGCGCTCGCTGTCGCGCACCAGGATGGCGTTGTGACCGAAGCGCTCCCAGTAGATGGTGCCGGGGCCGAAGGTGAGCACGCTGATCTCGAGCGCGTCGCCGGAGCGGCCGGAGGAGGGGATGAGCTGCTGGGCGCGGGCGGGGAGGGCGGTGAAGAGGCCGGCCAGGAGCAGCAGCAGGATTGAAAGTGCGGCGCGCGCGATTCCTGGATCCCGGCTTTCGCCGGGATGACGCTTTTCCAAACTCACATTTCAGCTCCTGCCAAAAACTGGATCCCCGCCTGCGCGGGGATGACGTCTTTCCGAATTTACGTTGCCGGGTTCACGTTTGCGAGAGTGCCACTTGCAGCAGATGCACCCGCCGGCTGTCGGCGCGCTGCACATTGAACTGGAAGTGCTCGATGCGGATGCTTTCGCCGCGCCGCGGCATGTGGCCGAAGCCGTGCATCACCAGGCCGGCGACGGTGTCGAATTCCTCGTCGGAGAAATCGGCGCCGAAGTAGGCGTTGAATTCGCCCACCGGGGTGAGGCCGTTGACCAGGTAGTGGCGATCGTCCTGCTTGAGGATGTGGGCGCTCTCGGACTCGTCGAACTCGTCGTCGATCTGGCCGACGATCTGCTCCAGCACGTCCTCGATCGTCACCAGGCCGGCGACGCCGCCGTATTCGTCGGCGACGATGGCCATGTGATTGTGGCCCTTGCGGAAGTCCTTGAGCAGCACGTTGACGCGTTTGGACTCCGGCACGAACACCGCCGGCCGCAGCAGGCGCCGCAGGTCGTAGGTGCCGGACTCGAAGCCCGGCACGTTGGCGGCGAACTTGATCAGGTCCTTGGCCAGCAGGATGCCGAACACCTCATCCTTGGAATCGCCGATCACCGGGAAACGCGAGTGGCCGGCTTCCACCACTTCGCGCAGCAACTGGTCCAGCGGCCAGATCTGCTCCAGCACGATCATTTGCGCCCGCGGCACCATGATGTCCCGCACCTGCAGCTGGCTGGTTTCGAACACGCCGCGGATCATGTCGGCGGCGTCGGAGTCGAGCAGATTGTCCTCGCGTGCCGCCTGCAGCAGACCCAGCAGGTCTTCGCGGGACTGCGGGCTGCGCGCCATGCGCTGGGTCAGTCGGCGCCACCAGCCGGCGCTACCGGGGCTTTGTTTGGCGGGGAAGCTGCTACTAGGGCCATCGTTCATTTGTATTGATCTACCAAAAATCGTGCCCCGCGCGCGACCGCGGCGAGGTAACTATTTGGAAAGTCAGGAGGTTTTTATTTAACGCCAGTCGGCGATAAACACAGGATAGCAGCCGTCCGTGGCTGGATGGTTAAAGCAGGATACCGCGCGACTTCGCGGACGGCTACGGCAGCGTTCAATAGGGATCCGGAAATCCCAGCCGGGCCAGAATCTGCCGCTCCTTCATTTCCATGCGCTCGGCTTCCTCTTCCTGGATATGGTCGTGACCGAGCAGATGCAGCACGCCATGCACCACCATGTGCGCCCAGTGGGCGTGCGGTTCCTTGTTCTGCTCAGTGGCCTCGCGCGCCACTACCGGCGCGCAGATCACCAGGTCGCCCAGCACCTGCTCGCTCAGCGCTTCCGACTCGTAGGGGAAGGACAGCACATTGGTCGGATAGGGCTTGTGGCGGAACTTGCCGTTCAGCGCGGCGCTTTCCTCCTCGGCCACCACGCGGATGGTGATTTCGCCTGGGGTGGCGCCTTCCAGCGCGGCCATGGCCCAGGCGCGCAGGGTGGAGGGCGCGGGCACGCCGGCAGCGGTGACGCGCCGCTGCACATTGATCAGGGGGTTAGCGCTCATGTGAATCTTTATTCTTGCCTTCGTGCGCGTCGTAGGCGCGGACGATAGCCTGCACCAGCGGATGTCTTACCACGTCTTCGTTACGGAAATGAGTGAAGCTGATGCTGGGCACGCCGTCCAGCACCTGCATGGCGTGCTTGAGGCCGCTGGTCATGGTCTTGGGCAGGTCGATCTGGGTGACGTCGCCGGTGACCACCGCCACCGAGCCGAAGCCGATGCGGGTGAGGAACATCTTCATCTGCTCGACCGTGGTGTTCTGCGCCTCGTCGAGAATGATGAAGGACTCGTTGAGGGTGCGGCCGCGCATGAAGGCCAGCGGCGCCACTTCGATGACGCTGCGCTCGGCCAGCCGCGCCACGCGGTCGAAGCCGAGCATTTCATAGAGCGCGTCATACAGCGGGCGCAGGTAGGGGTCGATCTTCTGCGCCATGTCGCCGGGCAGGAAGCCGAGCTTCTCGCCGGCTTCCACCGCCGGGCGCACCAGCACCAGGCGGCGCACGCGGTCGCGCTCCAGCGCCTGCACCGCGCTGGCCACGGCCAGGTAGGTCTTGCCGGTGCCGGCGGGGCCGATGCCGAAACTCAGATCATGGGTGGCGATGTTGCGCAGGTAGGACTTCTGCATCACGCCGCGGCCGCGCACCACGCCGCGCTTGGTGCGCACGCTGATGTCGCCCTCGGCGGTATCGCCGGTGCCGGCTTCTGCCGCCATCTGTTCGGAACCGTGCTCGATCAGGGACAGGTGCACCGTTTCGGGCGTGACCACGCCGGTTTCCGCCAGGGCGAACAGATCGCGCAGCACGTCTTCGGCGCGTTCGATCTCGTCGCGTGGGCCGACCAGGCGGAAGCGGTTGCCGCGGTTGCGGACCTCCACGCCTAGGCCCAGCTCGATGGCGCGCAGGTGTGCGTCGAAGGGGCCATTGAGATTGGCCAGGCGCGCGCCGTCGTCCGGTTCCAGTACCAGATCGATGCGCGCGGGTTGCGGGGTTACTGCTGCGCTCATGCCGGGCCGACCAAGCGGCCGCGCAGGGAGTTGGTCAGCGCTTCCGCCACCTGCACCTTGACGAACTGGCCGATGAGGGACTCGGGGCCCTGGAAATTGAGCGGGCGGTTGCACGGCGTCTTGCCGCTGAGCTGGCCGGGGTCGCGGGCCGTCCGCTCCACCAGCACGATCTGCGTGGTGCCGACCAGCTGGCGCGCGTACTCGTCGCCGAGCTGGCGGATGCGGGTTTGCAGGCGTTCCAGCCGCTGCTCTTTCACTGCGGGGGGAATGTTGTCGCGCAGGTTCGCCGCCGGCGTGCCGGGGCGGGCGCTGTAGATGAAGGAGTAGGCGGAATCGACCCGCGCTTCCTCGATCAGCGCCATGGTCTGCTCGAAATCCTCTTCGGTTTCGGAAGGGAAGCCGATGATGAAATCCGAGGACAGGGCCAGATCGGGCCGCGCCTGACGCAGGCGGCGGATCTTGTCCAGGTACTGCGCCTGGGTGTAGCCGCGCTTCATCATGCCGAGGATGCGGTCGGAGCCGGACTGCACCGGCAGGTGCACGCCGCTGGCCAGCTTGGGCTCCACCGCATAGGCCTCGATCAGCGCGTCGCTGAATTCGGCCGGGTGCGAGGTGGTGAAGCGGATGCGGCCGAGCGTGTCGAAGCGCGCCAGGATGTGGATCAGCAGGGCCAAGTCGCAGACGCCGCCGTCGCCGGCCATGGCGCCGCGGTAGGCGTTGACGTTCTGCCCCAGCAGGGTGATTTCGCGCACGCCCTGGTCGAGCAGGGAGGACACCTCGGCCAGCACGTCGTCCAGCGGCCGGCTCATCTCCTCGCCGCGGGTATAGGGCACGATGCAGAAAGTGCAGTACTTGCTGCAGCCTTCCATGATCGAGACGAAGGCGCTGGGGCCTTCGGCGCGCGGCTCCGGCAGGTTGTCGAACTTCTCGATCTCGGGGAAGCGGATGTCCACCGCCGGCTTGTGCGTGCTGCGGGTCTGCTCCAGCAGCTGCGGCAACCGGTGCAGGGTCTGCGGGCCGAACACCAGATCGACGATGCGCGCCCGCTTGGCCAGCGCCTCGCCTTCCTGGCTGGCGACGCAGCCGCCCACGCCGATGACGCGGCCGGGTTTAGCTTCCTTCCAGTCCTTCCACTTGCCCAGTTCGGAAAACACCTTTTCCTGCGCTTTTTCGCGCACCGAGCAGGTGTTGAACAGCAGCAGGTCGGCGGCCTCCGGGTCGGAGGTCAGCTCGTAGCCATGGGAAGCCTTCAGCACGTCCGCCATTTTCGACGAGTCGTACTCGTTCATCTGGCAGCCGAAGGTCTTGATGAAAAGCTTCGACATCTAAGGCGATTACCGCGTTTAAACGTCCATTATACCGGAGCGCCCAGGCGGCAACCCCGGGCGGGCCCGACCGGCCGGCGGCGGCCTTGTCAGGCCAGCCGACGAACGGTAGGAGAGATTATTTGCAGTCCGCTTAATCCAAATCCCCGGCGGGGGCCATCCAAGTGGTACCGGCAAAATTGCCGGCCGATGCAGCAAAAGAACACTTGGAGAGGATGGACATGGACAGGATTGAAACGGCGCAGGGCCGCGTTGCAGGCCGCGGGTTCCCGGTGATGGTGACGGCTGTGGCTCTGGCACTGACGGTTAATGCGGCATTCGGCATGGCCCTGGGCCACGCCTCGACCAGCGGCCAGAAGATTTACAACGCCTGGTACAACGACGCGGGCAATATGTACGCCGACGCGTCCAGCGTCCTGCGCAAGCATTGCGACAGGGGCTGATCGACGCGGTACCGGTACCGCCGGGCGATAACGCCGGCAGTACCGGTAGCATGATGCGTAATGTTGTGGCGGCTGGACCGTAGGTCGGGGTAAGCGCAGCGAACCCCAACACCTGCGCAGACCTGGGAATGTTGGGGTTCGCTACGCTCACCCCAACCTACCGTTCAAGATTCGCTGGTGGCTTAGTTCACCAGTACGATTTTCCCCGTCACCTTGCGCTCCTGCATATCGCGCAGCGCCTGCCCGGCCTGGCTCATCGGGTAGGTTTTCGAGACGTAGGGCTTGAGCTGCCCGGAAGCCACCCAGCCGAACAGCTGCTGGAAGTTTTCCAGGCTCACTTTCGGTTCGCGCGCCACGAAGGCGCCCCAGAACACGCCCACCGCAGAAGCCCCCTTGAGCAGCAGGCGGTTGGTGGCGATTTCCGGAATGCCGCCGGCGGCGAAGCCGATCACCAGGTAGCGCCCGTTCCAGTTGATCGCCGACAGGCAATCCTGCGCCAGCTCGCCGCCGACCGGATCGTAGATCACATCGGCGCCCTGGCTGCGGGTCAGCTTCTTCACCGCTTCCTTGAGACTTTCCTTCGAGTAATCGATCACTTCGTCGGCGCCCTGCTGCTTGCACAGCGCCAGCTTCTCGGCGCTGGAAGCGGCGGCGATGACGCGCGCGCCCATCAGCTTGCCGATCTGCACCGCCGACAGACCGACGCCGCCGGCAGCGCCCAGCACCAGCAGGGTTTCGCCCGGCTTGAGCTGGCCGCGCTGCTTCAGCGCATACAGGGTGGTGCCGTAAGCCAGCGGGAAGCCGGCGGCTGCTACCAAGTCCATGCCCGGCGGCAGCGGCATGACGCTGTCGCCGGACGCCACCACCTGCTCGGCATAGGCGCCGATTGGCACGATGGCGGCGACCGGGTCGCCCACCTTTACATGCTTGACGCGCTCGCCCACGGCCAGCACCGTGCCGGCCACTTCCGCGCCGGGCGTGAAGGGCGGCGCGGCCTTCATCTGGTACTTGCCCTGGATGATCAGCGTATCGGGGAAGTTGACCCCGGCGCCCTTGATGGCAATGCGCACCTCGCCCGCGCCCATCGGGGCTTCCTTCACTTCCTCGAACACCAGCTTTTCCGGTGGTCCTAGCTCACGGCAGACAATCGCCTTCACTTGCAGCCTCCTCTTTGCGTTGATTCCGCGCATCGGTTCAGGCCGGTGCGGATGGCACCGACCATACAATGGCTGGCCCCAGGCGCGCCAGCGCCGGAAGCGCACGCCATTTATGCGTAGAATTCCCGCAGGTACCAATCAGTAACGGGGTGCGCGGTGCTGCAAATCGACAAGCCCGGCCATGCGCCGCAACCCCCTGCGCAGCGGGACCATGTGCCCGAGACGCGGTTCGGCATCTGGTTTCTCAATACGGAAACCTGGGCGATTCATGTGCTGCGGCGGGCGGTAGACGATCTCGAGCGCCTGATTCCGGATCGCCGCGACAGCTATGGGGTGATCGTCGATGTCGGCTGCGGCTGGGGCCGTTCGTTCGAGCTGCTGCAGCGGCGTTTCGCACCGAGTGCGCTGATCGGTATCGATGTCAGCACGGAGATGCTGCAGGCCGCCGCCGCCGAGGCCGGCAAGCACGGCATCAGCGTCGACCTGCGGCAGGCCAACAGCGCCAGCCTGCCGTTGCCCAGTGAGTCGGTCGATATGGTGTTCTGCCACCAGACCTTCCATCACCTGGTCGACCAGGACAGCGCGCTGCGCGAATTCCACCGCGTGCTGAAACCGGGTGGCTTGCTGCTGTTCGCCGAATCAACGCGGAAATACATCCATTCCTGGATCATCCGGCTGCTGTTCCGGCATCCGATGGAAGTGCAGAAGACCGCCGAGGAATACCTGGCGATGATCCGCGACAGCGGTTTCGAGATCGAGCCGCAGTCGATTTCCTATCCTTACCTATGGTGGAGCCGCGGCGACCTCGGCATTCTTGAACGCGTACTGCGCATCCGGCCGTCGCCGCGGCATGAGGAAACCCTGATCAACGTCGTTGCGCGGCGCCGCTGAGCGCGTGATGGTCTGTGCGCGGAAGCGCGCGATATCAATCTCAATGCAAGCCCGTTGATGCCGCCGCCGGCGGGTTGCCGCGTGCTTGCCGCCTACGGCAGCTTCACCACCGTGCCGCGCAGGGCCACGCCGGAGAGGAAGGTGCCCGCGCCGCACTCGTAATCGGTCTGGCTCGAAACATCCACGCTCTTATAGTAGCTGTGGATGTTGACCACCGCGTTACCGCCTTCGGAGTGGGCTCGTTCTTGCAGCGCGATGATGGCCGAGATGAAGTTGATGTCGCAGGCTTCATGGTCGGATTTGTTGAGCGCGTTGGTTTTCTTGTTGGTGGTATAGGTGCCGAAGGTCTGCAGCGGCGTGGGGAACTGCTGGTCGCCCCAGAACAGCCGCACGTTGTTGTCGATCTTGCCTTGCGCGGGTGCTGAATTGAGCCCGTCCTGGATCGGGAACTTGAGCCGGTCGTCGCGCGCGTAGGCGGCCGGTGCGGCAAGGGTGGCGCCGATCAGCGAGATCAGCAGCAGGCGTTTCATCATTGCATGGCTCCTTTGCTTTTTTGTTCAGTCAATTCTGCGGAAAATCAGCGAGGTGTTGATCCCGCCGAAGGCGAAGTTGTTGTTCATGGCGTACTCGCACTGCAGCTTGCGGCCTTCGCCGACGATGTAGTCCAGCTCGCCGCAGCGCGGATCGATGTTGTGCAGGTTCAGTGTAGGCGCATACCAGTCCTTGCGCAGCATCTCGACTGTGAACCAGCTCTCAATCGCGCCGCAGGCGCCGAGCGTGTGGCCGAGGTTGCCCTTGAACGAGCTGATCGGCACGTGCTTGCCGTAGAGGTTCTGCGTCGCCTGGCTTTCGGCGATGTCGCCGCGTTCGGTGGCGGTGCCGTGGGCGTTGACGTAGCCGATCGCCTGCGGCGGCAGCTGCGCGTCGTCCAGCGCCAGGCGCATGGCGGCTTCCATGGTCAGCTTGTTGGGCTGGGTCACATGGTCACCGTCGGAGTTGCTGCCGAAGCCTACGATCTCGGCATAGATGCGCGCGCCGCGCGCCCGCGCGTGCTCCAGCTCTTCCAGGATCAGGGTGGAGGCGCCTTCGCCGATGACCAGGCCGTCGCGGTCGCGGTCGAAGGGGCTGGGGGTGGTGGTGGGGGCGTGGTTGCGCGTGCTGGTGGCGAACAGGGTGTCGAACACCGCCGCCTCGGTGACGCACAGCTCCTCGGCGCCACCCGCCACCATCATGGTCTGCTTGCCGAACTTGATCGCCTCATAGGCGTAGCCGATGCCCTGGCTGCCGGAGGTGCAGGCGCTGGAGGTGGGAATGACGCGGCCCTTGAGGCCGAAGTAGACGCCGATGTTCACCGCCGCGGTGTGGCCCATCATGCGCACGTAAGTGGTGGCGTTGATGGCGCCGTTCTCGCCGGTGGCGAGCAGGCTGAAGAATTCGCGGATCGCGTCGGTGCTGCCGGTGGACGAGCCGTAGGCCACGCCCGTATTGCCGCTGCGGATCTCCGGATCGTCGAGCAGGCCGGCGTCCTGCAGCGCCAATTCGGAAGCGCGGGTGCCGAGCAGGGCGACGCGGCCCATGGTGCGCATGGCCTTGCGGGTGTAGTGCGGCGGCGCGGCGAAATCCTTCACCGGCCCGGCCAGGCGCGTGTTGATGTCGCGGTACTGGTCCCACTCCGGCATGGTCTGGATGCCGGACACTCCGTCGCGCAGCTTGCCTTCGATGGTGTTCCAGTCGCTGCCCAGCGCGGTGATGCCGGCCATGCCGGTGACGACGACGCGCTTCATACCATGCCGCCGTTGATGCCGATCACTTGGCGCGTGATGTAGCCGGCGTCGTCGCCCATCAGGTAGGCGACCAGGCTGGCCACCTCGTCGGCCTCGCCGAGGCGTCCGGCGGGGATGGCCTTGAGCATCTCCTCGACTGGCGCGTCTTTGATCATGTCGGTCCTGATCGGGCCCGGAGCCACGCAGTTGACGGTTATTTTGCGGCTGGCCAGTTCCACCGCCAGCGCCTTGCTGGCGCCAATGATACCGGCCTTGGCCGCGCTGTAGTTGACCTGGCCGCGGTTGCCCGCCACGCCCGATACCGAGGACAGGGTGACGATGCGGCCGCCCTGGCGCAGCCGCACCATCGGCATCAGCAGCGGCTGCAGCACGTTGTAGAAGCCGTCGAGATTAGTGTGCAGTACCCGGTCCCAATCGTCGCCGGAGAGCGCGGCGAAGGTGCCGTCGCTGGCGATGCCGGCGTTGTAGACCGCGCCGTAATAAGCGCCGTGGGCGGCGATATCCGCTTCCAGCGCGGCGGCGCAGGCGGTACGGTCGGCGATGTCGAAGCACAGGCTGCCCACGCTGGCGCCGCCCGCCTTGATCTCCGCCCGTACCGCGTCCAGCGCGGGCGATGGCGTGCGGCCGTGCAGCACCACGCTGAAGCCGGCGCGCGCCAGGCGCAGCGCCACGCAGCGGCCGATGCCGCGGCTGCTGCCGGTGACGAGGACGCGGCGCGCGCTCATGTGGGGTTGCCTTTGCCAGTATTGTTTTGATGGTTCATCGGTTCAGGGTGCCGCCTGCGCCGGTTCGGCTTCGACCGCCAGCGCGTAGCCAAAACGGAAATTGGAAATCCAGTAGCGCCCGCGCCAGGGATCGGCATCGGCGTATTCGACCTCGGCGATGAGCCTGCCGTCATGACGCAGGCGGCGGACACCGCCCCCAGGTTCGGTGACTTCCCAGCCAGCGGGATGATAAGCCGCCTGCAGGGCTGCCAGCGGCCACAAGGCCAGTTGCAGATCGGCCAGCAGTGATTCCGGGCGCAGCGTGTCCGGCACCATCGGCGCCGTTTCGACCTTCCAGTCCTTGCTGTTCCAGTTCACCGATATGGCGCGCTGGCCCAGCGCGGTCAGGATCACCATCTCGATCTGATCCGGCGTGACGTGCACCACGGAACGCAGTACTACCTCGTGTTCGCCGAAAGCGGCGCGCAGGATCTGTTGGGCATCGCGGCTGGCGCCCAGCGTGGCCGGCGCCAGCAAGGGCGGCAGCTCGACCTGCGGCGCCGCTTCCGGCGCCGGCGCCGGAAGCGCGGCGCAGCCGGCCACGCCGGCGGCGAGCAGCAGGCCCAGGCAGCGTCGGGTGGCGGCGACGATCCGCCGCGGGCCTGTGGGAGTGATCAAGGTCTGCAATCCTTCATGGCCGCATTCTAAGAGCTTATCGTGGCGGCGACTGTGCGCTGTTCAGCCCCGCGCGCGGGGCGCAGCAGCAGGGCCAGGATCACGGCGAAGCTGACGCCCAGGGCCTGCACCAGACCGATGGCGCGCAGGAACGGGGTCGAGGAAAAGCCCAGCAGGCCGAACGACAGCACGGCGGTCAGCGTCGCCAGCACCACTGCCAGCAGCGCCGGCGCCTCGGCGCTGCGCGACTCGCGCAGGAAGATGGTGTAGTCCGAGCCCATGCCCATCACCAGCAGCAGCGCCAGCACATGGAACAGGTTAATCGGCACTCCGGCCCAGGCCAGCAGCGCCAGCGCCAGTGCGCCGCCGCCGAACGCCGGCAGCAGCATGGCGGCGGCGCCGCGGTAGCCGTAGCGCCGGCTCATCAGCAGGCCGGTGACCAGGTACACCGCCACGATCAGCAGCATGGCGATGCGGCGGTAGCGGCTCAGCACCTCGGAGATGTCGGCCAGCTTGTCGATCAGCCGCACCCCGGGCAGCCCCGCTGCGGCTTGCGCCACCGCGTCCGCATCGTTGACGTCGAACAGGGTCACGGCGCTGGCGGTGTCACCGGCGACGCTGCCCAGCCACAGCGGACGGTAAGGCTCCGATGCGGCGCTGGCGAAGAAGGCTTGCGGCTGCAGCGGCGCGCTGCCAGCGGCAAAAGTCGAGAGTTGCCGCGCGATGGCGTCCTGGCCGTAGCCCAGCTCGAGCATCAGCCGCGGCAGCAGGCCGTCGGCGCTATAAATCTGTTGCGCCAGCAGGGCGTGATTGGCGGCCTGCAATTGCTGCGAGGGCAGCGCCTCGGACACCGCCAGCAGATTACCTAGGCGACGGTCGGCGAGCAGCGGCGCCAGCCGAGCGCGCAGGGCTTCCTCGCGCTGCAGCACCTGCTCCGGCGAGTCGCCGCGGACCAGGAAGAAGCGGCGGTCGGCCGACTGCCCGAGCAACTCGCGCATGCGTATTTCCTGCCGGATCAGCGGCGGCGGCGAGCTTTGCAGGGCGCGCACGTCATCGAGGAACTCCAGGCGCAGCAGGCCGCCGCCGACGAACAGCAGGCCCGCCGCCGCCAGCAACAACCTCGCGCGCGGCGAGCCGATGCGCGGCAGGGCGGCCAGCCGGTCGATCAGGCGCAGCACCAGCGCCCGCGGCGGTACCGGCCAGTTGCGCGCTAGGCGCGGCAGCAGGAACAGCACGCAGCCGCAGGCCACGCCCAGCCCCACTGCGGAAAAGGTGGCGATCTGGCGCAGGCCGGGGAAGGGTGCCAGCAGCAGCGCCAGGTAGGACAGGGCGGTGGTGAGGTAGCCCAGGGCGATGCCGGGGGTGACGAAATCCGGCGCCTGCACCGGCTGCCATTCGCCCGGCTGGCGGAAGCGGTCGGCGAAAAAAAAGATGGCGTAATCGACCGAAGTGCCGATCAGGCTGCTGCCGAATACCAGCGTCACCAGATGCACCTGGCCGAAGATCCACTGGCAGGCAGTCAGGCCGGCGATGGCGCCGAAGGCCATCGCCAGCGCGGTCAGCAGCAGCGGGCGTAAGGAGCGGAAGGCCAGCAGCATCAGCAGCACCGTGCCGGCCAGCGAAATGCCGCTGAACAGCGACATCTCCCTTTTGCCGCTGGCCACCGCCGCCGCCGCGTGCTGGATCACCCCGGAGCCGACGATATCCGTCCCTCCTGCCGCCGCGGCGGCTGTGCGCGCCGCGGCGATGGCCTGGCCGGCGGCTTCCTCGGTGGCGACCGAGAAGGCGCTGTTGCCGGCCTGCGCTACCACCAGCACGTAGCTCATTTCCTTGCCGGCCGGATCCTTGCCGCTCAGGGCCAGCACGTCTTCCTGCAGACGCGCGCGGCCGGTCGGCGGCCGCTGCCCGGTGACGAAGGCGGAGAGCAGGCCCAGCGGATCTTCGGCGGCATTGAACGGGCGCATGAAGCCGGCCGGCGTGTACAGGGCGCGCTGCGCCTCGTCGTGCAGGCGCTGCAGCTGCCCCTGCTCCAGCCATTCGCGGTGGCGCGCGGCCAGCAGGTAGTCGCGGTAAGGCAGGTCGGCGCGGGCGGCCTCGGCCAATGCCTGATCCACCTGCAGCCGCACCTGGGAGAACCGACCGCTGCCCTTGAGCGTATCGGCAAAGGCGCCGGCCGCGCGCCTGGCGGTGGCGAAGTCCCCGGCGCCGACCAGGAATACGCTGTTGCGGGCCAGTTGGTCGGTATAGACGCGCACCGCCTGCTCGGCGCCGGCGTCGCGCTCGTCGGCCGGCAGCAGGGCGAAGATGCTGGTTTCGACGCGCAGCTGCGGCGCCACCACGATGGCGAAGACCAGCGCCAGCAGCAGCATCGCCGCGCCCCACAGGCGGAAACGTCCGTCGACGGTGCGCAGCATGGGCGGCATCGACAACCGCGCCTTAGTTGGCGAAACGCTGGCGGTCGGCCGCGCTGAGGCCGTCCGTCAGGATGCTGACCTCAGGCAGCAGGATCTCGGTGCGGTCGCCATGGGCGTCGCGCAGCTCGATGCGGTTGGCGTGCTGCGTGCCGTCGATCACCGCCTCGCGGAACACCGCCGACATCGCCGCCAGCTTCGGCCGCAGCCCGACCTGCCAGCCGGTGCTCTTGCTCGTGCCCGTCGGTACGCCATAGGTGTCGAAGTCCTTGGACAGGGCCTCGAAGTCCAGCGCGAACAGGGCGAAGAAGATGCGCGCGGCCACCGCCACGCCGGGCTGCTCGTCGGCATTGATCCGCGTTTCGGCGCCGCCCTCGTCGCGGCTGCGCGCGCCCTCGCGGGTCAGGATGAAGACCGAGTCGAACGGTGTGCGCGTATGCCACCACACGCCGAGATCGCGGGCGAACAGGAATTCGCCGGTGGACAGCAGCGGCCGCGGCAGGTCCGGCAGGGTCTTGCGCTGCTCGAAGCGGCCGCGCAGGCCCGGTGCGGCGGCCAGCGGTTTCGCCGCGGGGCCGAGCAGCGTGGACATCTGCGCCGGCGTCAGCGGGTGCGCGAAGACATCCTGCGCGTCGGCCGCACGGGCATTGCCGCAAAGCAGTTGGGCCGCGAGCAGCAGGCCGCTGAGCAACAGACGCCTCATGCCCCTGCTCATGGTCCTGATCATGGCTTGGGCTCGCCCAGGCGCTCGAACAGCACATCGGGCGAGACCATGCACATCTCGCGCGTCACCATGTTCACCGCCACCTGCACCGACTCGCCCTTGGTCAGGCGCTCGCCGCTGGCGTCGTCGCTGACCAGGTACTCGATGCGCAAGCGGTTCTCCCATTCCAGCAGCGTGGCGCGCACCCGGATCTTCTGCCCGAATTGCGCCGGCTTGACGTAGCGGAAGCGCAGGTCGATCACCGGCCAGCCGTAGCCGCTGGCCAGCATGCGGTCGTAGTTGTAGTCGAAGCTTTCCAGCAGCGCGCAGCGCGCCACTTCGAAGTACTTGGCGTAATGGCCGTGCCAGACGATGCCGACCAGGTCGACATCGTGGAACGGCACCTGGATCACCACCTCGGCGCTGCGCTTCATGGCAGCCCCCGTGCCTGCGCGCGCTGCGCCAGCAGGCGCGGCAGCCGCCGCAGCATGCCGAAGAACAGGCGCGCGTGCATCGCGCTGATGCGCAGGTTGTCGCGCCACAGGTCGAAATGCGAAACGCCGTCGCGCGGATAGGTGACGCGGGTCGGCACGCTGATCACGCGCGTCCCCAGCCAGAACAGCCGCACCAGGATCTCGGTGTCGAACTGCATGCGCGCGCCGACGCGCTGCCCGTCCCACACGCGCAGCGCCGGCTGCAGCGGATAGACGCGGAAGCCGCACATCGAATCGCGGATCTCGAACGACAGGGTGTTGATCCACACCCACAGATGAGTGACATAGCGTCCATAGAGCCGGCCCTTGGGTACCGATGCATCATAGACGGGGACGCCGGTGATCACGGCGGCGGGATGCCGTTCGGCCTGGTCCAGCAGGCGCCGCAGGTCGGCGGCGTCGTGCTGGCCATCGGCGTCGATCTGCACGCCGTGGCTGTATCCGGCGGCGGCGGCGGCGCGCATGCCGCTCATCACCGCGTAACCCTTGCCGCGGTTGGGGGTCAGGCGCAGCACGCTGAGCCAGCCGCTTTCGCTGCGTTCCAGCTCCTCAAGCACCGGCCGGCAGCGCGGGTCGCTGCCGTCGTCCACGATCCAGCAGCGCAGGCCGTATGGCCGCAGGTCGGCGACCGTGGCGGCGATGGCGCGCTCGTGGTTGTAGAAGGGGACGACAATCGCGGGGTTCACGCTTCAATCGTAACGGCTGGAATGGCGGCGGGTGGCTGGCAAGCTTGGCCCGGGCCGGTCCCGGGCGCGCCGTTCAGGCCGGGGGGGCGGTGGAACCCGCCGCGGCCTCGCTCAGCTGCAGCGCGTGGATCGCCTCGGTGACATCGGCAACCGTCCGGACGTGCTTGAAGGTCTCGGGCTGGATCTTCCGGCCGGTGAGTTCCTTGAGCCGCAGCAGCAGGTCGATGGCATCGATGCTGTCGATGCCCAGGTCCTGGTACAGGTTCGCCTCGGGCGTGATCTTCGCCGGTTCGATCT
This sequence comes from Nevskia soli, assembly GCA_026224805.1. Classification (GTDB taxonomy): domain Bacteria; phylum Pseudomonadota; class Gammaproteobacteria; order Nevskiales; family Nevskiaceae; genus Nevskia; species Nevskia soli_A. Next base: position 25,275 of record JAMFRN010000088.1, read on the forward strand.
CGAACAGCTCGACCAGCACGGCCTTCAGGCGGTTGTGGATGTCCTCTTTGCTGTCCATAAGGCTCGTTGTCGTGGAATCACGGTTCCCTCCGGGAGGGCAGTTCCCCCCAGGAGGGGAGCTCAGTGCATTGTACAAGTTGAAGCCATGGCGGCACCTGCGCCGCACCCGGCGCGCGCCGCGGCGCTCGTCGAGTCTGAGAAGTAGTTCACAAAGTGCTGCGTCAGATGGCGCGCCGCCAGCGCCTCGGGCATGCCGGCGGGGGCGTAATCCGCGGCCGGCAAGGGATCGCCCACCAGCAGTTTCCAGTTCGGCCGCCGCGGCGGGACGCGGTACCAGGGCTCGGCCTTGGTCAGGGTGCTCGGCTCGCAGACGATGGTGACAGGCAGGATGTCCACCCCGGCGGCCAGGGCGATGCGGGCGGCGCCGCGCTGCATCTGCAGCGGCTGCCCCGGCACGCTGCGCGTGCCTTCCGGAAAAACGATCAGGGAACGGCCGGCGCGCAGCTTGGCGGCGGCGGACTCCACCAGTTCCTCCGCCGAGCCGCTGTTCGGGGTGTAATCGGCCCAGGCCACCGGCCAGCGCAGGAACGGGTTGCGCCACAGCGCCTGCTTGACGATGCAGTCCACCTCCGGCAGCAGGGCGATCAGCAGCACCACGTCGATCAGGGTGGGGTGGTTGGCGACGATCAGGCGTCCGCGCTGCGCCAGTCGCTCGCGTCCGCTGACTTCGTAGTTGATGACGCCGAGAAAGGTCATCTGCCACAGGAAGATCCGGAAGGAGTGCCGCATCGCCCGCTGGATGCGGCGGCGGGTGGCGTCCTTGTCGCGCGATACCAGCCGGATCAGGGGAAACAGGGTCAGGCTCAGCAATACGCCGCCGAGCCCGAAACAGGCAAATGAAAAAGCGGTGCCGAACAGGCGCCAGCCATAATCCAGTTTTCGGCCCAGCTTCATCAAAAAAATCCCCACTCCGGGTCGCTGTGCCCCGAGTTCCCTGATCTGATCACGAGCCGTTACCGATGTCTTGTCCCCGGCGAATCTCCCCACGGCCTGAGGTACGATACCATCCGGGGACTGTCACGGCAGCACGGGGTCGGCACAATCCGGCCTGATCCAGAAATTTTCCAGGGAAATCCGAGATGTCTGTAGAGGGATCTGCCATTACGGCCGCGGAACGCGAACTGGCCAACCTGCTGGTCGAAGTGCTCAATCTGGAAGGGCGCGATAGCGCCTCGATCGACCCGGCTGCGCCGCTGTTCAGCGAGCAGGGCGGCGGCTGGGGGCTGGATTCGATCGACGCCCTGGAGATCGCCCTGGCCCTGCAGCAGAAGTACGGCGTGGTCCTGCGCTCCGAGGACGAGGCGACGCGGCGCGCCTTTGCCTCGCTGCGCGCCCTGGGCGAGTACGTGCGGCAGCATGCGCCGGCGCTCACGCAGGGTTGAGCGCCGCCCCGGCCGGAAATCCTCCGCTGATGCGCATTGCGTTGTTTCTCGCCTATCCCGTGCTGATTCACCTGGCCGTGGTGATGCAGCGGCCCTGGTTGCAATGCGCTGCCGTGGTCTGTGCCTACACGGGCTTCTTCTATGTGCCGCTGCGGGCTGGGCGGCTGCCGGCCTGGATCGGCTTGGCCGGGTTCGCGGCCGCCGACCTGTTGCTGATCTACGCCGGCGGCGGCGCCTATGCGCTGTACCTGCCCTCCATCATCATGCCCGCCCTGGTGCTGTCGGCATTCGCGCCCAGCCTGCTGCCCGGAAGGGTACCGTTGATCACACGCATCGCCGCGTCGATGGACGGGCCGCTGTCGCCCGAGCGCAGCCGCTACACCCGTTCGGTCACCTGGGTCTGGGTGCTCATGCTGAGCCTGATCCTGCTGGTGACGGTTAGCCTGATCCTGCTGTGGTCGCCGGCAGCTTGGTCGATCTTCGCCAACTTCATCAGCTACGCCCTGCTGGCGCTGCTGTTCGTCGGCGAGTACGGCTACCGCCGCCTGCGCTTCCCGGAGCACGCGCCGCTGAATTTCCGCGCCTTCCTGCGCAGCGTTTCGAGCTACCGCCCGCATTGAACCCGCTCCCCCTCATCACCGGCTACCGGCCGCAGGCGCCGCTGCTGTTCGCGGCGCAGGGGCTGCTCAGCCAGGCGCGCTTTCTGGGCCAGGCCATGGCCCTGGCGCGGACGCTGCCGCAGGCGGGCTTCGTGCTCAACCTGTGCGAATCGCGCCACGCTTTCCTGCTGGGCTTTGCCGCCGCCCTGTTGCGCGGCCAGGCCAGCCTGCTGCCGCCGAACAAGACGCCGGCCACGGTGGCCGCCATCCGCGCGCGCTACCCGGACAGTTACGTTCTTTGCGACCGGGAGCAGTCGGATCTGGGCGGCATGGCAGGGGCCGTGGTGGTGCCCCTGGACCTGGACGGCGAGGACTGGGCCCGCGCGCCGCCGGCCATCGCCGCGGAGCAGATCGCGGCGCTGCCGTTCACTTCGGGCAGCACCGGCGAGCCGCTGCCGCATGCCAAGAGCTGGGGCGGGCTGGTGCTCCACGCCGGCCTGCTGTCGAGCCGGCTCGGCTTCGACGGCGCCCATCTCGCCGCCACGGTGCCGCCGCAGCACACCTATGGCCTGGAGACCACGGTGCTGGCGGCGCTCGCTGGCGGCGCGGTGAGCCATTGCGCCCGGCCATTCTTCCCGCAGGACCTGGGCACGGTCCTCGAGGCCCTGCCGGCGCCGCGCCTGCTCATCACCACCCCGGTGCATCTGCATGCCCTGGTGCAGGCGCGGCTGCGCATGCCGCCGCTGGCCGGCATCGTTTCCGCCACCGCGCCGCTGTCCATTGAACTGGCGGCGGCGGCCGAGGATTGGCTGGGTGCGCCGCTACATGAAATCTACGGTTCGACCGAATCCGGCGCCGTCGCCACTCGCCGCACCACGGCCGGCGAGCTGTGGCTGCCGCTGCCCGGCGTATCGGTCAGCGCCGACGAGGAGGGCGCCCTGGCGGCCGGCCCGCACCTGGAACAGGCGGTGCGGTTGGCCGACCTGGTCGAAACCGGCGCGGATGGCCGCCTGCGCCTGCTGGGCCGCAGCGGCGACATGCTCAAGGTGGCCGGCAAGCGCATGTCCCTGGCCGAACTGAATCACCGGTTGCTGGCCATTCCCGGAGTGGAGGATGGCGTGGTGTTCCTGCCCACGGCGGATGGCGCCGCCGGCATCGTTCGTCCCGCCGCCCTGGTGGTGGCGCCGACCTTGAGCGAGCAGCAGATCCTCGACCTGCTGCGGCAGAGCGTGGACCCGGCCTTCCTGCCGCGCCCGCTGCGCCGGGTGGCGCGGCTGCCGCGCAATGAGCTGGGCAAGCTGCCGCGCGCCGCGCTGCAGGAGCTGATGCGCGCATGAGCACCCCGGTGCCAACAGGCATGGAGCCGGTCGCCGGCGAGTTCACCGTTGCGCCGGATCATCCCTGCCTGCCGGGGCATTTCCCGGGCCAGCCGATCGTGCCGGCGGTGCTGCTGCTCGACCTGAGTTGCGCCGTGCTGCAACAGGCGCGGCCGGACCTGGGGCCGCTGCGCGAGGTCAAGCTGGCGAAATTCATGCACCCGGTACTGCCGGGCAAAAGGGTGCGGGTATCGTTCGTTTTCACCGCACCGGCCATCCTGCGCTTCAGCTGTGCGACCGCCGCCGGTGTGGCAGCGCAGGGGCAGCTGGTCTTCACCGCGCCGGCATGAGCACTGGCCCGCAGCATAGTGACGGCAGCGCCTGGAAGGCGCAGCCGGAACGCAGCACCGCCTTCTGGCTCGGCCTGCTGGTATGGATCGCCATCCACCTCGGCCGCTGGCTGACCCGCGTCCTGCTGTGGCCGATCACACTGTTCTTTCTGCTTACCGGCGGCGCGGCGCGGCGCGCCTCGCGCGGCTACCTGCGCCGGGTGCTGGGGCGCGAGCCGCGCTTCGCCGAGTTGCTGCATCACTTCTACAATTTCGCCGCCTGCACCGTCGACCGCCTGCTGATCCTCAGTGGCCGCGACCGGCAGCTCAAGGTGCGGGTGCACCTGCCCGAGGACGTGGCGCGGGTGGTGCGCGGTGGCACCGGCTGCCTGATGCTGGTGTCGCACCTGGGCAGCTTCGAGGTGCTGCGCCAGAGTGGCCACGATATGCCGCTGCGCATCGTGCTCGACCGCAGCCAGGGGCCGCTGCTGACCGGCCTGCTGGAGCGCATCAATCCACGCTTCGCCGCCTCCATCATCGACGCCGGCAAGCGCGGGCCGGAGCTGGTGCTGGCGCTGCGTGAGGCGCTCGACCAGGGTTGCAGCATCGGTATCATGGCCGACCGCCTGCACGCGGATGAAGCGGCGGTGGAGGTGCAGTTCCTCGGCGGCACCGCGCGGCTGCCCGCGGCGCCGTGGATCCTCGCCTCGGTGCTGCACGTGCCGGTGATCGCCGCCTACGGCATCTACCGCGGCGGCCGCGATTACGACGCCTGCTTCGAGCTGCTGACGCCAGGCATCAGCGCCACCCGCGCCGAGCGCCAGCCGGTGATCCGCGCCTGCGCCCAGCGCTACGCCGAGCGCCTCGAACAGCAGGTGCGCGCGGCTCCGTACAATTGGTTCAACTTCTATCCGTTCTGGACCGACGAAAAGGACCGATGAACGCGCTGGCGATCAGCCACTACACCGTGACCACGGCCTGCGGCCACGGCAAGGCCGCGCTGCTGCAAGCCCTGCGCAGCGGCCGCAGCGGACTGCGTCATGGCCAGTTCGAAGCGGGCGCGATCGACAGCTGGTACGGCGCAGTGGAAGGGTTGGACCAGCCGTTGCCGCCGCCGCATGCCGCCTGGGATTGCCGCGTCAACCGGCTGCTGGCGGCGAGCCTGCAGCAGGATAGTTTCAGCGAGGCGGTGGCCGTCCTGCGCCAGCGTTACGGCGCGGCGCGCATCGGCGTCTTCGTCGGCACCAGCACCTCGGGCGTGCAGCAGGCCGAATTCGCCTACCGGGACCGCGACCGCGCCGGCACCAGCCTGCCGGACTGGTTCGACTACCGCCGCAGCCAGAGCATCCACGTGCCGGCCGAGTTCACGCGCCTGCTGCTCGGCCTGAGCGGTTGCTGCATGAGCATTTCCACCGCCTGCTCCTCCAGCGCCAAGGTGTTCGCCGCGGCGGCGCGCGCGATCCGCGCCGGGCTGTGCGATGCGGCCGTGGTCGGCGGCGTCGACAGCCTGTGCCTGACCACGCTGTACGGCTTCAATTCCCTGCAGCTGGTGTCGGCCGAGATCTGCCGCCCCGCCGACGCGCGGCGCAAGGGCATTTCCATCGGCGAGGCCGGCGGCTTCGCCATCATCGACCCGCAGTGGAGTGGGGAAGCCCCAGCCCTGCTCGGCTACGGCGAAAGCGGCGACGCCCACCATATGTCGACGCCCGATCCGGAAGGACGCGGCGCGCAGGCAGCGATGCGGCGCGCCCTCGACCGCGCCGGCCTGGCGCCGGCGGCGGTCGACTACATCAACCTGCACGGCACCGCCACCCAGGCCAACGACCTCGCCGAGGACCGCGCCGTCTGTGCCCTGTTCGGCGAGGCCGTGCCCTGCTCCTCGACCAAGGGCTGGACCGGCCACACCCTCGGTGCCGCCGGCATGGTCGAGGCCGCCATCGCCATGCTGTGCATCGAGCAGGGCCTGATTCCGCAGAGCCTCAATACCGAAATGCCGGATCCGCAGCTGCATGGCGCCATCGTGCGGCAGACGCAGCAGGCCAGGGTCGAGCGCGTGCTGAGCAACTCCTTCGGCTTCGGCGGCAGCAATTGCAGCCTGCTGTTCGGGCGGCTCGCATGAAGCCTCCCATGAAACCCTTGTATGTGCACGCCGTCGGCGTGGCCGCACCGGGCCTGCAAGGCTGGGCCCAGACACGTCCGGTGCTGGCCGGCGCACAGCCCTGGCAGGCGCTGCCGGAAACGCCCTATGCGCCGCAGCTGCTGCCGCCCAACGAGCGCCGCCGGGCGCCGCCGGGCGTCCGCCAGGCCTTCCGCGCGGCGGAGGATGCGCAGTCCGCTTGTTCCAAGGATTTCTCGCAACTGGCCGCGGTCTTCGCCTCCTCGGATTCCGACCTGACGGTGA
>JAMFRN010000010.1 GCA_026224805.1 Nevskia soli
GGTGCGGAAGTACGCCGACTGCCCGGCGTTGACCACCAGGCCGTCACCCGGCTTGCCGGAGATCCGCGCCGGCTTGTCGCGTGCCACCAGGCCGTGCCAGCTGTCCTGCGCACCGATCCAGCGTGCCACCACCGGCACCTGCCACAGCGTCTTGTCTGCGGCCGGGCCGCTGTCGGTGAAGCGGTCCTGGGTTAGCCGGACACCCGCGCTGTCGGCTGTCGCCCGGATCAGGGGCACGCCTTCCTGCCTGGTGAACTGGTGGGCGATGTCGGTAATGCTGACGGAGGTGGTCCGGTCCAGTTCGCGCCACAGGTCATCGGTGACGGTATTGCCGTAGGCATGCGCCTGCATGTAGGCGCGCACCCCGGCGCGGAATGCGTCTTCGCCGACGTAGTCCTCCAGCATGCGGATCACCGCCCCGCCTTTCTCATACGTGATGTCGTCGAAGGCCCCCGCGGCCTGCTGCACGTCGCGGATCGGCGTGATGATGGGATGCGTGCCCTTGCGCGCGTCGAGGCTCATCGCTTGTTCCTTGAAGTGCTGCGACAGCAGCCACATCTTCCACTCAGGATGGAAGTGATCCGAGGCCTTGCGCTCCATCCACGAAGCGAAGCCCTCGTTCAGCCATAGGTCGTCCCACCATTGCATGGTGACCAGATCGCCGAACCACTGGTGCGCCATCTCGTGGGCGATGACCGTGTAGATTTCGATGCGCTCGAAGTCGGTGGTAATCTTCGGGTCGTTGAGCAGGTCGCGCTCGAAATAGAAGATGGCACCCCAGTTCTCCATTGCGCCGAAGAACTGGCTTTGGCCGGGGCCGGCGATCAGGTCGAGCTTGGGTAGCGGATATTTGACGCCGAAATAGTCCTCGTAATAGGGCAGGATCTGGGCGGCGGTATCCAGCGCGTATTGCGCCTGGGCGGTGTCGCCGCGCTTGACCACGACGCCCACGTCCACGCCGTCGACGATGCGCGAGATGCGCTCGAAATCGCCGCTGCCGAAGAACAGCAGGTAGGAGGACATCTTCGGCGAATCGGCGAAATGCACGCGCTTGAGGCCGCCGTCCAGGGTGTCGGTGCTGGCCACCGGCATGTTGGAGATCGGCATGTCCGCCGCCGGCACGGTGGCGGTGAGGGTGAAGGTGGCCTTGCGGGCTGGCTCGTCCCAGCAGGGGAAGAAGCGGCGCGCGTCGGAGTTCTCGAACTGGGTGAACAGGGCGCGCTTCTGGCCCTGCGGCGTGCTGTAGTCGAGCGCGAACAGCCCGCTGCTGCTCTGGTAGATCTTGCCGCTGTAGTCGATGGACAGCACATGCGGCCCGGCGCCAACCGGCGCGGCGAAGGTCAGCGTCGCGGTCTGCTGATCCGGGTCGAACGCGACCGTCGGCGCATCGGCGGCATCGGACAGCGTTACCTTGGAGAACTTCAGGTCGGCGGCGTTGAGCACGATGCGCCGTGTCGGCTGCGCCACCTCCAGGTCGATCTTTACCGAGGCAGTGAAGCTGAGCTGTGCAGCGTCGGGGACGATACGGATGTCGTAATGGGTCGGCGACACCTCCGCGGGCAGAATGACCCGGTTGGGTGGCGGTGCGGCGGCGTGGGCGGCGGTACCGGCCGCAAACAACAACAAGGTTGCAACACCGAGGTATTTCATCGGCTTGTTCTCCAGATTCGAAGGTATTTGGCACGGCGGCTTGGCCATGCGGGACACTGTATGTTCCCACAGGCGGCCAAAAGGTTGATCGGCTTGACACCCGGCGCGGCGATGCTTTACGCGGCACCCGCCTTGGTAGGATGGTGCGGGGTCGACGAATTTCGCGGCGACCCCGCAGGATTTTCCTCGCCCCCTTCTCGAAACCCGATTCGGCAATGAGCAAACAGGTTCCATCCAAGGCGCAGCGTCCCTGGCTGCTGTACCTGCTGGAGTGCACCGGCGGCAAGCTCTACGCCGGCATTAGCCCGGACCCCGAGGCGCGCTTCCGCATGCATCTGCGGGGTACGGGGGCGAAGTACACGCGGGCCAATCCGCCGCTGCGCATCCTGGCGGCGCAGGCCTATCCGAGCCGTGCGGCGGCGTCGGCGGCCGAGCATGCGCTGAAGAAAATGCGGCGGCCGGCCAAGCTGTTGTGGGCGCAGCAGCGCGCCTGGCCGCTGCGGCGGGAAGGTCGGGTGCTGAAGGGTGCGACGGCGAAAGCGGCCGGCGGGAAGGTGACCCCAAAAGCTGCACGCCCAGGCTTCACGCCGCCAGCCGATGCTCCAGTGAGCGATCGACCGCCGCCTCGGGCGGCATCGGCGCGGACAACAGTGCGTCGATGAGCGCGTCGAGCCTGGCGCAGTCGTCTTCGCGGCGCACCGCGGCGAACAGCGCGGCGGCTTCCGGGTAGCTGCGGCCCAGCCAGATCAGCCATTGCTTCAGGCGCCCCGGGGCGAAGCGCGGCGACAGCTTGATCCGCACCTGGGCCCAGAAGTCCTGCACCAGGGGCGCCACCTCGGCCCAGCCCATCGGCGTCACCGCCTGTCCGTCGCGCACCGCCGCGATCTGCCGCGCCAGGTCGGGCCGGGCGATCAGGCCGCGGCCGAGCATGATGTCCTCCACGCCGCTGACCGCGCGGCAGCGCCGCCAGTCGTCCAGGCTCCAGATCTCGCCGTTGGCAAAGACCGGCACCTTGACCACCTCCTGGATGCGCGCCACCCACTCCCAATGCGCCGGCGGCTTGTAGCCATCGGTCCTGGTGCGCGCGTGCACCACGATCTGGGCGGCGCCGCCGTCGGCCAACGCGCGGGCGCAGTCCAGCGCCGGCTCGGTGCTGTCGAAACCCAGGCGCATTTTCGCCGTCACCGGGATCGGGGCGGGCACGGCGCGGCGCACCTCGCGCAGGATGGCGTGCAGCAGTTCCGGCTCCTTCAGCAGCACGGCGCCGCCGCGCGAGCGGTTCACGGTTTTCGCCGGGCAGCCGAAGTTGAGATCGATCACCGGGGCGCCGAGGGTGCAGGCCAGGGCCGCGTTGTCGGCCAGGCAGGCCGGATCGGAGCCGAGCAGCTGCACCCGCATCGGCGTGCCGGCGCGGGTGCGTGAGCCCGACGCCAGCTCCGGCGCGATCCTGCGGAAAACCGACGGCGGCAGCAGGCTATCGTTGACGCGCACGAACTCGGTCACGCACCAGTCAATGCCGCCGACGCCGGTCAGCACGTCGCGCAGGACCTCATCGACCAGGTTTTCCATCGGCGCCAGGGCGATCTGCATGGGGGAGACTTCAGGAAACGAGGCGGCATTTTAAGGGTTTTGCGGCAGCGCCATATTTCAGCGCGGCGCCGGGCGGTGTGGGCGGATGGGTATGTGATAATCGAAAAGGCCCAGCTGCGCGGTTCGCCGCCCTCAAGCCGCCTTCAGGGCGATTGCAATAAAACCACTGTACGGAACGGATGCTGACGTGAGCGAAGAGACCGAGAACAAGTCGAAACGGGATTTGCCGGTGATCCGGCTGCTGCAAAAGATCCCGCCGATCCCGCGGATTTCCTGGCGGGATCTGGCCGCCACGCTGGGCCCGGTGCTGCTGCTCAGCGTCGCCGCGATTCTCCTTGCGCTGCATTTCGTGCGTCCCGCGCCGCCGCATACCCTGACCATCAGCAGCGGGCCGGACGGCAGCACCTTCAGGACGGTAGCCGAGAAGTACCAGAAGATCCTCGCACGCAGCGGCGTCAAGCTGGTGATCAAGCCGTCCAAGGGCTCCGAGGAAAACCTGGAGCACCTGATCGATGCGGATTCGGACGTCGACGTCGGCTTCGTCCAGGGCGGCGTCACGGTGGATGGCGATAGCAGCGATCTCATATCGCTGGGCAGCCTGTTCTACGAGCCGCTGACGATTTTCTATCGCAGCCCGAAGCCGCTGCAGCGTCTGTCGGAGCTGCAGGGCAAGCGCATTGCCATCGGTTCCGCAGGCAGCGGCACCCGCTTCCTGGCGCTGGCCCTGCTCAAGGCCAACGAGATCGAGCCGAAGGGCACGACGCAGCTGCTCGATCTAGAGGGGGACGCGGCGATCAAGGCGCTGGATGCGCGCCAGGTCGATGCCATCTTCCTGGCCGGGGACTCGGCCGGGCCCAACAGCATCCGCACCATGCTGCATGCCGAGGGCATCCGCCTGTTCGATTTTCCGCAGGCCGACGCCTATGTGCGCCGCTTCCCCTACCTGAGCAAGCTGGACCTGCCGCCAGGCGCATTCGATCTGGGTGACAACCTGCCGACGGCCCCGATCGCCATGCTGGCGCCGGCGGTGGAACTGGTGGCGAAGTCCGAGCTGCATCCGGCACTATCGGACCTGCTGCTCGACGCGGCGCACGAAGTGAACGGCCATGCCTCGCTGTTGCAGAATGCCGGCGAGTTTCCCTCGCCGCTGCATCACGAGTTTCCGATCAGCGACGACGCCGCCCGTTATTACAAGTCAGGCAAGAGCTTCGCCTACCGCTTCCTGCCGTTCTGGCTGGCCAGCCTGCTGGATCGTGCCGTGGCGGTACTGGTGCCGATCATCGTGGTGTTGGTGCCGGGCCTGCGGATCGTGCCGGCGCTGTACGGCTGGCGCATCAACAACCGCATCTACAAGCGCTATGGCGAGCTGATGGCGCTGGAACGCGCGGTGTTGGAGCCGCTGACGACGGAGGAGCGCGCGGCGCTGATCGAGCGCCTGGGCGAAATCGAAAAATCGATCATCGGCTCCAAGATGCCGGGCGCCTACGCCAGCCAGATCTTCGTGCTGCGCCAGCACATCAAGTTCGTGCGCGATCAGCTGGCGGGGCAGCAGCCGGCTGCGCCGGCCAGCGCCTAGAGAGTGCTGGAACCGCCGGCGCCGGCCCGCTCCGGCGGCGTGCCGGGCGGCGAGACGAAGGCGTCGCCGGTGGGCATGGGGCCGCCGCGCACCACGCCCAGGAACATGGGCACTTCGATGATGAAGGTGGCCAGCACGCCGGCGGCGACCAGGCTCAAGGCAATCCAGCTGGCGAGCAGGTTCCAGGGCAGGGCGATCACCAGGAAGGCCACTACCAGAATGCTGGACGCGAAGCCGCCGAGCGACATCGAGATAAATTGCGCGCGGCTGTTGCGCACGTTGTCGAAGCGGAACAGGAACAGCGTCTCGGCCACCGTCGCCGGCAGGACGAAGTAGCCGCTGGCGATCCAGGCGCCGATCAGGTGTCCCCATTCATGCAGCAGGTAGGCGACGAACACGGTCAGCAGCCCGGTGGCCAGATGCAGCGCCACCGACCACAGGTCATGGGGCTTGCCGATGCGGAGCGTGGCCATCCACAGCGCCACCGCCAGCAGGATGATCAGGCCGTCGCGCAGTAGGAAGGCGAAGAAACGATTCCATTGCTTGTCCATATCGATTCCTAACTACGTGGTGGTAACGGCAGCAGCGCGGATACCTTGCGCATATGCTCGCGGTAGGCGGGGCGCCGCTCCAGGCTGCGCTGGTCCATCAGGGGAATGCTGGCGAACAGGAACATGGCGGTCATGGACAGTGCGCCGGGCACGATCCACCACCATTGCGTGGGCGCGGCAGCGATTCCAAACAGCATCAGGCCCCACCAGAAGCCCAACTCGCCGAAGTAGTTCGGATGGCGCGACCAGGCCCACAGGCCGGTAGTGATGAAAGTGCCGGGCTGGCGCCTGGAGATGAAGGCGTGCAGCTGCAGGTCGGCGAGGGTCTCGATGGCGATGGCGCCGAGGGTGACGACGAACGCCAGGGCGTCGAGCCCGCCCAGCGGCTCGCCCGTGCGGCTCATCACGGCATAGACCGGCAAGCAGCCGAGAAACACCTGCACGGTGGGGAACAGGTGGATGCCGAACAGGTCGGCCAGCATCGCGGCCTTGCCGGCGCGTGCGCGCACCAGGGGATAGCGCCAGTCCTCGTGATGCAGTCCGCCCCAGTGCACCGACCAGTTGGTGGTGAGGCGGATCGCCCACAGCCACACCAGGGCCATCACCAGCATGGCGCGAGGGCCATATTCGATGGCGAGGTGGCTCCACATCCAGTACAGCGCCAGCAGGGGCGGGATCACGCTCCAGTAGGCATCGTAGAAACTGGAATTACGATAGCGCAGGCTGAAAGCGAAGATCACCAGGGTGGCGGCTACGTCGGCGGCGAAGGCATCCCAGACCTGGGGCAGATGAAGGCCGAACAGCACCGCGGCTCCGGCCGCGATGCACAGCAGGTAGGAAACAAGGATCGGTGCGAAGTCCGCTTTGCCAGCCATCTTGCGCGTCCCCTCCGGACTTTGTGGCGCTTGGTGTATTCAATCACTATGCAGCTGCGGCAAGGGGCGAACCTCATCTGAGTGGATGAGTGCGAACTGTCCCTTATTTATGAAAAATCCGCCGCCGCGAAGACCCCATTCCGACTCTGTTTGGGGGAGGTGAAACGACGGCGTCATTCCGGCGCAAGCCGGAATCCAGGGCAAGGCAAGTGCTTCCTCCGAATCTCTGGATACCGGCTTGCGCCGGTATGACGCCCTGGGTCGAGTAGGCGCAGGCCATTGCTGGCCTGCGCCCCTCTAAGAACCGGACGTACGAGTTGGCCCCGTATCCGGCTCAAGCATGGATGAAGCCCCCGATGATGGGGGCCGGTGCACGAGTACCGCAC
>JAMFRN010000089.1 GCA_026224805.1 Nevskia soli
CTCGCGGCCGGCCGCGGGTTGAAGCTCAACAAGCCGCAGATTGCGCCCGACGACGTCGCCTTCCTGCAATATACCGGCGGCACCACCGGCGTCTCCAAGGGCGCGACGCTGCTCCATCGCAATATTCTCGCCAACGTGCTGCAGAACGATGCCTGGTTGCAGCCGGCGCTGAAGAAGCCGCCGATTGTCGACCAGATGATCATCGTCTGCGCGCTGCCGCTCTATCACATCTTCGCGCTGACCGCATGTTACCTGCTGGGAGTGCGCGCCGGCGGCACCAATCTGTTGATTCCCAACCCGCGCGACATGGCCGGCTTCGTCAAGGAGTTGATGAAATACCAGGTGAGCTTTTTCCCGGCCGTCAACACCCTCTACAACGGCCTGCTCAACACGCCGGGGTTCGACAAGCTCGACTTCTCCAAGCTGAAAGTCTCCAACGGCGGTGGCATGGCGGTGCAAAGACCGGTCGCCGAGAAGTGGTTGAAGATAACGGGCTGTCCGCTGGCGGAAGGCTACGGCCTGTCGGAAACCTCGCCGGCGCTGACCTGCAATCCCGCCGACACCGACAAGTTCTCCGGCTCGATCGGCCTGCCGGTGCCCTCGACCTACCTTTCGATCCGCGACGATGACGGCAACGAATTGCCGCTCGGCGAGGCCGGCGAAATCTGCGCCAAGGGCCCGCAGGTGATGGCCGGCTACTGGAACCGGCCGGACGAAACCGCGAAGGTGATGACGGCGGACGGCTATTTCCGCACCGGCGACATCGGCGTGATGACGCCGGACGGCTACACCAAGATCGTCGACCGCAAGAAGGACATGATCCTGGTGTCCGGCTTCAACGTTTATCCGAACGAGATCGAGAACGTGGTTGCGCTGCACCCCGGCGTGCTGGAAACGGCCTGCATTGGCGTGCCGGATGCCAAGACCGGCGAAGCGGTGAAGGTGTTCGTAGTGAAGAAAGACCCCGGCCTTACCGTCGAGGCTTTGCGCGAACACTGCAAGCAGAATCTCACCGGATACAAGGTGCCGAAGCTGATCGAGTTTCGGGAGAGCTTGCCGAAGTCGCCGGTGGGGAAGATTTTGCGGCGCGAGTTGCGCTGAGGTTTAGCTGTTCTCCCTCTCCCCACTCTGTGGGGAGAGGGAGAACAGCTAAAGCTGACGGCTAGAGATGCGTTTTCTTGAACTCCACCAACTGCTGCATCGCATGCTCATACCCCCGCTGCGCAATCTCATCCAGCCGCTTCCACGCAAACAAGGCAATCCCCGCCACCGGCATGCGCAGATAAAGATCCGCCCGGCTGGCGCGCAGCTTGACGCCGCTCTCGCTGGTCAGGGCCATGCCGCCGAACAGGATGTCGATCAGCGATACCTGGGCGCTGTTGCCGTCGCGGCGCAGCAGGGCTTCGGGGTCGGGGCCTTCGATGCCGGGGGCGCGGAGGCCGCCTTCGGTGCTGACGTCGGAGGCGATGATGGGGCCGCGTCCCAGTTCCTGCATGACGTCGGTGGGCAGGCTGTTGGTGACGGCGCCGTCGACCAGCAGGTCGCCGTGATAGACCATCGGCGGGGCGACGCCGGGGATGGCCATACTGGTGCCGACCCAGGTACACAGCGGGCCGACGTCATGGACCATGGTGCTGGCCTGGGTCAGGTTGGTGCTGACGCAGAAATAGGGCATGCGTAGGTCTTCGATGCGGCGCTCGCCGAAGACGTCGGCGAGCCGCTTGAGGAATTTGCGGCCGCGGATCAGCGAGACGCGCGGCAGCACGTAGTCGTTGAGATAGTTGTGGCTGACGAAGGTCTCGCGCGCGATCTCGGTCATTTCGCGGCTGTTGTAGCCGCAGGCGAGCAGGGCGGAGAAGAATGCGCCCATGCTGGTGCCGCCGGCGAGGTCGACGGGGATGTTCAGCTCTTCCAGCGCGCGCACCAGGCCGATGTGGGCGAAGCCGCGCGAGCCACCGCCGCTGAGCACCAGGCCGAGGCCGCGGCCGGTGAGCTGGCGCGCCACGCTGGCGTAGTCAGCGGCGTCGTCCGGCTGCAGAAAGTGGTGCGTGGTGGCGCCGACCTGCTTGCGCCAGCCGGCAATGTCGCCGGGCGTCGACGGGCGCGGCCGCAGCAGCAGCAGGTTCACCGGCACGCGCAGCGCCAGCCGGCGCAGGATATCGAGCAGGGCGGAGTCGGCCGGCGGCTGTGCGGCCTCCACCACTACCAGCACGCGGTCGCACTGGCGCAGGCAGCATTCGGCCCAGGCGCTGTTGTCGGCGCCGGCGCAGTAGAGCAGGTTGGTGTCGCTGCGCTCGTGCTCGTCCAGCCAGTTCATCAGCTGCTGATGGGCGTGGGGGTCGGCCAGCAATTTTTCGGCGGCGCCCTGGCCCAGTGCCGCTTCCACCCGCTCCACGTCGAGGCGTTGCACCGGGGTGCCGGAGGCTTCCAGCGCCTGTTGCATGCGGCGGGTCACGTCGACGATGTCGATGCCGGCATGCGCCGGGATGATGGCCATGGATTGCGCGTGGCGCGCCGTGTCGAGCAGAGCCTGGCGCTGGTTGCGGCGCATACGGTGCACGATCACTCGCGTCATTTCCAGCAGGGCCACCGGATAGGTGACGACGAAATCCAGCAGGTCGTCGCGGGCGATACGCAGCAGCAGGCTGTCGCGCAGGGCGTGGACGTCGGCGCCGTGGGGTTCGCCGGAGAGCAGGCCGATTTCGCCCGCCGGTTCCAGCCGGGTGATGTCGCCGGCGACGGTGCCGTCGGCCAGTACCGCGCGCAGGCGGCCGAGGGCCACGATATAGAGGTATTCGGCGGTCTGGCCGACGCTGAACAGCATCTCGCCGCCGCGCAGTTCCTGCTCCGTGCACAGCGTCTGCAGGCGGGCCAGGGCCGGCGGCGCCAGCCCCGCGAAAAGACGGCACTGGGAGAGGATCGGCAGGAAGTCCATGTCGAAGCTTAGCGCCAAACCGGTGAAGCGAAAAAGCAGCGCGTCACGCTGCGGTTAGCCCGCTTACCCGCGGAGCGGCGCACAATAGGCCCCGGCCTGCGAACTTTTTCCGGCATGAAATCCACCGAACGTTTCGGCAACCGCGTCGAAGATTACGTGCGCTCGCGCCCCGGCTATCCCTCCGCACTGGTGCCCTGGCTGATGGCCGCATGCGGCCTGCAGGCCGGCGCCGTGGCGGCGGATGTCGGCTGCGGCACCGGGCTGTTCAGCCGCGAACTGCTGCTGCACGGCCTGAGCGTGCGGGGAGTGGAGCCCAACGCTCCGATGCGCGAGGCGGGCGAACGCTACCTGGCCGAATTCGGAGCGGCTTTCAGCGGCCACGACGGCACCGCGGAGGCGACCGGCCTTGCGGCCGGCAGCGTGCGCCTGGTAACGGCGGCACAGGCCTTTCACTGGTTCCGGCCGGCGCCGACGCGGGCTGAGTTCGCACGCATCCTGGCGCCGGGCGGCTACGCCGCCCTGATCTGGAACGTGCGCCGCGAAGATACGCCGTTCCTGCGCGGCTACGAGGCGCTGCTGCGCGAGCACGCGCCGGAATATGCTGCTTCCGGGGTTCCGGCGCAGGCCGACCTGGCGGTGATCCGGCCGTTTTTCGAGCCGGCCGGTTTCGTCGAGCGCAGTTTTCCCTATGTACAGAATTTCGATCTGGAAGGTCTGCGCGGGCGGCTGCTGTCGTCATCCTATGCGCCGGCCGCCGGCACTGCGGGGCATGCGCCGATGATGCAGGCCCTCGATCGCCTGTTCGAGGCCCATCAGCGCGAGGGGCGGGTGGCCTTCGAATACGACACGCGGGGTTTCGTCGGGCGGCTGGGTTGAGCGCATCGCGGAGAGTAGGGCGGCCTGTGGCCGCCGTTCTTGCCGAAGCGCTGAAGCATGGCGGCCACAGGCCGCCCTACGATTAGGATCGGCCCAAATTAAAAGGGGGTGCGATGGCGCACTCCCCGAGTTGCCGCGCCCAAAATCGCTCAGGTCTTGCCGGCTGCCGTCACAGCCGCCGGCGCCGCAGCGCTTGGCCCTGCCAGGGGATCCGCCGGAGTCTGCCAGCCGCAGGACTTGCCCTGGTTCTGTTCCTTCAGGTAATCCATCAGCGGGGCGAAGTATTCGGTGATGGCGGAAGCGTCCATCTTGTCCTGGCCGGTCAGCGCCTTCATCGCTTCAGGCCAGGGCTTGGAGGCGCCCAGCGCCAGCATGTCGCCGAACTTCTTGCCGGCTTCCTTGCTGTTGTAGATGTCGCACTGGTAGAGCGGCCCGGTGAAGCCGGCCGCGTCGCACAGCGCTTTCTGAAACTGGAACTGGATGACGAAGGACAGGAAGTAGCGCGTGTACGGCGTATTGCCCGGCACATGGTATTTGGCGCCCGGATCGAAGTCGCCTTCGCTGCGTGCCACCGGCGGGGCGATGCCCTGGTACTTCTCGCGCAGTGTCCACCACGCGGCGTTGTAGTGTTCCGGCGTGGCGTCGCCGGCGAACACCTGCCAGCGCCACTGGTCGATCAGCTTGCCGAACGGCAGGAAGGCGATCTTGGCCAGGGCGCGCTTCATCTGCGCGTTGATCAGCGCCTTCTGATCGTCTTTCACATCCTTGACCAGGCCGATCTTCTGCAGGTGCTGCGGCGTGATCGACAGGGTGATGGTGTCGCCGATGGCCTCGTGGAAGCCGTCGTGCGCGCCGTTCTGGTACAACTCCGGCTGCTGGTTGTAGTGCAGGAAATAGTAGATGTGGCCCATCTCGTGATGGATGGTCTCGAGGCTTTCCTCGTTCGGCTTGATGCACATCTTGATGCGTACGTCGCCGGCCTGGTTCATATCCCAGGCGCTGGCGTGGCAGACCACGTCGCGGTCGCGCGGGCGGGTCAGCATGGACTTGTCCCAGAACGAGGCGGGCAGTGCGGGGAAGCCGATCGAGGTGTAGAAATCCTCGGCGATCTTCGCGGTATCGGCGGCGTATTGCGTGTCCACCTGCTGCTCGACCGTGTCGAGCTGCTGTACCGTCGGCTTCTTGCCGGGGTGTTCCTTGGCGAACTTGATCTGGAAGTCGGCAAGCTTCTGCTTCTCCAGCGCATCGTGGCGCTGCTGCAGGGCGCTGTCGACATCAAGACTGCCGGCACCCTTGTAAGGCTCGACCAGATCGTAGACGTTGCTCCAGTCCTGCGCCCACATATTGCCGAGCAAGTCGGCCGGGATCAGGCCGTTCTCGGGCACCAGGTCGCCATACTTCTGGTGCAGCCGCTCGCGCACGTAGCAATGCAGCTGCTCATACAGCGGCTGCACCTGGGTCCACAGGCGCTCGGTCTCGCTGGAGAACTGTTCCGGCGTCATGTCGTAGCCGGCGCGCCACAGCTCGCCGGCGTCCTTGTAGCCCAACTCCACCGCGCCTTCGTCCATCAGCTGCGCCAGCTTGGCGTAGTCCTGCTTCATCGGCTTGCCGACGCTGTGCCAGCCGGCCCAGGCCTCGGCCAGCGCCTGCGGATCGCGCGAGTGGTCGATGATCTGTTCGAGCTGGTCGAGGTTGAGGCAGTCGTCGCCGCTCTTGCCGGGTGGACAATACTTGCCGGCGCCGTATTCGCCGTCGAGCTTGGTGGCGAGCCGGGTCAGCTCGGCGCGCTTGGCCGGATCGCTCGGTGCCGGCACCGGGTTGGAAATCTTCAGCAGCTGGATCGGCCGCGCGATCTCGGGCGGCAGGTCGAGGTCCTTGTACTTCTTCGATTCCTCGATTAGCTCGCTCTGCAGCGCCAGTGAGCGCTCATTGGCCTTGGCATTGAGCAGCTGGGTGTCGTCGTTGATGAAGGTTTCGGAGACCCAGCTGGCGGCGGTGCTCTCCGGGTATTGCGCCTTGAGCTGCGCATTGATCTTGTCGACGAACTGGGCGGCATCGGTGGCGCTGGGTTTTGCCGGCGCGGCCGGGGTGGGGCCGGCGGCGGGCGAGTGGCCGCCGCTACAGGCGGCGAGCAGCAGGACGGGCACCGCAAACGACACTGCCAGCAGCCGCTGAGCGATGAACTGAGGCATATGCATTCCCTTGATCTGAATATGATTCTTGTGCGGTTATGGCGCCGGAGCCGAAACCAGGCGGCGCTGCCGTCACGGCTCTCCGACTATGGCCGGCAGGCCGATGGCGGTCAATCCCGCAACGCAAAAAAGTGCCGCGTGCGGCACGCATTGCTCCATAATCCTGCTTTACGCGGTCGGGAGGACTGCCCTGGCATCAATCTTGATGCGGGCAGTGCCGGCATAAGGGGTCATGGCCACGCGAACAGGGACGCGCGGCCGCGCCATCGCTCGAACAAAGCTCCGAACAACAGCAAAGAAATCTCTTTACAGGGAGATCGCCATAAAAACCGTGCAGGAAACCATGCAGCAGCAACACCCGACGCGATCCGCCGGCGGCGGCGTCCGTCCATGATGCGGGCCCTGCTGACGTTCGCCATTGCCCTGGCCTACGGCTTGGCGCGCCCGCTGCTGCGTCCGTTCATCGCCTCGATGCGCTACCGGGTGGCGCCGGAAACGCCGTCGGTGTCGCTCAAGCTCGATCCACTCAAGCCGGTGTGCTACGTGCTGCCGCAGCGCAGCTGGATCGACTTGTTCGCCCTGGACCGCATCTGCCGCGAGCAGGGGCTGCCGCGGCCGCAGCGCTCGGAGCGGGCCTTGCCCACCGCCAGCCGCGCCGCAGTGCTGTACCTGCCGGCCCTACTGGAGGCGTTCGTGCTGCGCGGGCGCGACGATTCCTCCGAGCTGTCCAACCTGCTGGCGGTGGCCGCGCACACCCTCGACTACGATGTGCAGATCGTGCCGCTGTCGATTTTCTGGGGCCGCGATCCGGGGCAGGAGACTTCGCTGTTCCGCCTGATCTTCGCCGACAGCCTGCAGGCTGGGCGCCTGCACAAGTTTTTCATCATGCTGGCCAACGGCCGCAACGTGCTGGCCAATTTCGGCGTGCCGCTGTCGTACCGCAACTACCTGGCGGACATCACCCCGGCCCAGGCCGCTTCCAGCCGCGCCGAGCGCAAGCTGGCGCGCGCGCTGCATTTCCATTTCCTGCGCGCCCGCACCGCGGTGCTGGGGCCGACGCTGCTGCGCCGCTCGGTGATGATCCAGGGGGTGCTCAACTCGCCGGAAGTGAAGCGGGCGGTGGAGCGCGAGGCCAAGGCCAAGCAGATGACCATGGCGCAGGCCGAGGCGCGCGCGCGCCGCTGCGTCGAGGAGATCTCCGCCAACTACTCCTCCATCACTCTGCGCGCGGTGGAGCGTCTGCTCAGCTACGTCTGGACGCGCATCTACAAGGGCATCGAGGTCAACGGCATCGAGCGGCTGCGCGAGCTGGCGCATTCGCACGAGGTGATCTACCTGCCCTCGCACCGCAGCCACGCCGATTACCTGCTGCTGTCCTACACGCTTTACCAGTACGGCCTGGTGCCGCCGCATATCGCCGCCGGCATCAATCTCAACTTCTGGCCGGTGGGCGGCCTGCTGCGGCGCTGCGGCGCTTTCTACATTCGCCGCAAGTTCGGCAACGACGTGCTCTACACGGCGGTGTTCCGCGCCTATGTCGACGGCCTGATCCGCCGCGGCTATTCGATCGAGTTTTTCCCCGAGGGCGGGCGCTCGCGCACCGGCCGCCTGCTGCCGCCCAAAACCGGCATGCTGGCGATGGTGGCCGAATCGGCGCTGCGCCAGCGCGTGCGCAAGGTGGCGCTGGTGCCGGTGTTCCTCGGCTACGACAAGGTGATGGAGGTCAACAGCTACTTCAAGGAGCTGCGCGGCGCCGGCAAGCAGAAGGAATCGGCCGAAGGCCTGCTCAAGGCGACCAAGGTGCTGACCAAGTCCTACGGCAAGGTCTACGTCAACTTCGGCGAGCCGATCATCCTGCAGGATGCCGCTGACACCGGCCTGCCGGGCTGGCGCGACCACATCAAGCCCGACGGCGAGGACAAGCCGGAAGGTTTCAACGGCTGGGTGCGGCAGCTGGCCTGGGAGCACATGCGCCGCATCAACGCCGCGGCGGTGGTCGGCCCGGTGGGGCTGACCGCCTGCGCCCTGCTGGCGGCGCCGCTGCGCGCGGCGGCGGAGGATGAGCTGATCGACCAGATCGGCCATCTGCTGGACCTGCTCGCCGCCTGGCCGGGCCACGAGCGCCTGCTGGTGCCGTTGCGCGATGCGCGCGCGGTGCTGGCCTGGGCCGCGCCGGTGGCGCGCATCCAGCGGGTGCCGCACCCTTGGGGCGATCTGCTGGTGGCCGGCGGCAAGGAAGGCACCCTGCTGACCTATAACCGAAACATGATCCAGCATCTGTTCGCGGTGCCGGGCCTCATCGCCAGCCTGTTCCGCACCCGTGGCATCCTCTCCGAAGAGGCCATCCTGACCGGCTGCCGGGCGTTGTATCCGTTCCTGCGCACCGAGTTTTTCCTGCCCTGGCCGACCTCGGAAAGCGAGGCGGTGGCGCGCGGCTGCATCGAGCGCATGCTGGCCTCCGGCCTGCTGGTGCGCGAAGGCGACAACCGGCTCAGCCGCCCGGATGTGGGCAGCCAGGCGTTTTCCAGCTTCGCCGTGCTGGGCCGGGTACTGGGCGAGACGCTGGAGCGGCAGGCCATGGCGGTGCTGCTGCTGGCCGACGAGCGCCGCAGCGGCCAGCCCCTGCAGCGCGGCAAGTTCGAGAACGACTGCCGCCTGCTGGCCGAGCGGATTGCCGTACTGACCGGGCGCGAAGCGCCGGAATTCTTCGATAAGGCCTTGTTTTCAGGGTATCTGGACACCCTGATCGAGGTCGGCATCGTCGCCGAGGACCCGCAGCGCGGGCTGGTGGCGGACGAGCGGGTGGAGCGGATCGCCGAGCGTTCGATGGAACTTTTGTCGGACGAAAGCCGTCAGATGCTGCGGCAATTGCTGGCCCGCCGACGTCCTGTCATGACTTAGCTATAATCCGGGCGCTACTCTAAGACGGCCGGCTTAGGGCCTTTCGGCCCGCCAGCAACCCGCTATTCCAAGCAATCCAAAATTTTCCATCTGAAGGAATTCACCATGTTCAAACTTTCCCGCGTGCTGCTCGCGCTGGCCTGCGCCACGTTTGTCGTGGCTTGCAACAAGCCGGCCGGTGGCACCGACGCCAAGCCCGGCGATGCTGCCAAGACCGCGGACGCCAGCACGCCGGCGGATCTGAGCACCGATCCGCAGAAGTTCAGCTACTCCATCGGCTTCGACATCGGCCACTCGCTGTCGCAGATCAAGGACAACGTCGATGTGCCGGCGCTGGAGAAGGGCATCGAGGAAAGCGTCGCGGGCAAGACCGCGCGCCTGACCGATCAGCAGCGCGAGGAGATCAAGAACGCTGTCGCCAAGAAGATCCAAGAGAAGCAGCTCGCCGACCGCGCCGCCGCCGCCCAGAAGAACAAGGATGACGGCGACAAGTTCCTGGCCGACAACGCCAAGAAGCCGGGCGTCAAGACCACCGCTTCCGGCCTGCAGTACGAAGTGCTGACCGAAGGCAAGGGCGACCACCCCAAGGCCAGCGACAAGGTCACCGTCAACTACAAGGGCAGCCTGCTCGACGGCACCGTGTTCGACAGCTCCTACGATCGCGGCCAGCCGGTCAGCTTCCCGCTCGCCAACGTCAT
The DNA here is from genome assembly GCA_026224805.1 of Nevskia soli. Taxonomy (GTDB): domain Bacteria; phylum Pseudomonadota; class Gammaproteobacteria; order Nevskiales; family Nevskiaceae; genus Nevskia; species Nevskia soli_A. The sequence continues at coordinate 9,603 of JAMFRN010000089.1, forward strand.
CCCGGGCTGGACCGAAGGCGTGCAGCTGATGACGCCGGGCTCCAAGTACAAGTTCTACCTGCCGTCCGCGCTGGCCTATGGCGAACGCGGCGCGCCGCCGAAGATCGGCCCGAACTCCACCCTGGTGTTCGAAGTGGAGCTGATCAGCGTCGATAAGACCCCGCCGGCCGCTCCCGCCGGCGCCATGACGCCGAAGTCGAAGTAAGCTTCAAAGCATGACCCGTCCTAGCCGAGGTTGACACCTATTGGGTGGACGAAAGTTGTGCCAAAGACGCCCGATGCACCGCATCGGGCGTCTTCATTTTCAAGGATAAATGAGGGCGCTCGCCGTTGTAGATAGCCA
>JAMFRN010000090.1 GCA_026224805.1 Nevskia soli
GGTAGCGCAGGATGTCGGCCACCAGATCGCCGGCGGCGACAACCGCATCATCGGCGTGATGGTGGAAAGCCACTTGGTCGAAGGCCGCCAGGAAATCGGGCCGCGCGACCGGATGGTCTACGGCCAGAGCGTCACCGACGCCTGCATCCACTGGGACGATACGGTGGAACTGCTGCGCGGCCTGGCCGGCAGCGTGGCGCAGCGGCAGGCGCGGCTGGCCAAGTCGGCTTGAGGTGTAGGTCGGCTCAAGACTGTCCCGAGTAGCCCTTCGGGCGTATCGAGGGGCGTAGCGGAGCCGACAGCGCATTATCCCGTTGTGCATGTCGGTTCCGGGCGCTGCGCGCCCTTGAACCGACCTACATACGGGCGGCTTAAACCGGCATCGCCCTGCGGTCGGCGAAATTGATCGCTCCACGCACCACCCGGTAGATGTACCAGATGCCTGCCGCCACGTAGCCCAGCCAGGCCACCGGGATCAGCACGATGGTGAACATCAGCAGGGTCGATACCGCGGTCCACAGCAGGCTGTACCAGAAGGTGCGCAGCAGCCAGCGGTGGTGGCTGCGCAGGAATTCATTGCCGGTTTCATTCACCTTGAGGTGATTGATGATCACCCCCGCCACGGCGGCGAGGCCGCCGGTGAACGGCGTCACGCCATACAGAATGTAGGCGATCAGCAGGGTGCTGCGCTCGCTTTCGTTGGGTTCGACGGAAGGGACGATGGCGCTGTCGCTCATGCTGGGACTCCGCAGGATGCCTGAAAGCCCAGTTTAACTGCCGTCCTGCGCTTTGCTGACACTTTTCGGTCTAAAAAGGGCGATTTGTGACGCGCCGCATTGTTGCTTGCGCCCAATTGGCTGCCTTGTGCGCTGGTGCGCATCTTGCTCTATAACTTTCAGTACTATGCACCACATAAAGCACCGGGCGGACCGGACTCAGGGGATTTCGATGTTTTTTCAGTCAATTGGCAAAAGGATTCCGGGCGGCTTGCGCCGCGCCGGCCTGGTTCTGGCGCTGAGCGCTGTCGTGGCGGCGCCGATCGCCCAGGCGGGTAGCGGCGGGGGACTGGCCCAGGCCATCGCCGAAACCATCGCCGCCCTGCAGGCGTCCGGGCAGAAAACCCAGGCGGCGATCATGCAGATCGAGGCCCAGACCCAGGCGGCGCTGGGCAAGATCATCGGCCAGTCCGGCGGCAGCCTCGGCGGGGCCCTGCAAGAGTCCATCGACAACCTCACCCTGGTCCTGCAGGAAGCCAACTCGAGCTACCTGGCTCCGACGACCGGCACCACCAGCTTCAGCGCCACCGTCACCGTCGACGGAACCGTGCGTACCTACTACGTGGTGCGGCCGCAACCGGCGACGCAGAACGCGCCCATGCTGATCCTGATGCACGCCCACGGCATCACGCCGCAAACCATGGCCAACCTGGCCCGCGCCGGCCGGCTGGCGCAGGACTATGGCGTGTGGGTGTTCCTGCCCGAGGGCGAGAATCAGACCTGGAACGAAGATCCGTCCTCGTCCAGCAAGGTCGACGACGTCGGTTTCATTTCCGCCATGATCGACGCCGCCGTCAGCCAGTACGGCATCGACCAGAAGCGCGTCTACGCCGCGGGCTATTCCGCCGGCGGCTTCATGGCCGAGCGCCTGGGCTGCCAGCTGTCGCAGAAGATCGCGGGTTTCGTCGCGGTTTCCGCAACCCTGCGCGACTCCCTGGCTACCGCCAGCGAATGCACCCCGACCCATGCGATGCCGGTGGCCTTCATGGACGGCACCTCGGACTTCGTGGTGCCTTACAAGGGCGAACCCACCCTGCAGTCCGCCGCCGCCGCCACCGCCTTCTGGGCGGTGCAGAACGCCTGCGTTGCGAATCAGAGCAGCACCACCACGCTGCCGCAGCTGGTCAAGGACGGCACCACGGTGGCGCTGACCGAGTTCACCCAATGCCCGACGGGCGCGGCCGCCGCGCTGTACACCATCAACGGCGGCGGCCACACCTGGCCGGACTCGCCGGACAGCCTCTACACCGCCTACCTCGGCACCACCACCCAGAATCTCGACGCCACCATCGCCCTGTGGCAGTTTCTGACGCCGTACTCGCTGCCGTAGGCCAAGCCGCTAGAGGAAATCTGATCAATCGTCACCCCGGCGAAAGCCGGGGTCTAGAGCCCCCAGCACCGCGCTGGATTCCGGCTTTCGCTGGGAATGACGATTGAGAGTTGATCAGAGTTTCCCTAAAACCCGGTGACCCGTCCTAGCCGAGGTTGACACCTATTGGGTGGACGAAAGTTGTGCCAAAGACGCCCGATGCACCGCATCGGGCGTCTTCATTTTCAAGGATAAATGAGGGCGCTCGCCGTTGTAGATAGCCA
>JAMFRN010000091.1 GCA_026224805.1 Nevskia soli
ATGGGCAGGCCCAGCACGACGACATCGGCCTGCTTCAGTTCGTTGATCAGCGCGTCGGAGTATTCCACCACGGCATGCTGCGCCGGGCTGCGCTCTTCCGGCTTGGTGATGAAGGCACCGAAGCGCTCGGCGTTCAGGTGAGGCACCGGCTCGGCGGCGGCGACGTCGCGCACCACCACTTTGGTGTCGGGGTGGCTCTGCTTGAAAGCGGCGACGAACTGTTTGGCAAGCTGGCTGGACTGGCCGTTGCCGTTGTTGATGCTGGCGTTGATCTGGAGCAGGGTGGTCATGGCGCATCTCCTTGTAGCTGGTAAGGGAACATTCCGTTCCGGAGTGGCGCTATTTAAGTATTGATTGATTAGATAAAAAAGCACAAAATTTAGGGCCTACCTATCTATTCAATAGATAATGACCGCTAACCCACGAATTTCATTGGAACAATGGCGCGCCCTGCTGGCTGTGGTGGACGCTGGCGGCTATGCCCAGGCCGCGGAAGCCCTGCATAAAAGCCAGTCGGCCGTGACCTATGCCGTGCAGAAACTCGAGTCCTTGCTCGAAGTGAAGGTATTCGAGGTGGTGGGCCGCAAGGCGCACCTGACGCCGACCGGCGAGGTGCTGTACCGCCGCGCCAAGGCTCTGCTGGAAGAAGCCAGCGTGCTGGAGAACGCCGCCGGCAGCCTGGCCGCGGGCTGGGAGCCGGAGCTGCGGCTGGCGGTGGAGATCATTTTCCCCACCTGGCTGCTGCTGCAATGCTTCGAGCGCTTCGCCGGGGAGCGGCCGCAGACGCGCATCGAGCTGTACGAGACCGTGCTCAGCGGCACCGAGGAAGCGCTGCTGCAGCGCAAGGTCGACCTGGCCATCGGCTCGCAGATCCCGCCCGGCTTCGCCGGCGATCCGCTGATGCGGCTGCGCTTCATCGCCGCGGCGCATCCGGATCATCCGCTGCATCGGCTTGGCCGCGAGCTGACCTTGCAGGATCTGCGCAAGCACCGCCACCTGGTGATCCGCGACAGCGGCAGCCAGCGGCGCAGCGGCAGCTGGCTCGGCGCGGAGCAGAACTGGACCTTCAGCCACAAGGCCACCTCGATTCACGCTGCCGGCATGGGCTTGGGCTTCGCCTGGTTTCCGGAGGAGATGGTGCGCGGCGAACTGGAGCATGGCCTGCTCAAGGCCCTGCCGCTGCGCGAGGGCGGCGAGCGCTGGGTCGATCTTTATCTGGTCTTCGCCGACCGCGACTACGCCGGTCCCGGCGCGCTGCGGCTGGCGGAGATCATCCGCGAGTCTGTCAGCGGCGAATGCAGCAAGCACAAGGGCAAGCAGCTCGAGGGCGGAGCCGCGGTCCCGGCAAGCGCTGCCCCCGCCATAGGCTATGCCGAGTCCGAGCCGGGGCGCGGCGGATGCTGATGCCCTGCCGCTCCGGCTGCGGCGCCTGCTGCATCGCGCCGTCCATCTCCTCGCCGATTCCCGGCATGCCCGGTGGCAAGCCTGCAGGCGTGCGCTGTGTGCAGCTGGCGGAGGACTCCCGCTGCATGATCTTCGGCGATCCACTGCGACCGGCGGTGTGCGGCGGCCTCAAGGCGCGCACCGAGATGTGCAGCGACAAGAAAGGCCTGCCGGGGCGCGAGTACGCGCTGGCTTATCTGGACAAGCTGGAACTCGCGACCAGGCCGGATTGACTGCACGCTGGTTTTTCACCCTCTCCCCACATACGTGGGGAGAGGGGATCAACTGTGTCTTATGTACTGTAATTTTGCGAGCGAGATCTGACAGGGACAAGTCTCGCTGGAGACGCTACGCCTCCAGCGCCGCCAGCTGCTCCGACGCCGCTAGCCACTCTTCTTCCGTCTTCGCCAGTTTCTTCTTCAGCTCGCTCTGTTCCTTCAGCAGCTTTGCTACTTCGCCGCTGCGGCTGGCTTCGTACATGGCGGGATCGGCGACGCGGGCGTCGAGGGCGGCCAGGTCTTTCTGCAGCCGCGCCATCTGCGTGTCGAGCTTCTTGATCGTGTCCTTGTGCGTACGCACCAGTACGCGCTGGTCGGCCGAGGCCTTGCGTTCTTCCTTGGCCGAGGTGCGGTTGCCGTTTTTCGGCGCGCTTTCCCTGGTGGTGTCGCGCGTGCCGAGCCAGCGGGCGTAGTCGCTGAGGTCGCCGTCGAAATCCTGGCAGCGGCCGTCGGCCACCAGCCACAGTGCATCGCAGGTGCTGGAGAGCAAGTGGCGGTCATGCGATACCAGCACCACGGCGCCGGCATAGTCCATCAGCGCGGTTTCCAGGGCGTGGCGCATGTCCAGATCGAGATGGTTGGTCGGCTCGTCGAGCAGCAGCAGGTTGGGCTTCTGGTACACCACCATGGCCAGCGCCAGCCGCGCCTTTTCGCCGCCGGAGAACGGCGCGATGGCTTCGTATGCACGGTCGCCGCGGAAGTTGAAGCCGCCGAGGAAGTCGCGCATCGACTGCTCGGTGGCCTTCGGATCGAGGCGGCGCAGATGCAGCACCGGCGAGGCCTTGGGGTCGAGCTGCTCCAGCTGGTGCTGGGCGAAGTAGCCGATGCGCAGGTAGGGATCGCGCATGATCTTGCCGGTCTGCGGCTCCAGCTCGCCGGCCAAGGTGCGCACCAGGGTCGATTTGCCGGCGCCGTTGGGGCCGAGCAGCCCGATGCGCTCGCCGGGGGCGATGAGTACCCGCAGCTTGTGCAGGATGGTCTTGCCGGCGTAACCCGCGTCGACCTCGTCGAAGCGGACCAGCGGCGAGGGCAGCCGTTCCGGAGTGGGAAATTCGAAGGAGAATTCCGAGTCGGCGTGGGCCGGCGCCACCAGCTCCATCCGCTCCAGTTGCTTGATGCGGCTCTGCGCCTGGGTGGCCTTGGTGGCCTGCGCCTTGAAGCGGTTGATGAATTTCTGCAGGTGCGCCACCTGGCGCTGCTGCTTGGCATGGGTGGCGGTTTGCAGCGCCATCTTCTCGGCGCGGATGCGCTCGAATTGCGAGTAATTGCCGGTGTACAGCGTGGCGCTGGTGCCTTCCAGGTGCAGCGTGTGGGTGGTCACCGCGTCGAGGAACTCGCGGTCATGCGAGATCACCAGCAGGGTGCCCGGATATTCCACCAGCCAGTCCTGCAGCCAGATGACGGCGTCCAGATCCAGATGGTTGGTCGGCTCGTCGAGCAGCAGCAGATCGGAGCGGCACATCAGCGCCCGCGCCAGGTTGAGGCGCATGCGCCAGCCACCGGAAAAGTCCGCCACCGGACGTTCCTGCGCCTCGGGCGAAAAGCCCAGGCCGTGCAGCAGGCGCGCGGCGTGGGAGCGCGCCGCGTAGCCGCCGATGGTACCGAGCCGCTCGTGGATGGAGCCGATCTTGTCCGCGTCGTGCTTTTCCTCGGCGATGAGCAGGCGTCGTTCCAGGTCGCGCAGCTCGAAGTCGCCATCCAGGGCGAATTCGATGGCGGCATCCGGCAGGGCTGGCGTTTCCTGCGCCACGGTGGCGATGGCGAGGTTCTTCACCACCGAGACATTGCCCCTATCGGCGTGCAATTCGCCAAGAATGGCGGCGAACAGCGTCGATTTGCCGGTGCCATTGCGGCCGACCACGCCGCAGCGCCAGCCCGGATGAATAGTGAAGGTGGCGTTATCCAGCAGCGTGCGCGCACCGCGCCGCAGCGTGGCTTGGGTCAGGGAGATCATCCGCGCATTTTAGCCCGCCGGGCATTTTATTGTGCGGAGCAACAAAAAGCCGGCCCCTGGAGCTTATTGGCCCCAGCCCTGGGGGCCGGCAGTTGCCGCAAACAGCGGTGGCGCTAGCGACTGGTCAGGGAGTCGCGGAACTTGATGTAGTCGGCGGCGCTCTGCGCCGGCGCTTCCAGCATCGGCAGATGCCCCATGTCGGGCACGATGATCACCTGGGAATTCGGCATCAGCTGATGCAGCACTTCGGCGCCGGAGTAGTGCAGGGCGCGATCATGGTCGCCCCATACGATCAGGGTCGGCGTGGCCAGGTTCTTCACCTGCAGCTCCAGCGGCGCATCCTTGGCCAGCACGCCAAACACCTGCTTGTTGAAGGCGTAACTTTCCACCGCATGCTGCGCCAGCGCCGTGACCACGGCGTGCGGCACGTAGGGAGGATGGACGAAGACGAAATCCATCAACTCCTCGTATTCCTGCGGCGTCTGCGCGATCAGCGGCACGCGGCCGCCGCTCTTGACGATCTTGATCAGGTCGCTGTCCTGCGCGGTCGAGACGCCCGCGGGCGCCAGCAGCCACAGGCTGTCGACCTGGTCCGGATGGGCCGCGGCATAGGCGCCGGCGATCCAGCCGCCCATGGAGCTGCCGCCGAGGTCGAAGTGCTGCAGGCCCAGCGCGGCGGCGATCTGGCCGACATAACCCACCTGGTCCTCGATGCGGCTCTGATCCGGCGACGGTTTGGTGCTCTCGCCGAAGCCCGGCAAGTCGACGGCGTAGACGTGGAAACGGGGCGTCAGGGTGCGCGACACACGGGTCCAGTTGTCCTTGTCGGCGCCGAAGCCGTGCAGCAGGAGCAGCGGCCGGCCCTGGCCGCCTTCCAGATAGACAATATGGAAGCCGGGGATGTCGGCTTCCTTGCGCTGCAGCCCGGCGGCGCTGCGCTCGGCGTTCAATGCCGCTTCGGTGAAGCGCAGCGGAAAGAAGAAATCGAAGACGCCGTAGATCACGGCGATGGCGGCCAGCAACAGCACGGCCAGCTTGAGTACCTTGCGCATCACAACCTGTCTCCCCTCGGCCCCCGCAGCAACGGAATCGCGTCCGCTGACAGCGCGGCCCTGTTGTTTGGCCGCGATTCTGCACGGGGCCTCAGGGTCTTTGCATTTGCCGGCGGGACAGTGCCACCCGGCTTCCGGCCAACAGCGGGCGGCCCCATCCAGAGAGGAGGGGGCCGATCAGGGGGTCATCCCTGGGGCTGCATCCGGCGCATCAGGTTTTCCTGCGCCACGCTTGCCACCAGCCGCCCGCCGCGGTCGTAGATCAGGCCCCGCGACAGGCCGCGCGAGCCCTGCGCCGAAGGGGAGTCCATCGAATACAGCAGCCAGTCGTCGGCACGCACATCGCGGTGGAACCAGAGCGCATGATCGATACTGGCGACGGCGTTGCCGGGATCGAGGAAGGACATGGCATGCGGCCGCAGCGCGGTGGACAGCAGGTTGAAGTCCGAGGCGTAGGCCAGCACGCAGCGATGGAGCAGGGGATCATCCGGCAGCTGTCCGGCGGCGCGGAACCACAGGTTCTGGGTCAGTCCCGCCACTTCCGGCTGCAGCGGATTCCAGGGCTGCACCGGGCGGAATTCGATGGCCAGCAGGCGCAGCATCGCATCCCTGGCGCGCTGCGGAATGTCGGGACGCGCCTTGATCCATTCCTCGGACAGCTCGCGCTGCGGCCGCAGGGACTCCGGCGGCGGCACCTGCGGCATCGGCATCTGGTGTTCGACGCCGTCTTCGGGCCGGTGAAACGAGGCGATCATCGACAGGATCGGCTGGCCGTGCTGGATCGCCTGCACCCGGCGCGCGGTGAAGCTGCGGCCGTCGCGCACGCGGTCCACTTCGTAAATGATCGGCAGGGCCATGTCGCCCGGGCGCAGGAAATAGGCGTGCAGGGAATGCACGATGGAACCTTCCACGGTGCGGCCGGCCGCCACCAGCGCCTGGCTGATGACCTGGCCGCCGAACACGCTCTTGCCGCCGAGATCGCGCGACTGGCCGCGGAACATATTGTCTTCCAGGGCTTCGAGGTCGAGCAGGTTGACGAGATCCTGGAGCACACCGTTCATCGCTGGTCCCTGACAAATAATCCGGATATGGGGTTGGCCGGAGCGCCGGTAAGCCGGCTTTCCGGGTAATCGCTTTTGGCGCGGTGGGTGACTATTATCCCGCACCAGTTGGCGCACCGGCCGGCCACCCGCCGGACCACATTATCCCGCAAGCGGGGGAGAGATATGCGGAACCTTCCGACCACCGAAACCGAATCCGGGCCGAACGCGGTGGACCTGACGCGCCGCTCGCTGCTTCAGGTCGGCCTGTTCGGCTCGCTGCTGCTCGGCGCGGCCGGCACCACGGCGACGCTGAGCGGCTGCAGCTCGCGCGTCGAGTCCGTCGCCGCCGGTTACAAGTTCCTGCGCGACGCCGATCTGCTCCTGATGCGCGCGCTGATCCCGGCGGTGCTCGGTCCGATGCTGCCGCCGCCCGGCGCGGAGAGCGAAGCCCTGAATGCGCAACTGATGCGCAACATCGATCTGGGCTGCTACCGCCTGGGCCATCCGGCGCAGAAAGTGGTGGCGCAGCTGTTCGATCTGCTGAACCTGCGCCTGACGCGCTGGCCGCTGACCGGAATCAAGGCCTGGGACGAAGCCACGCCTGCGCAGGTGCAAGCCTTCCTCGAGCGCTGGCGCACCAGTTCCTTCTCCGTGCTCAACGCCGGCTACCGCGCCCTGATCAAGCTGGTGTCGGTGTCGTTCTACGGCACCCATGTTGGCTGGGCCGCAGCCAATTATCCCGGCCCGCCCCCCGGCCCCTTCCAGGTATTCAACAGCTAAGCGGCAGACCCCATGGCCATTGACGACATCTACACCCAGGGCATAGCCGGCGGCTGGAAAGTCACCGACGCTTCGACCCTCAAGCAGGACCAGACCTACGAGGCCGACGTCGCCATCATCGGCAGCGGCGCCGGCGGCGGCACCACCGCGGAGATCCTCAGCGCCGCCGGGCTGAAAGTGCTGATCCTGGAGGAAGGGCCGCTGCAGACCGCGGCCAACTTCAAGGACATGGACGACGCCCGCGCCTACGGCGAGCTGTACCAGGAGGGCGCCGGACGCGCCACTTCGGACGGCGCGGTGTCGATCCTGCAGGGCCGCTCGGTGGGCGGCACCACTACGGTCAACTGGACGTCCAGCTTCCGCACGCCGCCGCTGACCCTGAAGTACTGGGCCGATACCTTCGCCCTCAAGGGCGGCAGCGAGGAGGAGATGGCGCCCTGGTTCGCGCAGATGGAGGAACGCCTCGGCGTGGCGCCGTGGGCCGTGCCGCCCAACGCCAACAACGGCGCGCTCAAGCGCGGCGCCGAGGCGCTGGGCTGGGCTGCTCATGTGATTCCGCGCAATGTGCGCGGCTGCTGGAACCTGGGCTATTGCGGCCTGGGCTGCCCGACCAACGCCAAGCAGTCGATGCTGGTCACCACCATTCCCGGCGCGCTGAAGAACGGCGCGCAGCTGCTGCATCATGTTTCGGTGCGCAAGCTCGCTTTTACCAACGGCAAGGTCAGCGGACTCAGCGCCGAAGCCCTTGGCCCGGGTTGCATCCAGCCCAGCGGCGTGAAGATCACGGTGCGGGCGCGGCACTACGTGTTGGCCGGCGGCGCCATCAACAACCCGGCGCTGCTGCTGCGCTCCAATGCACCCGATCCCCACCAACGCATCGGCAAACGCACCTGCATCCATCCGGTCAACCTGTCGCTGGGCATCATGCCGGACAAGGTGGAGGGTTATTACGGCGCGCCGCAGTCGATCTATTGCGACGAGCACCAGTGGAAGCATGGGGCCGCCGGTCCGGTCGGCTACAAGATCGAAACCGCGCCGATGCAGCCGCTGCTGAGCAGCGCCATCTTTGGCCGCTATGGCGACGAGCTGAAAACCGGCATGGGCCTGCTGCCCTATACGCAGTCGATGCTGTCGCTGCTGCGCGACGGCTTCGACGAGCAGAGCGCCGGCGGCGAAGTGCAGATCGACGGCTCCGGCGCGCCGGTGTTGCACTACGACTTCAGCGACTACATGTGGGACGGTTTCCGCCGCGCCTACCTGAGCATGGCCGAAATGCAGTTCGCCGCCGGCGCCAAGCAGGTGATGCCGCTGCACGTCGATTCGAAAATCTATGCGTCCTGGTCTGAAGCCAAGGATGCCATCGGCAGCCTGCCGTATCGCAAGCAGCGCGTGCCGGTGTTCACCGCGCATCTGATGGGCGGCTGCGCCATGGGTGAGGACGAGAAGCTAACGGTGGTGGACAGCGATGCCCGTTTCCGCCACGCCGAAAACCTGTCGATCATCGACGGCTCGATTTTCCCCACCAGCATCGGCGCCAATCCGCAGCTGTCGATCTATGGGTTTGCGTGCAAGAACGCGACGAAGCTGGCTGGGCAGTTAAACAGTGTCCCGGCCGCCAAAAGTTAGGCTGTTGTTGTGTGTAGGGCTGTTTTTCACCCTGCTCGGCCTGGGTCAGAGCACTTACGGTTATTTTTCCTGGCAGAAACTTGCTGATGCTCCCGCACCTACGGTGCTGGATGTGTCAACCGTGAAAAGAGCTCTGGAAACAATGGCGCTGACTGAGGCGCTGCGACAGCTGCTTCTCACTACCATTCGCCAGCAGCAAGATGGTCGTGTGAGCCTGCAAGAAGTCCTAGTGCAGTCCGCTCAAAACTGGCGCAGCCAGATGGCTTCCCTGGCTTTTAAATGGTTTCTTGCAGCTCTCGTATTCGGGGCGCTCCTGGTGAAAACAGAGCGCGCCAATCGACGCAGCGAGTAAGTCGGGTCAAGCGTAGCGGACCCGACATTGCGCCCAGGCCGTCGGCTCCGCTGCGCTTGAGCCGACCTACAAACGAACTAACTGCTTCTCAAAACTTCCGGTCCCCCGGCGCCGGCGGCGTCCACTGGTAGATCCAGGTTTCGCTCAGCGGCTGCCCGTCGCTGCGCAGGTACAGCCGCAGGTTGATCGGCTCGAGGCTGTTGTCGGTGGGGCGGATGTCGAACATGGCGCGCCAGCCCTTGATCGAGGCCAGCGGGCGTGCCGAGGTAATTTCGACCTTGCCGCGCGAGGCTTCGATCACCGCCTCCACCTTGGTATTGGCGTCGAGCATGGCCAGATTGCCGCCGGCGAAGTCCACCGCGAAGCGCCAGGAGAAATATTTGCGCGGCTGGCCGACGATGCCGCCGATGCCGTCGCGCGTGGCCTGCACCGTGGCCCGCTGCGGCATCGAGGGCGGGGTGCGGCACCAGTACAGCTTGTAGCCGAACAGCAGTTCCTGCCCCGGCTGCGGCTTCTGCGCAGGGTTCCAGAAGGCGACGATGTTGTCGTTGGTTTCGTCGTCGGTGGGGATCTCCACCAGCATCACCGCACCGTTGCCCCAGCCGGCGCCGTCGGGGCCGACGCGCGGCTCCACCCACAGGCTCGGGCGCTTGTCGTAAAACACGCCGTCGTCCTGGTAGTGGTCGAAATTGCGGTCGCGTTGCAGCAGGCCGAAGCCGCGCGGGTTGTCGTCGAAGAAGGAATTGGTGCGCACCTTCGCCGCATTGACCAGCGGCCGCCAGATCCATTCGCCGCCGCCGGTCCACAGCTGCAGGCCGTCGGTGTCGTGGATTTCCGGCCGCCAGTCGTTGGCGCGGCGGCGGTCGTTCTCGCCGAATTGATACATGGCGGTGAGCGGGGCGATGCCGATGCGCTCGATCGCCCGGCGCGGGTACAGCGCCGCGTCGACGTCCATCACCAGGGTGTCGCCCAGCGTCACCAGGAAACGGTAGGCGCCGGCGATGCTCTTCGAGTCGAGCAAGGCATAGACGTAAAAGCTGTCGGAGCCCGGCGCCGGCCGTTCCAGCCACCAGCTGGTGAAGACCGGGAATTCCTCCGGGTCGAGCCCCGAGTCCACCGCCAGGCCGCGCGCCGACTGGCCATACTGCATATCGCCGTCCACGGCGCGGAAATAGCTGGCGCCCTGGAAGGCGGCGACATCGCGCGCCCAGTCGGTGTGAAACAGCACGCGGAAGCCGGCGAAGCCTAAGTCCTTCGGCAGCGAGCCGCCGCGGATGCCGCTCTTGCCGTAGTCGAACATCGCCGTGTCGTAGGCCAGCTCCTGCGCCTGGCCGTTCACCACTTCGTACAGCCGCACCGGGGTGGTCATGTGCCAGCCCAGATGGAAGAAACGCACCTGCGCGTTGAGTCCCTGCTCGCGCCACAGCGAATGATCGTCCTGGAACTCGATCGCCTGCCATTGATCCCAGCTCATCTGGCCCAGCTTGTCCGGAATCTGCCCTTCCCGAGGCTGGAACGGCTGGCCGCTGAGGGCGCGTGCCTGTCCCTTGAGCCAGGCGTAGTCGAAGCCCTGCGGTGTGCCCAGCTTGCGCAAATCGGCTTCGGCAGGAAGGCTCAGCAGCAGCGAGGGGGCGGTGAGGCCGAGGGAGGCGAACGCGGCTGCGGATTGGAGGAGTTCGCGTCTCTGCATGGGCTTGAGAGCTTACGGCTTTTTTGGTTGGTCGGCGCCGACCCTGAGCAGACATAATAGCCGCATGAACAGTTCACCCCGGCCAGGCGCTGCAGGCGGTTCGATACTCGGCCTCTATGCCGGACAGATACGGCCGATGCCGGGCGATGGCCGCGCCACCGCCATTTTCAAGCAGCCGGTGAGCGGGCGCGTGCGCGTCGGCTGGGAAGGGCTGGAGAGCGACGTGCAGGCCGATCGTCGTTTTCACGGCGGGGTGGAAAAGGCGCTGCATCATTTTCCGCTGGAGAACCACGGCCGGCTGGCGCGGCAGTTTCCCGAGCTGGCGGAGCAGTTCGTTGCCGGCGCCATCGGCGAAAACATTTCCACCGAGGGCGTCGACGAAGCCTCGATCTGCATCGGCGATGTCTATGCCTTCGGCAGCGCGCGCATCCAGGTCAGCCAGCCGCGCACGCCGTGCTGGAAGATCGATGCGAAATTCGGCCGCGAGGGCATCAGTCATCACATCGCCGAGCAGGGCATCGCCGGCTGGTACTACCGCGTGCTGACGCCTGGTGAGGTGCAAGCCGGCGACGCATTTACCCTGCTGCAGCGCAACGACGATGCGGTGTCGCTGGCGGAGCTGTGGCAGGCATCGCGGACGCGGCGGCCGCGGTTGCAGGCCTTGCAGCGGATTGCCGATACACCCGGACTGAACGAAGCCTGGCGGCAGAAAGTGTTGCAGCGCATGGACTGGCTGCGTCGCAATAGCAGCACTTGAACCGCGCACCATGAAGAAAGCCTTGCCCGATCTGCCGGTTGCGGAGGCGCTGCCGGCCTTGCGCTCCGCGCTGGCCGCATCCGGCCAGGCAGTGCTGGCCGCGCCGCCCGGTTCCGGCAAGACCACCCTGGTGCCGCTGGCGCTGCTGGACGAGCCCTGGCTCGCCGGCAAGCGCATCCTGATGCTGGAGCCGCGGCGCATCGCCGCCCGCGCCAGCGCCGCGCGCATGGCCTGGCTGCTGGGCGAGCGGGTCGGGGAGACGGTCGGCTACCAGATCCGCTTCGAAAAGAAGGTTTCGGCCGCCACCCGCATCGAGGTCATCACCGAGGGCCTGCTGACGCGCCGCCTGCAGGCGGACCCGGAACTGCCCGGCGTCGGCCTGGTGATCTTCGACGAATTCCACGAGCGCAGCCTCGATGCCGACCTGGCCCTGGCGCTGACTCTCGATGCGCGCGCCAATCTCAACGACGGGCTGCGCGTGCTGGTGATGTCGGCGACGCTGGATACACAGCGGGTGTCCGCGTTGCTGAACGACGCGGAAATCATCGAGAGCGGCGGAAAATTATTCCCGGTCGACGTGCGTTACGCCCCGCCGCGCGCCGGCGCCGATCTCGACGTGGCAGTTGCGGAAGCCTCGCTCAAGGCCCTGTCCGAAACCGAGGGCGACATCCTGGCCTTCCTCCCCGGCGGGCGGGAGATCCGCGGCGCGCAGCGCGCGCTGGAAGCGCGGCTGGCCGGGAAGGTGCACCTGTTCCCGCTGTTCGGCGACCTGTCCAGCGCCGAGCAGGATGCCGCCCTGCAGCCCGCCACCGACGGCCGCCGCAAGATCATCCTCGCCACCAATATCGCGCAGACCAGCCTTACCGTGGAAGGCGTGCGCACGGTAGTGGATGGCGGTTACGTGCGCGTCGCGCGCTTCGATCTTGGCGCCGGCGCCAACCGTCTGGAGACGCAGCGCATCTCCCGCGCCAGCGCCGACCAGCGCGCCGGCCGCGCCGGACGTCTCGGCCCCGGCGTGGCCTACCGCCTGTGGAGTCGCGACCAGCAGGCGCAGATGCCGGCGCACGACACGCCGGAAATCCTCGCCGCCGACCTGTCGCGCTTCGCCCTGGAGCTGGCGGCCTGGGGCGCCGAGGTGTCGCAGCTGGCCCTGCTCGACCAGCCGCAGGCGGCGGCCTGGAGCTACGCCCGGGAGCTGCTGCAGGCCCTGGGCGCGGTGGATCGCGAGGGCCGCATTAGCGCGCACGGCCGCGAGCTGGGCCGCCTGCCCACCGCGCCGCGCCTGGCCCACATGCTGCTGGCCGCGAAGGCCCTGCGGCTGGCCGGCCCGGCGGCCTGGTTGGCGGCGGTGCTGGACGAGCGCGAAACCGGCACCGACCTGGAGCAGTCGGTGAAGCTGTTTCACGGCGGCCGCGCCGAGCCCGGCGCGCAGCGCCGCGTGCGCGAGGCGGTGCGCCAGTTCCTGCGCATCGCTGGAGTGGAGGAGCAGGCCGAGAACGCCGAGGCGGCGGTGGGGCAGCTGGTGGCGCTGGCCTTTCCCGAGCGCATCGCCCGGCGCCGCGCCGAACAGAACCCGGCGCTGCGCGGCGGCCGCGATGCGATCTTCCTCTGCGCCGACGGCGGCGAAGCGCGCCTGCCGCAGCACGATGCGCTGGCCCAATCCGAATGGCTGGCAGTGGCGCACTGGGATCCCGGCGTGCCGCGCCGCATCCGCCTCGCCGCGAGCCTGAGCGAGTCGGAGGTGTTGCGTGACTTGCAACCACGCATCGTGGCGCACAACGAGGTGCGCTGGGATGCGCAGAGCGAAATCGTGGTGGCCGAGCGCCAGCGCCGGCTTGGCGCCATCGTGCTCGAGCGCAAGCCCCTGCGCGAAGGCGCGGGCGAAGCCGTGCGCACAGCCATGCTGGAAGGCGTGCGCAGCCTCGGTATCGCCGCGTTGCCCTGGTCCGAGAGCGCCCGCCAATGGCAGGCCCGCGTGCTGAGCCTGCGCGCCTGGCGGCCGCAGGACGGCTGGCCGGATGTCTCCGACGCCGCGCTGGCCGATTCACTGGCAGAGTGGCTGACGCCTTATCTCGACGGCGTGACGCGCCGCGATCACCTGTCGAAGCTGGACCTCCCGGCTATCCTTAATGCGCTGCTGGACTATCCGATGCAGCAGCAACTGGCGCGGCTGGCGCCGACCCAGCTGGAAGTGCCCAGCGGCTCACATGTCGCCATCGAATATCTGCCGGATGGCGCGCCGCCGGTGCTGGCGGTGAAGCTGCAGGAACTGTTCGGCCTGACCCAGACGCCGACGGTGAACGAGGGCCGCAACCGCGTCTCGCTGCACCTGCTCTCGCCCGGCCGCCGGCCGATCCAGGTGACGCAGGACCTGGCCGGCTTCTGGGCGCGCACCTATGCGGAAGTGAAGAAGGAGCTGAAGGGCCGCTATCCCAGGCATCCCTGGCCGGACGATCCCCTGACCGCGCCGCCGACCGCGCGGGCCAAGCGGCGGACCTGATTCAGAGAGTGCAGCAGCACCAGTGTCATGTCAGTGTTGAAGCGATCTTGCTGGTTGCGTGTTTGAATTTACGGACTGAAACGCGTCCCAGTCGAGCCACAGCCGCCCGTCCTGATAGGTGCGTCCGCTGGCCTTGAGCGCGGTATCGGTGTTGTCGAGTTGCGCATGCACGTTGGCGGCCGGTGCGGGCAGGGCATCGCGGCCGTGGATGAAGCTTTGCTCGCGCACGATCAGCATGTAGGCCTTGTCGAGCTGCAGGGCGCGGCCGCGCGAGGGGACGATGAGGTCGCGGATGTCGCCCTTGCCGCCGGGGGCGGCGCGGCGCACCTTGGCTTCGTCGAGCCTGCCGCCGGGGAAGAAGCGTTGCAGCATTTCACCGTTGGCGCGGAATTCGTCGCCGCCGCCGACGCGGCGGAGGTAGCGCAGGATTTCCGGCTCGGTCGAGCCGGCCTGGGGGACGTCCTGGATGCCGGTCAGATTTTGTGGTCCCCAGCCGGCGGCGCCGGGAACTTTGCGCGGCAGGCTGAAGGTCTGGTCGACGGTGACGCCGATGCCGGTGTGACAGCCCATGCAGTAGATCTGCTCCTCGCGCGTCTGCAGGCGCAGGCGGCCGGCGGCGTCCTCGATATAGCCCTGCAGGCGCCAGCCGAAGGCGTTGGTCTGGCCGCTGCTGGATGTGCCGCTGTAGTGGGGCAGGCCGCCGATATCGCGCTCCTGCGCTTCCTCGTCGTAGCGCCACTTGCGCGTGACCTCGTTGAGCTGGAAGCGCTTGATGGCGTAGCGCACTTCCTTGAAGCGGGCGGACATCAGATCCGGCGCGTCGGGATCGACGTAGCGCACGGTATGCAGGAATTCGGTGCCCTGCGGGTAGTCGTAGCGCAGCACCGGCACGCCGGCGGCAGCGCCGGCGTAGTGCGCGGGCAGGCCGCGGATCTGAATGGCCATGCCGCCGATGCGGCCGTCGCCGTCCAGGTCCATGCCCGCGGCGGTTTCGTCCACCGGCTCGATACTGCGCCGCAGTTTCGCGTCCGGCACGCTGTCCGGCACCGCCATGGCGGCTTCGACGATGGCCAGGTTGATCTTGTAGACGGCGCCCGAGGGGTGGCCGGCGGCGTCGTTGCGGAATGCGACCGGCAGGCGGATCAGCACATCGTCGGTGGAACCGTTGGTGGGCCAGAAGGTGCCGGGGAAGGGCTTGTAGCGGAAAGCGCGCCAGTCCGAGCCGTCGCGGGCGAAGCCTGCGGCGTCGAAGCCCTGGCGGTAGTCGAGGTCCGGCACCCAGCCCTGGTAGTCCGGGTGCGCCAGCAGGGCCGGGCGCAGGGCGCTGTAGTTGTCCTGGCGGATGTAGGCCAGGGCCGCTGTGTCGTCGATCCCGGCGATGGCGGCGCGGCGGTCCTGGAACAGGTTGGTCCAGTGATTGGTGCGGCCCAGATCGCTGAAGTCGTAGCGCTGTTGCAGGCGCCAGTCGTCGGTCTGGTTGCGGCCGTTACGGCTGGTGTGGCAGGTCCAGCAAGGATTGGAGCGCGCGCCGGTCTTGGTGTAGCACTGCGGCGGCACGCCGGCTTCGACGTTGCCGATCAGCCCCTCGGCCGCTGCCGCGGCCAGCGGGTCGTAGGCGGCCGGCGGCGCCTCCGCCCGCACGGCGAGCGCGGCGGTGGCCAGCAGCGCGGCGCAGAGCAAACGCGGGGAGTTCATCCCGCGAGTTTAAAGCCTGTTCCGACTAGTTCTTGGTCGGGAACACCGGCATGAGCTGGGTGTACACATCGCTGCCGAAGCTGGCCTGGCCGCTGGCGCCGGCGTTGCCCAGGTATTGCAGGCCGAAGATGTCGCCAACGCTGCGCAGCATCGAGTAATGGTTGTACGAGGTGGTGCTGACCGTGCCGGCCTTGATGAAGGGCGAAATCAGGACGGCGCCGACCTTGCCGCCGCCGAGGCCGAGCAGGCCGGGCAGCAGGGTATTGGGGCCGGGCCCCTCGCCGCAGCAGGCGGAGGAATCCGAGGTGATGCCGTTGGATTCGTCGAAGGTGATGATCAGCAGGCCGTCCTTCTGGAACGCGGGCGAGGCCAGGATTTGCGGCACCCATTGCTGCAGGAAGGTGTTGATCGAGGTCAGTCCGCCGGGCTCGCCGTCGGCGCAGGGCGAATCATGGCCGTCGTGGCACAGGTTGGGGGTGAGGAAGGTGTAGTTGGCGGTGCTGTCGATGCTGCCCAGGTCGGAAGCCAGGCCGCTGAAATTGACGACGTGGCTGTCGCAGCTGGCCTGGTCGTCGATGATGCTGTGGAAATACATGAACGGGTTGTGGCGCGTGGCGTATTGATCGGCGGTGGTCGCCACCTGGGTGCCGTCCTTGGAGCCGACCGTGGGGTGGCCGCAGGTCGCGCTTTCGCGGCTGGGGGTGTTGCCCATGTCTTCCATATAGGCCTTCCAGCTCAGGCCGGCCTTGGTCAGCTGGTCGGGCAGGCTGGTGACCGTGGTGGGGAAGATGCAGCCCGAGCCGACGGCCTGGCCGTTGGCGGCGGTGCTGGTTTGGGTGAAGTTGCTGTAGGTCTGGCAGTCGAGCTGGGTGTCCAGGTTGGGAGCCTGCCCGCTGATCATCGAGATGTAATTGTCGTTGCTGTTATGGCCGGTGCCGTAATAGCTCTGCAGCAGGGCGCCCATGGCGGGCAGGGTCTTTGCCAGGTAGGGCGCGGGCGAGCTGGTGCCGAAGGAATTGTCGTAATCCTCGTTTTCCAGGATCAGCACGAAGATGTGGCCGATGCTGGCGGACGGCTGGCCGGAGGCGCTGCTTGAGGTGCTGCTGCTGCCGCAGCTGGTGATGGCGGCCGCCAGCAGCGCGGTGCACAGCATCAGGCCGAAACGTTTTCCCTGGACGAGCATGATTTTCAGTTTTTTTGCGTGACGACCAGTCACGATAGGGAAAGCTTATTGCATTTTATTGACGCGCTACAGCGCCGAACGGACGAGCTTCCCTGAGCCGGCCCTGGGCAAATATTTCATGCCTGTTTGGCCCCGACGGCGTCATTTTTGCTTGACAGGAAAGCCCCCGTCCAAAACAATATGTGGCTCAGCTCACGCGAACGAACATTCTCGGGAGGGGTACTCAAGCGGCCAACGAGGGCAGACTGTAAATCTGCTGGCTAACGCCTACGTAGGTTCGAATCCTACCCCCTCCACCACTGGGATAGTGGTAAAAGGCTGCAAAGTGGTTGAAGCAGGCGGGTGTAGTTCAATGGTAGAACTTCAGCCTTCCAAGCTGATAGCGTGGGTTCGATTCCCATCACCCGCTCCAGTTTTTGGATCAGAGGCAGGTTTTTCCCGAGGTAGAGGTTCAGCGCAAGCGGTTTGTAGAGTGCACGCCCACCTAGCTCAGTCGGTAGAGCACACCCTTGGTAAGGACGAGGTCGTCGGTTCGATCCCGATCGTGAGCTCCAGTTTCAGTGGTTGCAGACAG
>JAMFRN010000011.1 GCA_026224805.1 Nevskia soli
CAGGCGCGGGATTTTTCAGAAGTCAAAATCCCCTGAAGCAAAAAGCATTGTTCGCGCAAAGCCGCAAAAACAAATTAAAAAACTTTTCTTGGCGCCTTTGCGGCTTTGCGCGAGAAAGCTTTTCGCTTTAAGCCCGCACTCCGGTCAGCGCAAACACCCGGTGCGGGATGCGCAGCGGCTCGGCCGGGAAGCTGCGCGCCAGCATTTCCGCGTTTTCCTGATCGAACAGGGCTACGCGCTCCGGCGGCAGGCTGGCCGCAACACCGGCGCTGGCGCGGATGCGGCCGCGCCAGGCGTCGCGGCTGTACAGCACCGTTTCGTCGTAGGAAAACGACTCCAGTTCCTCGAATCCGGCCTGCGCCAGATCGGCGAACCAGCGCGGATGGATGCCGCTGCCGCCGGCCAGGTGCCAGGCCGGATTGTGCTTGAGGATCAGGGCTTCGGTGGCGGCGACCACATTGCCCGGCAGCGGCAGCCAGTCGAAGTGCACGATCAGCACGCGCCCGCCCGGCCGCAGCACGCGGCGCACTTCGGAGGCCGCGCGCGGCCGGTCGAACCAGTGCCAGCACTGCCCGGCGCTGACCAGGTCGAACAGCGCATCGGCATAGCCGGTGGCTTCGGCGCGGGCCACGCGGTATTCGATATGCAGGTCTTCTTCGCGGTCCAGGGCGCGCGCCTGCTCCAGCAGCAGCGGCGCGATGTCGAGCCCGGTGACCAGGCCGCCGTTGCGGGCAAAGCCGCGCGCCAGCGAACCGGTGCCGGTGCCCAGATCCAGTGCCCGCTGTCCCGGCATGCCGATGCCGCGCTCGAGCAGCCGCTCGAACAGGGAGGGTGGAAAGCCGGCGCGATGCCGGGCGAAATCACTGGCGGTGCGGCCGAAATCGACAGTCGGTTGCGCCGTTGCGAGAGCATCCATGTCCGCCTCCCCGCCAAGATTTGAAAGAGTTTCAAGCTTGTTTCAACAGACGTCGCCATGGATGGCGACGTCTTGTTCAGGATGAACCCATGCCACCCTGTTCCTTTACCCAGCACCAGTGCCAGGGCTCGTAAAGGTAACCGTAACTGTTGCCGCGTGGGTAGGACAAGCGGAATCCGTAGCGGTTCGCGTTGTGGCTGAGCCAGACGAATGGCCCGGTGCGCTCGAAATCCTCTTCCAGCGCCGGTGTGTCGCGTGCGCCGATATCGACGGCGCGGCCGCTGTGGTGTTCGCTGCAGCCTGGCGGGGCGTTCACCGTCAGGATTTCGGCGATGTCGCGGCCCTTGGCCTGCTTGCCGCGGATCAGGGCCAGCTGGAAATCGAAGCTGCGGAAGGCGGAGATGAGCAGCAATTCCACCCCGTCCTGTGCCGCCGCCGCGCGCATCTCCAGCCAGGCCTCGGCGGCAAGCGGCGCCAGGAACTTGTCGCGGCCATCGGTGCCCAGGCCGACGCAGCGCAGCTGCCGCGCGTCGGCGAACAGCGGCAAGGCACGGTCGCGCAGCAGGGCGGCATCCGCGCCGAGCTCCTGCAGGGTGTCTTTCACCCGCTTGCGCAAGGACGGACGCGCCATCAGGCCGCCTGCAGCTTGTCGCGCCAGCCGTAGGCCGGCTCGCCGATGACGATGAAGCCGGGATTGAGCAGGCCGTCCTTCTGGTTGTAGCGCAGCGGCGCCCAGTCCGGCAGCGTCCACACGCTGGCGCCGGCCTGCTCCGCCACGCAGTGGCCGGCGGCGGTGTCCCACTCGGAAGTCGGGCCGGTGCGCGGATACAGGTCAGCCGAGCCCTCTGCCACCAGGCAGAACTTGAGCGAGCTGCCCCGGCTCAGCGCCTCGTGTTCCGGCGCGTGGGCGAGGAAGGCATCGAGCGCGGCATCGCGGTGCGACTTGCTCACCACCAGGATCGGCCGCGCCGCGGTGGCGCGCGTACGGATCGCCTCGCGCCGCCCCTCGCGAATGCGGAAGGCGCCGACGCCCCGCGCCGCTAGATAGCAGACGCCCAGCACCGGCGCGTGCACCACGCCGAGGATAGTCTCGCCGTTATCGATCAGGGCGATGTTGACGGTGAATTCGCCGTTGCGCTTGACGAACTCCTTGGTGCCGTCGAGCGGATCGATCAGCCAGTAGCGCGTCCACGCGCGCCGTGTCTCGTAAGAGATGTCCGCCGCTTCTTCCGACAGGCAGGGATACTGCGGGTCGAGTGCGCCCAGCCGCCGGATGATGCAGTGATGCGCCGCCAGGTCGGCCTGGGTCAGCGGCGAGTGATCGTCCTTCTCCGTCACGGCGAAATCGGTGTTGTAGACCTGCAGGATGGCGCGGCCGGCTTCCTCGGCGATGGCCAGGCAATGTTCGAGCAGCGGCGCGAGGGTCATGTCGTCGAGCGAGGGTTGAACGAGGGCTGAAAGGGGAGATCAGGGATTATCATAACGGCATGGATACTGCCGCTGCCGAGATCGTCGACTGGAGCCGCATCGATCATGTCCTGCTCGACATGGACGGCACCGTGCTGGACCTGGCCTTCGACACCCATTTCTGGCGCGATCTGGTGCCGCTGCATTACGCGCAGGCGCAGGGCATCACCGTGGAAGAGGCGCGGCTGCGGCTGGAGCCGCACTTCACCGGCCTGCAGGGCCGGCTCGAATGGTATTGCCTGGACCATTGGAGCCGGCTCACCGGGCTCGACGTGGCGCAACTCAAGGTCAACGCGCGCGCGCATATCGCCGTGCTGCCGGGCAGCGAGGCCTTTCTCGACGCGGTGCGCGCCAGCGGCCGCAGCCTGTGGCTGGTGACCAATGCGCACCGCGACAGCTGGCGGCTGAAGATGGAGCAGACCGGCCTGGCCGGACATTTCGACCGCATTCTCTGCGCCCATGACTTCGGCATGCCCAAGGAAGACCCGCGCTTCTGGCCGGCGCTGCGGGCGCAGCATGGCTTCGAACCGGAACGGGCGCTGTTCGTCGACGACAGCCTGCCGGTGCTGCGCACCGCGCGCGACTACGGCTTTGGCGCGGTGCTGGCGATCCGGCATCCGGATTCGTCGCAGCCGAAGCGGGTGATCGGGGAGTTCGCGGGGGTGGATCGGCTGGAGCAGTTGCTGCCGATTGCCTGAGCCGCCGCTAGCCGCCCAGAATCGCGTCCACATCCATCTTCGCCAAAATCTCCGCCTCGGCCAGCGTCAAGCGCTTTGCCTGTAGCCCATCGCTCGGCGACAGCGGTGTCCGCCGCAAGTCGTCCTCGCCGAACATGGCGACATCCACCCCGATCTCACCGGCTTCAAACCGCAACAGGGGCACATTCTCTTCGTTGCCGTTGGGATAGCGATAAACCCGGTCGTCCTGGCGGTAGGGAATGCTGCGGTCCTCGAAGAACAGGTCCAGCGCCTCGGGCTTGTCGGCAAAGACATGCAGCTGCACCCGGTGCGCGGCGGTGATGGCGCCGCTGACGGCGGCGCCGCTGAGGCGGGGTTGGAACCCGGCCAGCAGGCGCATGGCCTGCACCGCGGTGCCGCGCAGCTGGCGCAGGCGTTCGGCGTATTCACGGCCGCCGAACAGGCGCTGGTAGTCGATCACGGCCGCCTGGATGCGCGCGTTGTCCGGCAGCGGCGTATTGCCGCCAAGACCCAGCCGCTGCGCGGCCTTGAGCTTGGCCGTGCGGTAGTCGACCACCGCCTCCTCGCACAGGATGCGCGCGGCTTCCTGTACCAGGGGGCTGGGCGGCGAACCCGCATCGCCGCCGCGGTCGAAGCCGGGCCGGCGCTGCGCCATCAGTAGATGTCCGTGCCGGTCGGCTGATCGCCCAGGGCGCTCTTGCCGTCGTCCGGCGGCGGGATGTGGTCGGCCTGCACCACCTCCAGGATCGCCCCCGGCGCGTCGGCGGTGAGCAGCTTGCCGTTCGCCGGGTTGATCGGCACCTGCACCACCCCGGGCGGGCGCGGCAGGATCTGCTGCGGCACGCCCTTGAGGGCCACCTTCATGAAATCCATCCACACCGGCAGGGCGGCGCGCGCGCCGACTTCACCATGGCCCAGCGTGGTGGGCTGGTCGTAGCCGATCCAGGTGACGGTGATCAGGGCCGGGTTGAAGCCGTTGAACCAGGCGTCGGTGAAGTCGTTGGTGGTGCCGGTCTTGCCGGCCAGGTCGTCGCGCCCCAGGGCGCGCACCGCGGCGCCGGTGCCGCGCGTCACCACCTCGTGCATCATGCTGGTCATCAGGTAATCGTTGTCGGCGTCGATGACGCGCGGCGCGCGGTCGGCGGCGGGGACTTCCGGCGCGGGAGTAGCGGCCACCGGGGTGGCGGCCCCGCCACCCGCTGCGCCGGCCTCCGCGGTAATGTCGGGCGGCACGTCGCAGCTGGGGCAGGCCAGCTTGGGCTGGGCATGGAAGATTTCCTTGCCGTCGGCGCCGCGGATCGACTGGATGAAATAGGGGTCGACCAGGAAGCCGCCATTGGCGAACACGGCGTAGCCGCGCGCCATTTCCCAGGGGGTGAGCGCGCCGCTGCCCAGCGCCAGGGTCAGGTCCTTGGGCAGGCGGTCCTTGGGCAGGCCGAATTTCGAGGCGTAGTCGATGGCGTAGTCGATGCCGACGGCCTGCAGCACGCGGATCGACACCAGGTTGCGCGATTCGGCCAGGGCCTCGCGCAGGCGCATCGGGCCGTTGAACTTGCCCTCGTAGTTGCCGGGGCGCCAGTCGTCGTCCGGATTGGCGCTGACGTAGACCACCGGCGCATCGAGGAACACCGAGGCCGGGGTGAAGCCCTTGGCCATGGCGGAGCTATAGAGGAAAGGCTTGAAGCCGCTGCCGGGCTGGCGCCTGGCCTGGGTGACGCGGTTGTAGGCGCCGAGGAAAAAGTCATAGCCGCCGACCAGCGCCTGTACTGCACCGTCCGTCGGGTTGAGGGCGATCAGTGCCCCTTCCACCTTGGGCAGCTGGGTCAGGCGCCAGGCGTTGTCGACGCGCGCCAGCCGCACGATGTCGCCGCGGTTCAGCGGCTTCTTGTCGGACAATTTGGCCCAGTCGAAGCCGGACTTGGGTAGATCCACCACGCCGGCCTCGGTCTGCACCCGCAGCTGATCCGGCGAGAACTGCAGTACCACGCCGGCGATCAGCGACACCGCCTGCGGCCGGGCTTCGAGCTGGGCCTGGATGGCTTCGCCGGAAGGATCGCCGTCGAGCTGGGCCATCGCTTCCGGCGGCAGCTTCGCCTCCGGCCCGCGGTAGCCGTGGCGCTCCTCGTAGGCAAAGATGCCGCCGCGCAGGGCGGCGTTGGCCGTTTTCTGGCGCGTCGAGTCGATGGTGGTGGTCACCGCATAGCCATCGGTGTAGGCGGCCTCGCCGTATTTCGCCACCATCTCGGCGCGCGCCATTTCGGCCACGTAGCTGGCTTCCAGCTGCACGCTGGCGACATGCTGGTGGGCGGTGATCGGCTCGGCCTGGGCCAGCTTGTAGTTGTCGTCGGTGATGAAGTGCAGCTCGTGCATGCGCCGCAACACGTAATCGCGGCGGTCCTGGGCACGCCGCGGATCGGCGATCGGATTGTCGCGCGAGGGCGCCTTGGGCAGGCCGGCCAGAGTGGCCATCTCGCCCACGCTGAGCTGGTCCACGTCCTTGCCGAAGTAGACCTGCGCCGCGGCGCCGACGCCGTAGGCGCGGTTGCCGAGGAAGATGCGGTTGAGGTACAACTCCAGGATCTGTTGCTTGCTGAGCTCGCGCTCGATTTTCAGGGCGAGAAGAATCTCCTTGATTTTCCTCGTGAAACTCCGCTCCGGCGAGAGGAATACATTGCGCGCGAGCTGCATCGTGATGGTGCTGCCGCCTTGCCGCTTTTCACCCGTGGTGGCGAGCACCACACTGGCGCGCAGCAGGCCCTGCAGGTCAACGCCGGGATGCTCGAAGAAGCGGTCGTCCTCAGCCGCCAGAAAAGCATGGATCAGCTGTGGGGGAATCTGCTCGTAGCGCAGCGGGTCGCGCCGCTCGGCGCCGAACTCGCCGATCAGGGCGCCGTCCTGGCTGTAGACGCGCAGGGGGATGCCCAGTTTCAGTTCGTGCAGGCTGTCCACTGAAGGCAGGCGCGGCTCGAAATAGGCGCGCACGCCGAGAAAACCGAGCACCGCGCACAAAAGGCCGGTCGCAAGGACGGCGGCAGCGATCAGAACGACACGCAGGTATAGATTCAAACTGGACCCTCGGGTGGCCGCCATGGCCAATGCTCGTTGCCTGGTTTGGGACTGCTTTCAGGCACTTGGAGAAGTAACTTATAGTTGCGTAGCAGAATACATCCGTTATATTAAG
Organism: Nevskia soli; assembly: GCA_026224805.1. GTDB lineage: Bacteria > Pseudomonadota > Gammaproteobacteria > Nevskiales > Nevskiaceae > Nevskia > Nevskia soli_A. The sequence continues at coordinate 6,263 of JAMFRN010000011.1, forward strand.
GTGGAATCGGGGCAGAGTCATTAAAGGAATCGGTGACCTGCGGGGGGCCTATTGGGGGCTCGGTATCTGGGGTGCGAGGGCGTTATGTCCTTCATGGAGTCGCTGTTTGGGGGCGGCAGTCGCGAACTGATCGGGCTGGACATCAGTTCCAGTGCGGTCAAGTTGCTTGAATTGAGCAAGCGCGGCGAACGCTACAACGTCGAGGCCTATGCGGTCGAGCCGTTGCCGGGCAATGTGGTCAACGACAAGCAGGTCAACGAGCCCAGGGTGGTGGGGGAGGCGATCGCGCGCGCCGTCAACCGTGCCGGCACCCGCACCAAGAACGCCGCCGTCGCGGTGGCCGGGTCCTCCGTCATCACCAAGCTGATTTTCATGCCGGCCTCGCTCAGCGAGCACGACATGGAAGAGCAGATCAAGGCCGAAGCCGATCAGTACATTCCGTACCCGATCGAGGAGGTCAACATGGACTTCCAGATTCTCGGCCCCTCGGCCAAGGACAAGAGCTCGGTCGACGTATTGCTTGCCGCCTGCCGCAAGGAGCAGGTGGAGCAGCGCATGGCGGCGCTGGAAATCGCCGGTCTCAAGCCGGTGGTGGTCGATATCGAGGCCTATGCGCTGGAAAACTCCTGCCAGTTCCTGCGCCACCAGATGCCCGATGGCGGCAAGGGCAAGACCATCGCGGTGGTCGACATGGGCGCTTCGATGACCTCGCTGATGGTGCTGCACGACCTGCAGACCGCCTATACCCGGGACCAGGCTTTCGGCGGCCGCCAGCTGACCGAGGACATCATGCGCTTCTACGGCATGTCGGTGGAGGAAGCGTCCAAGGGCAAGCGGCTCGGGACCCTGCCGGAGAACTACCAGAGCGAGGTGCTGAGCCACTTTCTGGCCGATATGGCGCAACAGATCGACCGCTCGCTGCAGTTCTTCTTCTCGGCTTCCTCGCAGCACAGCGCCATTGACCAGGTGATCCTGGCCGGCGGCTGCGCGCAGATCGCCGGGGTCGATGCCGCCATCCAGGAACGGCTGCAGATTCCGACCGTGGTGGCGCGGCCGTTCGCCCAGATGTCGGTGGCGTCCCGCGCCAAGCCGGCGCAGCTGGCGCAGGACGAGGCTTCCTTGCTGATCGCGGCCGGGCTCGCCTGCCGCGCCTTCGACGCGCCCGGCTAAGGAAAGCCAAGCCCATGACCAAGATCAATCTACTCGACTGGCGCAGCGCCAGGCGCGAGCAACGCAAACGGCAATTCCTGGCGCTGCTCGGCATCGCTTTCCTGGCCAGCGCCGGGGCGGTGTTCATCGCCTATCTGGGGATGGACGAGGCGATCTCGCACCAGCAGGCGCGCAACAAGATCCTGCAAACCGAAATCGCCGCCCTCGACAAGCAGATCAAGGAAATCCAGGAGCTGCAGAAGGTCAAGGCCAATCTGCTGGCGCGCATGCGGGTGATCGAGCAGCTGCAGCAGAGCCGCTCCGCCACCGTGCATTTCTTCGACGAGATCATCAATACGCTGCCGGACGGCGTCTTTCTCACCGGCATCAAGCAGAGCGGCAACGACGTCACGCTGGACGGCATCGCCGAATCGAACGGCCGCATCTCCGCGTACATGAAGAACCTCGACGCCTCGCCCTGGTTCAAGGACCCCAAGCTGGTGGTGATCCACACCGTCGACCAGAACCATCTGCGCAGCAGCCAGTTCCAGCTCAAGGTGACCAATCTGACCAAGGCCACGGATAACTCCCAGCCCGCCGCCCAGGGAGCGCCCAAGAAATGAGCCCGCGCGAGATACTGGAGCAGCTGCAAACGCTGGACATGCAGAACCCCGGCGCCTGGCCGCGCTGGGTGCACATCTCGGCCTGCGTGCTGCTGGCCGTGTTGATCATCGGCGGCGGCGTCTATTTCCTGATCGAGCCGCAGTACGAGCAGCTGGGCCAGGAGAAGCAGAAGGAAGTGACGCTGCGCCAGGAATTCGAGGGCAAGCAGCAGAAAGTGGCCGCGCTCGACGCCTACAAGGCGCAGCTGGAGGAAATGCAGCATTCCTTCGGCGACATGCTGCGGCAGCTGCCGAGCAAGGCCGAAGTGGCCAACCTGCTCAACGATATCTCGCAGGTGCGCATCGCCAGCAGCCTGCAGGAAGAGCTGTTCCAGCCGCAGGGCGATGTGCCGCGAGATTTCTACGTCGAGATGCCGAATCGCATCGTGGTCACCGGCGGCTACCACCAGCTGGGCGATTTCGTCAGCGGCGTCGCCGCGCTGCCGCGCATCGTGGTCATCGACGAAATCGAGATCAAGCCGGCGGAACGCAAGGGCGTGCTGCGCATGAGTGCCCTGGCCAAGACCTACCGTTACCAGGACGACGGCAGCGCCCCCGCGCCGCGCCAGGCCGGAGGTGGCAAATGAGCCCGCGCATGATCCGTTGCGGCCTGTTGCTCGCCGGCCTGACGCTGCTCGGCGCCTGCACCAGCGACATGGATGAGCTGCAGCAATACATCGCGCAGGTGAAGGCGCGCAAGAGCAACAAGATCGATCCGATTCCGCAGATCAAGCAGTACGAGGCCTTCACCTACGTCGCCGGCGACCGCCGCGAACCGTTCACGCCGAGCCTGCCGGAAAGCGCGCGCAATGGCGCCGGCATCCATCCGGACCTGAGCCGCAACCGTGAGCCGCTGGAGGAATTCCCGCTGGATGCCCTGAAGATGGTCGGCCTGATCGACTTCAACAAGGTGCTCTACGCCATGATCAAGGCTCCCGACGGAGTGATCCACCGCGTCAGCGTCGGCAACTACATGGGCCAGAACTTCGGCAAGATCACCAGCATCAGCGAACGCGAAGTGCTGCTGGACGAGATCGTCCCGGATGGCTTCGGTGGATTCAAAGAGCAGCCAGCCAGTCTCGCTGCCGAGCAAAAATAAGGGAGCAGTACTATGTTCAGTCAGAACCTCGGATACCCCGCGCCGGCTCTTGCCGGGCGAACGCTGTTCGGCCGCTTCGCCGCTCGCGGCCTGGCGCTGCTGGCGCTGGTTGCCTGCACGGTCCTGCCGGCCCAGGCGCAGGCGACGCGCGAACTGAAGGCGGTGGATTTCACCGCGCTCGACGGCGACCGGGTGCAGATCATCCTGACCCTGTCCGATGCCGCGCCGCAGCCCGCGGTATTCGCCATCGACAAGCCGGCGCGCCTGTCGGTGGACCTGCCGGACACCCACCTGGCGCTGACCGAACGCTATCGCAAGGTCAATGTCGGGCAGGTGCGCTCGATCGCCGCGGTGGAAGCGCAGGGCCGCACCCGCCTGGTGGTTGAGCTGGCGCAGCCCACCGCCTACAACATCAGCGTCGACGGCAACCGCATCGTCGTCGACCTCGCCGGCAACGCCGCCGCCAGTTCGGCGGGCGGCGCCGCCCCGGCGCAGCAGGCGCCGACGGCACAGATCAGCAAGATCGACTTCCGCCGCGGCGAAAAAGGCGAGGGCCGCGTGCTGGTGTCCCTGTCCGATCCGCGCGCGGTGGTCGACGTGCACGAGGAAGGCGGCCAGATCATCGCCCGCTTCAAGAACACCACCTTGCCGGATCGCCTGAGCAAGCGCCTCGACGTGCTGGATTTCGCCACGCCGGTCAAGTACATCGACGCGCAGCGCGACGGTATCGATACCCGCGTGGTGGTGACTCCGGGCGCCGGCGGTGATTTCGAGCAGGTGGCCTACCAGGCCGGCGACCAGTTCGTGCTGGAGCTGCAGCCCCTGTCGCAGGAGAAGCTGGCGGAGAAGCAGCGCGAGCAGCCGACCTTCACCGGCGAACGCATCAGCCTGTCCTTCCAGAGTGTCGATATCCGCTCGCTGTTGCAGATCATCGCCGACGTTGCCGGCGTCAACATGATCGTCAGCGATAGCGTCAGCGGCCAGATCGCCATGCGCCTGCAGAATGTGCCCTGGGACCAGGCGCTCGACATCATCCTGCGCACCAAGGGGCTGGGCATGCGCCGGCAGGGCAATGTCATGCTGGTGGCGCCGGTCGATGAAATCGCATCGCGCGAGCGCGCCGAGGCGGAAGCGGCCAAGCAGAAGGTCGAGCTGGCGCCGCTGCACTCCGAGATCATCCAGATCAACTATGCCAAGGCTTCCGACCTGGGCAACATCGTCAAGAACAAGACCAACTCGATCCTGTCCGCGCGCGGCAGCGTCACCATCGACGACCGCACCAACAGTCTGCTGGTGCTGGAGACCCGCGACAAGCTCACCGAAATCCGCACGCTGGTGCAGCGTCTGGATGTCCCGGTACGGCAGGTGCTGATCGAATCGCGCATCGTCGTCGCCAACGACAATTTCGAGCGGGATCTGGGCACCCAGTTCGGCGTCAGCTACGTCGGCAACGTCGGCAACAATTTCCTCACCACCGGCGGCACCAACGTCGGCGGCACCGACTCCACCGTGACCAGCTACACCACCACCACCAATGGCGTGATCACGGTGCCCTCGCCCAGCGGCAGCAACTACAACGTCAACCTGCCGGCGCCGGCGTCCTCCGGCACGCCGGGCAGCTTCGCGCTGTCGCTGCTGGCGAAAAACACCCTGGTCGATCTGGAGCTGTCGGCGCTGCAGACGGAAGGCAAGGGCGAGGTCATCTCCAGCCCGCGCGTCATTACCGCCAATGCCAAGCCGGCCGTGATCAAGCAGGGTGTGGAAATTCCCTACCAGGCCTCCACCAGCAGCGGCGCCACCTCGGTGTCGTTCAAGGACGCGGTGCTGTCGCTCAACGTCACGCCGCAGATCACCCCCGACGGCCGCGTCATCATGGATCTGGCGGTGCACGACGACAGCGTCGGCAGCAACATCAGCACCGGCACCGGCGGCAGCACGCCCTCGATCGACACCCGCGAAGTCGACACCCAGGTGCTGGTCGACAACGGCCAGACCGTGGTGCTCGGTGGCATCTACCAGCAGACCACCAGCCTGGCCATCAGCAAGATCCCGCTGCTGGGCGATATCCCGATCCTGGGCTACCTGTTCCGCAACACCCAGGTCATCAACAACAAGACCGAGCTGCTGGTGTTCATCACGCCGAAGATCCTCACCGAGGGGCTCAAGGTCGAGTAGGCCCCCCGCGGCTGAACCAGCGCCAGGGCCTGGCGGGCTGCCGTTGGTATACTGCCGGCGGGAGTCCGATCCAGGCCGGTATGAGAGCATGTTACGTGTTACCCCCGTGCCGTCACGCCAGGCAGCCATTGCGCTGTCCGGTCGTCCGCTGACGTCCTCATGGCCAAATCCGGCAACATTTTCCTGATCGGCCCGATGGGCGCCGGCAAGACCACGGTCGGCCGCCGCCTGGCCGAGGCGCGCGGCATGGACTTCGTCGACAGCGACCAGGAAGTGGAGGCGCGCACCGGCGTCAATATCGCCTTCATCTTCGAGAAGGAGGGCGAGGCCGGGTTCCGCCGCCGCGAGCGCCAGGCGATCGGCGAGCTGAGCCTGCGCCAGGGCCTGGTGCTGGCCACCGGCGGCGGCGCCATCCTCGACGCGGACAACCGGCAATGGCTGGCGGCGCGCGGGTTTGTGGTCTACCTGCACGCCAGCATCGAGCAGCAAATGGCCCGCACCGAGCGCACCGATACCCGGCCGCTATTGCAGGGCGGCAACCGGCGTGAGACGCTGGAACGGCTATTTTCGACCCGCGACCCGCTCTACCGTGAAATCGCCGACCTCGTCCTCCACACCGACGGACGCAACGCCCGCACGCTCGCGCGCGAAATCGAAGACTACTTCACCCGCCCGGCGACCGCGCTCTGACGCCGTCGCGCGGGAGCTGCGCGTCGAGCTGGGCGAGCGCGGCTACGACATCCGCATCGGCCCGCACCTGCTGGCCGATCCTGAGAGCTACCGGCTGCTGCGCAGCCGCCTGGTGCGCATCGTCACCGACAGCAATGTCGCCGCCCTCTACCTGGAGCCGCTGCTCAAGGCGCTGGGCCTGAGCGCGGCCGAGGCGCTGGTGCTGCCGGCCGGCGAGCAGCAGAAAACCTGGGCTAACGCCGAACGGGTGCTGGACTGGCTGCTGCAGGCGCGGCTGCCGCGCGACGGCGTGCTGGTGGCACTGGGCGGCGGCGTCATCGGCGATCTCACCGGCTTCTGCGCCGCCCTGTACCAGCGCGGCATCGATTTCGTGCAGATCCCCACCACCCTGCTGGCGCAGGTCGATTCCAGCGTCGGCGGCAAGACCGGCGTCAACCACGCCCGCGGCAAGAACATGATCGGCGCCTTTCACCAGCCGCGCGCGGTGATCGCCGACACCGACACCCTGCGCACCCTGCCGCCGCGCGAGCTGGCCGCCGGACTGTCCGAGGTGATCAAGTGCGGCCTGCTCGGCGACGCCTCGCTGTTCGCCCGCCTTGAGCGCGATCTCGACCGCCTGCTGGCGCTCGACGCGGAGACCCTGGCCGATGCGATCGAACGCTGCTGCGCGCTGAAAGCGCGCATCGTCGCCGCCGACGAGCGCGAATCGCTGCATGGCGGCGCCGGCCCGCGCGCCCTGCTCAATCTCGGCCACACTTTCGGCCACGCCGTCGAAACCCACACCCGCTACGAGTCCTGGCTGCACGGCGAAGCGGTGGGCCTGGGTCTGTGCATGGCCGCCTCGATGTCGGCGCGTCTGGGCTGGATCGCCGCCGCCGATGCCGAGCGCGTGTCCGTGCTGGTCAAGCGCGCCGGGCTGCCGGTACGGCCGCCGCAGGGCATGAAGCCGGAAGATTTCCGGCGGCTGATGGCGCTGGACAAGAAGGTGGCGGGCGGCCGGGTGCGGCTGGTGCTGCTGCGCGCCATCGGCGAGGCCGTGGTCACCGCGGACTTCGACCCCGAAGCGCTGGAGCAAACCCTCGCCGACTACTGTGGCTGACTCCGCCATGAACCCGCTCGCCGCCTACGCCGCGCAGGACGAAAACTCGCGCGGCCGGCGTTTCCGCGAGCCCAAGCCCGGCTACCGCAGCGAGTATCAGCGTGACCGCGACCGCATCGTGCATTCCGCCGCCTTCCGCCGCCTCGAATACAAGACCCAGGTGTTCGTCAATCACGAGGGCGACCTGTTCCGCACCCGCCTGACGCATTCGCTGGAAGTGGCGCAGATCGCCCGCACCATGGCGCGCTCGCTGTCGCTCAACGAGGATCTGGCCGAGGCCATCGCCCTGGCGCACGACCTCGGCCATACCCCGTTCGGCCATGCCGGCCAGGATGCGCTGAACGAATGCATGCATCCCTACGGCGGCTTCGAGCACAACGCCCAGTCGCTGCGCGTGGTCGATGAGCTGGAGGACAAGTACGCCGATTTCCGCGGCCTCAACCTCAGCTTCGAGACGCGCGAGGGCATCCTCAAGCACTGCTCGCTGAAACGCGCCCGCACCCTCGGCGATATCGGCCAGCGCTTCATCAAGAAGCAGCAGCCCGGCCTGGAAGCGCAGCTGGCCAACCTGGCCGACGAGATCGCCTACAACAACCACGACGTCGACGACGGCCTGCGCGCGCGCCTGATCACCATCGAGCAGCTGCGCCAGGTGCCGCTGTTCGCGCGCCATCACGACCTGGTGCTGAAAACCTATTCCAGCCTGACGCCCAAGCAGCTGCGGCACGAGACCATCCGCCGCATGATCAACACCCTGGTGTCCGACCTGGTGGAACAGACCGGCGCGCGCCTGCGCAAGCTCAAGCCGAAGCACCCGGACGAGGTGCGGGCCATGTCCAAGCCGCTGGTCGGCTTCGGCGAAAAAGTACAGGCCGAAAACCTGGAGCTGAAGCGCTTCCTGCGCGAGCAGCTGTACCGTCATCATGAGGTCTACCGCATGACGGTGAAGGCGCAGCGCGTGGTCAAGGATCTGTTCGGCGCCCTGTTCGCCGATCCGCGCCTGCTGCTGCCGGAGTTCTCCGTCCAGGCCGAGGCGGCGCAGCAGGAGTCCGGGAATAACGGCCGCGCCCGGGTGGTGGCCGACTACATCGCCGGCATGACCGACCGCTACGCCATCGACGAGTACGAGCGTCTGTTCGATCCGCGCCGATTGCGGTGAGGTAGTGGTTGGTAGGTCGGTTCAAGGGCGCGCAGCGCCCGGAACCGGCATGCTCATCGAGCGTGCGCTGCCGGCTCCGCCGCGCCCCTTGATAGGCTCGCGAAGCGAGCTACTCGGGACAGGCTTGAGCTGACCTACCGGCCGACAAGTGCTTTAAACTCCCGCCCCATGATGAAAGCCCTCCGTTTCGACCGTACCGGCAGCCTCGACGCGCTGTCCCTCCAGACCATTGCGCCGCCGCGCCCGCAGCCGGGCGAGGTGGTGGTGGAAGTCTGCGCCGCCGGCGTCAATCCCAGCGACGTCAAGAACGTGCTGGGCCGCTTCCCCTACACCACGCTGCCGCGCACGCCCGGCCGCGATTTCGCCGGGGTGGTGGTGGACGGCCCGGCGGAAATGATCGGCGAGGAAGTGTGGGGCACCGGCAAGGAATTCGGCTTCGTGCGCGACGGCAGCCACGCCGAGCGCATCGCCGTGCCGCAGGACGGCATCGCCCCCAAGCCCTCGCTGCTGACCTTCGCCCAGGCGGCGAGCTGCGGCGTGCCCTATACCACCGCCTGGGATGCGCTGGAGCGCAGCGGCATCTCCCCCGGCGAAGGCCTGGTGGTGATTGGCGCCGCCGGCTCGGTCGGCCGCGCCGCCCTGGCCCTGGGCCGCTGGTGCGGCGCCCAGGTGATCGGCGCGGTGCGCCGCCCGGCCCAGGTCGAGCAGCTCGCGGCGGAAGGTTTTGAAGCCATCCTGCTGGGCGAGGGCGAGGACCTGTCGACCGCGGTGCGCCGTTATTATCCGGCCGGCGCCGACCTGATTTTCGACACCACCGGCGCCTGGCTCGGCGCCTCGGTGGCGGCCCTGGCCGAATTCGGCCGCATCGCCACCATTGCCGCGCCGGCAGGCGGCGTCAGCGAGCTGCCCCTGCTCGACCTGTACCGCCGCGGCGGCAGCATCGTCGGCATCAACTCCCTGCTCTATGACAGCCGCGCCTGCGCCGCCATGCTGGACCGTTTCAGCATTGCCTTCGCCACCGGCCTGCTGCCGCCGCCCCCGCCGCCGCAGGAGCGCCTGCTGAGCGAAGCGGTGGCGGTTTACCGCGAACTGGCGGGCGATGCCAGCAGCCGCAAGATCGTTTTTGTAAAGGACTGAATCAAGACCTGATTTAGGCTTTGGCGGGCGCCGATCCAGGCCTGGGGCGGTTGCCGCGCCGGCGGCGCTGTCCGTGCGCTCATTGACGGCACGACTTTCGCTTCTATAATGCGATGTTGCGCTGCGGCGAAACCGGTCGCCGCGCGTCCATCCACCCTGCATCACGTCCCAAAGTTTGTGCTGCCCGCAAACAAAGGCCGAAGTCGAGGCAGGGTGGCGCGCCGCCGCAAAAAGGTCCCGTGGGGGGCCAGAGGCACACGGTCATGAGTCACCCAGCACAGCCAGGGCTGTACAGCCCCGAGTTCGAACACGACGCCTGCGGCTTCGGCATGATCGCTCATATGGACGATCAGGCCAGCCACAAGCTGGTGAAGACCGCCATTCGCTCGCTGGAGCGCCTGACCCATCGCGGCGCCATTGCCGCCGACGGCAAGACCGGCGACGGTTGCGGCCTGCTGATGAAAAAGCCGGACCGCTTCCTGCGAGCCAAGGCCGCCGAGCTCAAGTTCAAGCTGGGCGAGCACTACTGCGCCGGCAACATCTTCCTGTCGCAGGACCCGGCCAAGGCCGCGCGCGCGCGCGAAGTGCTGAAGGAAGCCTGCGTCCACCACGGTCTTGAGCTGCTCGGCTGGCGCGAACTGCCGGTCAACCCGGACGCTTGCGGCGCCGAGGCGCTGAAGACCCTGCCACGCATCGAGCAGGCCTTCATCGTGCCGGCCAACGGCACCCACAAGTTCACCTTCGAGCTGAAGCTCTACAAGGCGCGCCGCCGCGCCGAGAAGATCCTCGAGGCCGAGGGCGACCACGAGTTCTACGTCACCCACCTGTCGTGCCGCGTCATCGTCTACAAGGGCCTGGTGATGCCGGCCTATCTGCCGGTGCTGTACACCGATCTTTCCGATCCGCGCCTGGAAAGCTCGATCTGCGTGTTCCACCAGCGCTTCTCCACCAACACCCTGCCGCAGTGGCGGCTGGCGCACCCGTTCCGCTTCCTGGCGCACAACGGCGAAATCAACACCATCGCCGGCAACCGCATGTGGGCGCAGGCACGCCGCTACAAGTACCAGTGCGAGGACCTGCAGGACATCGACGAGATCGCCCCGCTGGTGTCGCTCAGCGGCTCCGACTCGCAGAGCCTGGACAACATGCTGGAAGTGCTGCTCGCCGGCGGCATGGACCTGTTCGCCGCGATGCGCGCGCTGATCCCGCCGGCCTGGCAGAACGTCGAGAACCTCGACGCCGACGTGCGCGCCTTCTACGAATACAACTCGCTGCAGATGGAGCCCTGGGACGGCCCGGCCGGCATCGTGCTGACCGACGGCCGCTACGCCGTCTGCGCCACCGACCGCAACGGCCTGCGCCCGACGCGCTACGTCATCACCCGCGACCGCATCATCACCCTGGCCTCCGAAATCGGCGTCAACGAAGTGCCGGTGGAAGAGGTGGTGGAGAAGGGCCGCCTGCGTCCGGGACAGATGCTGGCCATCGACACCGAATCCGGCAGCCTGCTGCGACCGATGGACATCGACCGCATGCTGGCCGCGCGCCAGCCCTACAAGCAGTGGCTGAAGCGCAACATCCGCCGCCTCGAATCCTCGCTGCACGACGATCCGGCGGCGCTGGACAAGCTGCACCCGGAAAGCGTGGCGGTGTACCAGAAGCTGTTCCAGCTGAGCCAGGAAGAGCGAGGCGAAGTGCTGCGCACCCTGGCCGAAACCGGCCAGGAAACGGTTGGCTCGATGGGCGACGACACGCCCTTCGCCGTACTGTCGGGCAAGGTGCGCTCGCCCTTCGACTACTTCCGCCAGCAGTTCGCCCAGGTTACCAACCCGCCGATCGACCCGCTGCGCGAGCAGATCGTGATGTCGCTGGAATGCTCGCTCGGCGCCGAGCGCGGCATGTTCGACGAAACCCCGGCGCGCGCCGCGCGCCTGCTGGTCGACTCGCCGGTGCTGTCCGAAGCCAAGTTCCGCAAGCTGCTGTCGCTCGGCGAGGAGGGCTATGCCCACACCGTCATCGACCTCAACTACGAGCCGAAGCTCGGCCTCAAGGCCGCGCTCGAAGCGCTGTGTGATCGCGCGGTGGAAGCGGTCAAGGCCGGCACCGTGGTGCTGGTGCTGTCGGACCGCAACATCTCGCGCGACAAGTTGCCGATCCACGCCCTGCTGGCCGTTGGCGCGCTGCAGCACCGCCTGATCCGCGAAGGCACGCGCTGCGACTGCAACATCATCGTCGAGACCGCGGTGGCGCGCGATCCGCACCAGTTCGCCTGCCTCATCGGCTACGGCGCCTCTTGCGTCTACCCGTACCTGGCCTACGCCAGCCTCTACGAGATGGCGCGCAACGGCGAGATCAAGGGCAAGGCGCCGGAAGACCTGGCCGCCTCGTACCGCAAGGGCATCAACAAGGGCCTGTACAAGATCATGTCGAAGATGGGGATCAGCACCATCTCCAGCTATCGCGGCGCCCAGCTGTTCGAGATCGTCGGCCTGCACGACGATATCGTGAGCGTGTGCTTCGAGGGCACCGTCAGCCGTATCCAGGGCGCGCGTTTCGCCGAGCTGGAAGCCGAGCAGACCCAGCTGTCACTACTAGCCTGGACGCCGCGCAAGCCGGTGGAGCAGGGCGGCCTCTACAAGTACGTCAACAACGGCGAGTACCACGCCTACAACCCGGACGTCATCAACACCCTGCACAAGGCGGTGCGCTCCGGCGAGTACGAGGACTACAAGGTCTACGCCGACCTGGTCAACCTGCGCCCGGTGGCGATGTTCCGCGACCTGTTCAAGCTCAGCGGCAAGGCCCAGCCGATCGAGCTTTCGGAAGTCGAGCCGGTGGAGAAGATCCTCAAGCGCTTCGACTCCGCCGGCATGTCGCTCGGCGCGCTGTCGCCGGAAGCGCACGAGGCCCTGGCCATCGCCATGAACCGCCTCGGCGGCCGCTCCAACAGCGGCGAGGGCGGCGAAGACCCGGCGCGCTACGGCACCGAGAAGAGTTCCAAGATCAAGCAAGTCGCTTCCGGCCGCTTCGGCGTCACCCCGGAATACCTGATCAACGCCGAAGTGCTGCAGATCAAGGTGGCCCAGGGCGCCAAGCCCGGCGAGGGCGGCCAGCTGCCCGGCGACAAGGTCAACGAGATGATCGCCAGCCTGCGCTATGCGCGGCCCGGCGTGGCGCTGATCTCGCCGCCGCCGCACCATGACATCTACTCGATCGAGGATCTGGCGCAGCTGATCTTCGACCTGAAGCAGGTCAACCCGCAGGCTCTGGTCTCGGTCAAGCTGGTGTCCGGCCCCGGCGTCGGCACCATCGCCGCCGGCGTGGCCAAGGCCTACGCCGATCTCATCACCATCTCCGGCTATGACGGCGGCACGGGCGCGAGCCCGCTGTCGTCCATCAAATACGCCGGTACGCCGTGGGAGTTGGGACTATCGGAGACGCACCAGACGCTGCGGCTCAACGATCTTCGCCACCGCGTCCGGTTACAGACCGACGGAGGCTTGAAGACCGGTCTGGACGTCATCAAGGCCGCCATCCTCGGTGCCGAGAGCTTCGGGTTCGGCACCGCGCCCATGGTGGCCCTCGGCTGTAAGTACCTGCGTATCTGCCATCTGA
>JAMFRN010000092.1 GCA_026224805.1 Nevskia soli
CCGGCCCGCCTTCGAGCCGTTCTAGAATCTGGCGACCAACGACACCGAGGTGGCCCAGTGGGCGGTGCCCAGCTCGATCACCTTGCGCATGGCCCAGGTGGTCAGGTACACCGGCCCTTCCGGCAGGGTGTGCTTGAGCTTGAAGGCGTAACGGTTGAGCGGCTGGCCATCCTTGGTCAGCACCGCGCGGATGGTCAGCAGCGGGGTCAGGTAGCCGGAGGACGCGATAGTGGAATAGATCTGCGCCACGTCCAGCGGCGCCATGTCCACGGCGCCGAGGAAGATCGAGGGCAGTTCCGGCACGTCGTCGAAACCGGCGGCGGCGAAGGTCTGCTTGACCTTGCCCACGCCGACATCCAGGCCCAGGTGCACCGTGGCCAGGTTGTAGCTCTTGGCCAGGGCCATGTACAGCGGCACCGAGCCGTGCAGCTGGCGGTCATAGTTCTTTGGCGACCAGATCTGGCCGTTGGGCAGCTTCAGGTCCACCGGCGAATCGTCGAGCGGCGTTTCCAGGTTGAAGCGTTCGGGCTGCTCCAGCGCCGTCAGATAGGTGAAGGGCTTGGCCAGCGAGCCGATCGGGCGGCGCGTGTCGATGGCGCGGTTGAAGCCGGCGTAGCGCGCATCGCGCCCGCCCACCACCGCCAGCACTTCGCCCCCCTCCACCGAAGTCACCACGCCGGCGCCCTGCAGCGTGCCCTCGGCCATGCGGCGCGATTTCTCCAGCTCCGGCACATCCTCGGTGATGCGGTTCTCCAGCACCTCCTGCACATGCGGATCGAGCGTGGTGAAGATGCGCAGGCCCTCGCTGGTGAGGTCCTGTTCCTGATACAGCCCGGCCAGCTGGCGCCGCACCAGGTCGACGAAGGCCGGATAACGCGCCGCGCCGCCGCCGCCGCCCGGCGTCACACCCAGCGGGCGCTGGATCGCGGCCTGATACTCGTCCGGCGTGATGTTGCCGGCGTCGGCCATCATCTTCAGCACCAGATTGCGGCGCTCGGTCACCAGCTTCACCGCGCGGCGCGGGTTGTACTGGCTCGGCCCCTTGACGATCGCCACCAGCATGGCGATCTCGTGCGGCTGCAGCTCGTTCAGCGGCTTGTTGAAATAATACTGGCTGGCGAGGCCGAAGCCGTGCACCGCGCGCGGTCCGTCCTGGCCCAGGTCCACCTCGTTGAGATAGGCCTCGAGGATCTCGTCCTTGCTGACATGGCGCTCCAGCAGGATCGCCATCGAGGCTTCGGTGATCTTGCGCTTGGCGGTGCGCTCATTGGACAGGAACAGGTTCTTGATCAGCTGCTGGGTCAGCGTGCTGGCGCCCTGCACCGTGTGGCCGGCGCGCACATTGGCGAACGCCGCGCGCAGGATGCCGCGCAGGCTGACGCCGCCATGGCTGTAGAAATCGTGGTCCTCCACCAGGATCAAGGTCTGCGGCAGCAGCGGCGGCACCTCGGACAGCTTGACCAGCACGCGGTCCTCGCCGCTATGCGAAGGATAGATGCTGCCGATCAGCATCGGATCGAAGCGCAGCAGGTCCAGCGTCTTGTCGCTGCCCATCACGCGCAGGCCGCCGATGCCCTTGTCGTCGCCCTGCACCTCGATGCGCTGCTCCGGCTGCGCCGCGTCCCAGAACGCAAACGCGCGGGTATCGATGCGCAGGCTGTCCTTGGTCGGGACATAGGTGCCGGGCCCGGTCAGATCGTCGCCGGCGCGATAGCCGAGACGATCCAGCTCATGCCGCAGCTGCGCCAGGCTCAGCGATGCGCCGGGATAGACCTCCAGCGGCGCGGCGTAAACCTGTGCCGGCAGCACCCAGCGCACCCCGGCGAAGCGCGTGCGCACGTCGCCATCGAGCTTGACCAGGAACAGGGTGAACAGCAGCAGGCCCACACTCAGGGCCAGGCCCAAGCCGATCAGCAGCCAGCGGACCAGGGGGGACTGAAGAAAGGCAAAAAAGCTGGATCGGGGTTTTTTACGCGCCATTGGGCGCAAATGCTAGCGTTTTTTCGCAGGGAACGCAGTGCCCTACCGCACAGTCTTACTCTTCGCCCCGCACCTCGCGCTCCATCTGCTCGATGCCGATGTGGCGCACGTCCTTGCCCTTGACGAAATAGATGACGTATTCGGCGATGTTGCGGGCATGGTCGCCGATGCGCTCGAGCGAGCGTACCGACCAGATGATGTCCATGACGCGGCGGATGGTGCGTGGATCTTCCATCATGAAAGTGATGCACTGGCGCATCAGCGATTCATATTCGCGGTCCACCGACATGTCTTCGCGCGCTACCGCCAGGGCGGCGTCGGCATCCATGCGGGCGAAGGCGTCGAGGCCGTCGCGCACCATCTGCGAGACGTGGCGCGACAGGTGCCCCACCTCGACCAGCGGCGCGCCGCTGCCGTCCTGCGAAGCCAGGTCCACCGCCATGCGGGCGATCTTCTCGGCCTCATCGCCGATGCGCTCCAGGTCGGTGATGGTCTTGATCACGGCGTAAACCAGGCGCAGGTCGCCGGCGGTGGGCTGGCGCCTCGCCAGGATGCCGCTGCATTCCTCGTCGATCAGCACTTCCAGCTGATTGACCTTGAAATCGTTGCGCGACACTTCCTCGCCGAGAATGCCGTCGTTCTCCATCAGGGCCCGAGTAGCATCGACGATCTGCTGTTCTACCAGCCCGCCCATAGCCAGCACGCGCTGCCGCACATCCTCCAGCTCCTCGTTGTACTGGCTGGAGATATGCGATTTGTATGAAAGTGTCGTCATGGCGGGAACAATCCGCGGTCGGTCGAATGAAGAAGAAAGCCGCAGACCCGAATGCGCCCGGGACGATTGCCAATCAGCCGAAAACGAAGGGCCAAGCAAGTCAGCGTCGGGTGAAGCAAACCGAATGAATTCAGGTCCTTAAGCGTCAGATATAGCCCGCACGCAGCAAACTACCAATCCATGATGACAGCCCGGTGACATCACCGGGTGGCGTGCACGATACTTTAGGATGTGACGCGGCCGAGGACAAGTTGCCGCGTACTCCCGGAATCCCGGGCCGGCTAGCGCGGACCGGTGCCGTTGTCGGGACCGATGCCGCTATCCGGACCGTTACCGGCCGCGGGGCCGTTGGCGCGCTCCATCATCTGCCTTTGCTGGCCGGTCGCGGCATTCGGATCGTCATGCGCCGCCGCGTAGCGGCCCAGTGCGCTCGACGGCGCCTTGGCCTGGTCACCGGGCAGGGATTTCTTGATCCGCGCCAATTTACGGTCGGAACGGGCCAGCGGATCGGCCTTGCCGTTGACGATGACCGGCGCGGTGGTATGGACGTCTCCCTGCGCTTTAGGCGCCGGCGGCTTGCCGTCGGTGCCCGATTGCTGTGACTGCTGGGCCGGCTGCGCCTGCAATCCCGGACTGGCCAACGCCGTGAGCATGGCCAAGGCCAGCAAGGCCCGGGTGGCACCCTTCGATTGAACCGATTGCTGCAATGACATGGTGCCTCTCCTTGGCCGATGAGCGCATTGTGCGCGAATTTCGCGGCGTCGACCTACCGCGGAGCCGTAGCGGCAACAGCCGCCGGCCGCGCATTCTCGTCCGCCGTACTCCATCCTCCGCCCAGCGCGCGGATCAGGTCGACGCTGGCCCGCAGCTGGCGCGTCTCCAGCTGCAGCTCCGCCTCCTCGGCGCTGAGCGCGGCGGTTTGCGAATCGACCACTTCCAGGTAGTCGACGCCGCCGTCGCGGTACTGGGTCATGGAAATCTCCAGCGTCTTCTGCGCCGCCTGCACCGCCGCGTTTTCGTCCACGGTCTCGACCTTGTAGTTGGACAGCAGCGCCAGGTTGTCCTCGACCTGCTGGAACGCCGTCAGCACCGTCGAGCGGTAGCGCGCTGCGGCTTCGTCCAGTTTGGCCCGCGCCTGCGCCAGCTGAGCGCTGTGCAGCCCGGCGTCGAAGATGGTCTGGGTCAGCATCGGCCCCACCGCCCAGTAGGTGGACGGAGCCATAAACAGGCTGCCGGTGCTGGTGCTCTGCACGCCGATCGCCGCGCTCAGGTCCAGGCTCGGGAAGAACGCGGCGCGGGCCACGCCGATGCTGGCGTTGGCCGCGGCGACGCGGCGCTCCGCCGCCGCCACATCCGGCCGGCGCTGCAGCAGCGTGGCCGGCACCCCGGCCGGAACTTGCGGCAGTGCAATGCGGCGCGCATCCGGCGGCAGCGAAAAGGCCGCGGGCGACTCGCCCACCAGTACGGCGATCGCATGCTCGAGCAGGGCGCGCCTGGCGCGCGACTCCGACACCTCGGCCCGGGCCGTATCGAGCTGGGCATGCGCGCGGCTGACGTCGAGGCCCGACACGACGCCACCGCCATGCAGGGTCTCGGTCAGGGTCAGCGCTTTCTCGTAAGCGGTCACGGTATCGAGCAGCAGCTGGATCTCGCGGTCCTCGCTGAGGATGGCGACGTAGTCGTCCGCCAGCCGAATCTCCAGGCTCAACTTGGCCGAAGCCAGATCGCCCGCCGCCGCCTGCGTTTCAGCCTTGGCGGACGCAACCTCGTTGCGCACCTTGCCCCACAGATCGACTTCGTAGTCCGCCTGCAGGCCCACCGTGTCCGCACCGTAGATGTCCGGCTGGCCGCCGCCGCGCAGCGGGCGCGTATCGGACTGGCGGTTCGTCGACAGGCCAAACAACCCCGACAGGGTCGGCCACAACCCCGCTTTGGCCTGATCCTCGTAGGCCTTGGCCTGCCCGTACAGCGCCAGCGCGGCGGCAAGGTCCGGGCTGTTGGCGTCGAGGCGCGTCTCCAGTTCGGACAGCCGCACATCGCCGTAGAGGCTCCACCAGGCGCCGCGCGGCAGCGCATCGGCGGGCTGGGCATCGGTCCAGGGTGCCGCCTCCTTGAAATCGGCGGGGATGCTCATCGCCGGCACCTGATAGGTGGGCGCCAGCGAACACCCGCCGAGCGCCAGCGTCGCCGCCAGCGCCGTGAGCGCGTGTTTAATCCGGTTCATGCCCGGCTCCCTCCTGAGCGGCGGGTGCGGCAGACGGGGCGTCGGCTGCCGCCACATGTACTTCATCGCCATCCGACAGCGCGTCCGGCGGACTGTCGATGATGCGGTCCCCGGCCTTGATGCCCGAGGCCACTTCGATCCACCGTCCCAGGTCCTGCTTGACGGTGATCGGCAGCAGCTTGGCGCGGCCGGTCGCATCGACCGTGGCCACCTGCAAGCCGGCCGAGCGGAAAATCAGGGCGCTGGCCGGCACCCGGATGACATTGGCGTCGGCCGACAGGTCGAAGCGCACGTTGGCGAAATCCCCCGGCATCAGCGCGCCGGAACTGTCGTCCAGCGATAGCTCAACCAGCAAAGTGCCCGATTCGGCATTGACCGAGCCGGAGGTGCTGTCGACCTTGGCGGTGAATTTGGTGTCGCCATGTCCTGGCACCAGCAGTTGCGCCGTCATGCCCGGATGGATCGCCGGCGCCACGTCCTGCGGCACGCTGACGTAAACGCGCAGCAAGTGGATGTCGGACACAGTGAACAGCTGCGGCCCGCGGCCGCCGCCGGCATCGATCAGGGCGCCGACATCGGTGTCGCGCGAGGTCACCACGCCGTCGAACGGCGCGACGATGCGCTTGAAGCTTTCCAGCGCCTGCAGGCGCTCGACATTAGCGGATGCGGCATTGACGATGGTCTGCTTGGCTGCCAGGTCGCCGTTCTTTTCATCGGTCGCCTGCTGCGACACCGAATCGGACTTCAACATGGTCTGCCAGCGTTTCGCCGTGGTTTCCGCCAGGGACTCGTTGGCGCGGGCGGTGGCCAGGTCGGCCTTGGCCTGCTCCAGCTGCTGGTCGAGGTCGGGCGTTTCGATGACGCCCAGCACCTGCCCGGTTCTGACCTTGGCGCCGATGTCGGTGTACCAGATCTTCAGGTAGCCGCTGACCCGCGCATAGATCGGCGCGCGGTAGAAGGCCTCGAGCCGTCCGGGCAGCATGATCGACTGGCCGATGCCGCTGGTGGAAGGCTGGATCACCGTCACCGTGGGGATCGCCTCGGCGGCAGTCCACTGCTTCAGGCGCGATTCGTCGGCGGCGCGGCTGGCAATGCCGTAAGCCACGATGAGGATGGCGATGACGACGGCAACGATGGCGGCGATCTTCAGGCGCCGCGGCGTGATGGACTTCGCGGTAGACATTTCACCCGACATGGGAAACTCCGGACTCGATTGGATATGTTTTGGGTTCTGCCTTGCGCCGATGCACCATGCTGAACACCACTGGCACGAACAGCAGGGTGGCAATGGTGGCGAACAGCAGGCCGCCGATCACCGCGCGTCCGAGCGGGGCGTTCTGCTCCCCGCCCTCGCCCATGCTCAGCGCCATCGGCGCCATGCCGATCATCATCGCCAAGGCGGTCATGCACACCGGGCGAAAGCGGGAAAAGCCGGCGTCGATCGCGGCGGCGACGGCGTCGCCGCACTCGTCCAGCCGGGCACGCGCGAAGCTCACCACCAGGATGCTGTTGGCCGTCGCCACGCCCATGCACATGATGGCCCCGGTCAGCGCCGGCACCGACAGCGTGGTGTGGGTGGCGAACAGCATCCAGACGATGCCGGCCAGGGCGGCGGGCAGCGCCGTGATGATGACGAAGGGGTCGGCCCAGGACTGGAAGTTGACCACGATCAGCAGATAGATCAGCACCACCGCGGCGAGCAGGCCGAACAGCAGCCCGGAAAACGCACTGTTCATGGTCTGCACCTGGCCGCGCAGCACCACCGTCGAGCCTTTCGGCAAACCGGCCGCGTTGTCGTGAATGACTTTCTGTATGGCGCCGGCCACCGCGCCGAGATCGCGGCCCTGGGTCGTGGCGAAGATCTCGACCATGGGCGAGATGTTGTAATGCGACACCACGGCATCGCTGCGACCGCGGCTGATGTTGGCAATGCCGCCGAGGATCTGCGAGCGCTTGCCGTCGGCGCTGGTCACCTGGAGATTCTTCAGGTCGGACAGCGAGTCGAGCCGGTATTGCGGCGTCTGCGCCACAATCGGATAGGAAATGCCGTTCTTCGGATTGAGCCAGAAGGTCGGCGCCACCTGTCCGCTGCCAGCCAGGTTCACCACCATGCTGTTGGTCACATCGCGTTCGGTGATGCCGACTTCGTCGGCGCGGGTGCGATCGACGTCGATCTTGAACGCCGGAGTGGCTTCGGATTGCTGAATGCGCGCATCGGCCACACCGGGAATCTCTCTGATCTGGTGCAGCAGCTTGTCGGCGTAGTGGTAGTTGTCCTGCAGCCTGGGTCCGGCCAACTGCAGGTCGATCGGCGCCGGCGCGCCGAAGTTGAGGATCTGGCTGATGATGTCGGCTGGCAGGAAGGCGAAATTAGTGCCTGGAAATGCACGCGGCAACTGCTCGCGCAAGCGCTTCAGATAGTCCGCCGTGGGGCGATGGCCTTCCTTCAGCGCGATCTGGATGTCGCCGTCCTGCGAACCGATGGTGCCGGTATTGCTGTAGGCGTTGTTGATGCCGCTGTAGGGCAGGCCGATATTGTCGACGATGCTGTCGAGCTCGCCCGGCGGGATGGTGCGGCGGATCGCGTCCTCGACGCGCGCGAAGGTGAAGGCGGTTTCCTCGATGCGCGTACCGATGGGCGCCCGCACATGGATATTGATCTGGCCGGCATCCACCGTCGGAAAGAAATTGCGGCCCAGCCAGGGCACCAGCGCGAACGACAGCAGTACCACCGCGAGGAAGCCGATGACGAAGCTGCGGCTGTTGGCGAGCGCCAGTTCCAGCAGTTCCTTGTAGCCGGAGCGCACCGCCTCGAACTTCTGCTCGAAGGCGCGCTGAAAGCGCACCAGCGGATTGCGCGGCACCGTATCGGCGGCATGATGGTCCCTGATCTCCCGCATGTCGTATTCGAGCTCGCCGTGCGGATGCCCCTGCGGCACGTGCGCGCGCAGGATGTACTTGGCCATGGTCGGCACCAAGGTGCGCGACAGGATGAACGAGCTGATCATGGCGAACACCACCGCTTCGGCCATCGGCACGAACAGGTAGCCGGCGACGCCGCCAAGGAAGAACATCGGCACGAACACGATGCAGATGCACAGCAGCGAGACGAAGGCTGGCGTGACGATCTGCGCGGCGCCGTCGAGAATCGCCGGCTCGACCTGCTTGCCCTGCTCCAGGTGCCAGTTGATGTTTTCGATGGTGACGGTGGCGTCGTCCACCAGGATGCCCACCGCCAGGGCCAGGCCGCCGAGCGTCATGATGTTGAGGGACTGCCCCAGCGCCGACAGGGCGATGATCGAACCCAGGATGGCCAGCGGGATCGAGGTGGCGATGATCACCGTCGAGCGCCAGCTGCCGAGGAACAGCAGGATCATCAGGCTGGTCAGGGCCGCGGCGATGGCGCCCTCGCGCGCCACGCCGCTGATGGCGGCGCGCACGAACAGCGACTGGTCGTCCACCGCCTTGATCTCGAGACTATCCGGCACCACCGCCTTGAGGCCGGGAAGCAGGCTCTTGACGCCCTGGATGATGGCCAGGGTCGAGGCCGAGCCGCTCTTCAAAATGGTCATCAGCACCGAACGCTTGCCGTCGACATGCACGATATTGGTCTGCGGCGGATAACCGTCGCGCACATGCGCCACGTCGCGCATCAAGATGGTGGTGCCGTTGACCGCCTTGATCGGCAGGTCGTTGAGCTCGTCGATCACCTGCGGGCTGTCGTTCAGCTGCAGGGTGTATTCGAAACTGCCGATCTTCTCGGTTCCCACCGGAATGATCTGGTTCTGCTCGGCCAGCGCCGTCTCCACGTCCTGCGCCGACAGCCCGCGCGCCTGCAGGGCGTTGGCGTCGATGTCGATCTGCACCTGACGGGTCTTGCCGCCATACGGCGTCGGTGTGGCCGCGCCAGCCACCGTTGCCATGATCGGACGAATGATGTTGTTGCCCAGATCGCCCAGGGTCTGCTCGGGCAGGGTCTTGCTGGACAGCGCCAGCTCGATGATCGGCACGGTCGAGGCGTTGTAGTTGAGGATCTGCGGCGGCGTGACGCCCGGCGGCATCTGCTTCAGCACCGTCTGCGAGATCGAGGTGACCTGCGCCGTGGCGGTGCGGATGTCCACTGTCGGCTGAAAGAAGATCTTGACCACGGCGATGCCCAGCACCGATTGCGACTCAATGTGTTCGACGTCGTTGACGGTAGCGCTCAACGAGCGTTCGTAATAGGTGACGATGCGGCCGGCCATGTCCGATGCCGGCAGGCCGGTATAGGTCCAGACCACGGCGATGACCGGGATCTTGATGTCGGGCAGGATGTCGGTCGGCGTGCGCACGGCGGCCAGCGGCCCGAAAATCAGGATCAGCAGCGCCAGCACCACGAAGGTATAGGGGCGCTGCAGGGCTACCCGGACGAACCAGATCATTTAACAAGTCTCCAAACCGGCATCAGGCTCCGCCCCACCCGATCGCACGCTTCCAAATTCATGGGAATCTCGTACTCAAGTAAACGCAATAAGCAACTTCAAACAAGGCTCTTGAAGGCCGCCGCACCAATCCGCACCGCGAATCTCCGCGATGAGGGAAAATAGTCGGGGGAGGTCCATCGAACGTCGACGGATCATCAATCCCGCTCATCTTGACAGGGGAATCCCCGAACAGATTCTCACGAATTTCCCACGAATCCATTTCAAATCTTAACTGAATGATCTTGAAGGACAATTTGCCGGATTCGAGCAGCATCCCCGCGGCGCTCTGGTCGTTCGGGGAGATCCTCTTCGACGAATTCAAATGGGAGTTGCGCGTCCGCGGCAGCGTGGTCGACCTGGAACCGCGCCCGCTGGAGATCCTGCTGTTGCTGCTGCGGCATGCCGGCGAGACGGTGACCCGCGAGGAACTGCTGCTGTCGGTGTGGGGCCACGCCCACCTCAGCGAAAACACCCTGAGCAACGCCATCGCCAAGCTACGCCGGGCATTGGGCGACGACAACCAGTCGGCCATCGTCACCGTGCACCGGGTCGGCTACCGCCTAGCCATCCCGGTGACGCGCCGCGACGCCCTGCCCGACGCGGCCGCCGCCATCGCCTTTCATGCCGGAGACGGCATCCCCGGACGCGAGGGTTGGACCTTGCTGCGGCCCCTGGCCCCCGCCTTCAACAGCGAAGTGTGGCTGGGGCAGCAGGCGCACGGCGGCGAGCAGCGGGTATTCAAGTTCAGCAACGACGGCCTGCGCCTGTCTTCCCTGAAGCGCGAGGCAACCCTGTCGCGGCTGATGCAGAACACCCTGGAAGGCCGCTCCGACATCGTGCGGGTGCTGGACTGGAGCTTCGAGCAGCCGCCCTTCTTCATCGAGTGCGAATACGGCGGCGTCAGCCTGCCGGAATGGGCCGAAAGCCAGGGCGGCCTGGCCCAACTGCCGCTCGGCCAGCGCCTGCGGCTAATGGCGCAGGTGACCGAGGCGGTGGCGGCGGCGCATTCCGTCGGCGTGCTGCACAAGGATTTGAAGCCCGCCAACATCCTGGTCGACCGTCGCGCGGACGGCGACTGGCTGGTGCGGCTGACCGACTTCGGCAGCGGCGGATTCACCGACGCGGCACGGCTGGCGGAGCTCGGCGCCATGCGCATGGGTTTCACGCAGATGCAGGCCGGCACCGACGATTCCATCTCCGGCACTCCTTTATATCTCGCACCGGAGCTGCTCGACGGCCATGCGCCGACGGTGCAATCGGACATCTATGCCCTCGGCGTGATCCTGTACCAGATGGTGGTGGGTGACCTGCGGCGGCCGATGGCGCCGAACTGGGAGCGCAACGTCGCCGACGAGCTGCTGCGCCAGGACATCACCGACGCCGCCAGCGGCGATCCGGCGCACCGCCTGTCCTCCGCCAGGGAGCTGACGGAGCGGCTGCAGAATCTCGATGCGCGCCATCGGCAGCTCGATGCCGCGCGCAGCCGCCAGGCGCGGCAGGAAGCGACGCAGCGGGCGCTGGACCGCACGCGCGCACGCCGGCCCTGGTTGTTCGCGCTGGTGCTGACCATCAGCCTGGGCCTGCTGTTGAGCCTGTGGTTCTTCCGCCAGTCGATCCTGTCGCGTGACGAGGCGCTGCGGCAGTTCGACGTGACCCAGGCAGTCAACGATTTCCTCAACAACGACCTGATCGCCGCCGCCAATCCCGACATCGGCGGCTCCGACAGCGTCACCGTGCTGCAGGCGATGCGCAAGGCCGCGGACAAGATCGACGCACGCTTTGCCGGCTCGCCGCTGGTGGCCATCGCCCTGCATCAGACGGTCGGCAATGCCTACCGCACCCTGGGCAACTACGCCGCCGCCGCAACCGAGTTCCGCCGGGCCAAGGCCATCGCCGATCCGGCACTGGGGCCGGACAGCGAAGTGACCATCGGCAACGACCTGCTGCTGGCGCAGATCCTGGCGATCGACAGCCACTACCAGGATGCGCAGGCGATCATCCAGCGCATCGAAGGCATCGCCCGGCAGCACACGTTCGAGGATCCAATGATCAGCCTCAGGCTGTGGGACGTGCGCGCCCTGTTCGACAAGCACAACACCAACCAGCTGGCGGCGGCGAAGGACGCCGATCAGTTGCTGAAGACTCTCACCGAGCTGAAGACGCGCCATCCCAAGATCTACGAAGCCAACGCGCAGGCGATCTTCCTCGCCCAGCTGCACGCGGCACAGGAGTTCCAGGACGCCGGCCGCCGCCTCGAAGCGGAGAACATCGAGCGTTCGCTGATCAAGGACGTCGCCGCACGCCGCAGCATGGCCGACCCCATGAGCATCCGCGTGCGCCAGCAGCTGCTCGGCAACCTGACGCAGGAAGGCCGTCTCGACGAAGCCGCCGCCATGCTGCCCGGGCTGCTCCACGATGCCGGCCTGACCCTGGGCGGCACCAACCGCATCTACCTGAGCATCCTGCGCGAACAGGCCCTGCTCTACGAGAAGCAGCAGCACTGGCCGGGCGCCCTCGCCGTCAGCGCGCAGGCGGAACAGGGATACCGCCAGTTGTTCGGTACGGACAACGACTCCACCGTGCTGTCGATGATCGACAGCGCCCGCATCCTCGCCGGATCCGGATCGCCGGAGCCGGCCATCGCCAAGTACCAGGAAGCATGGGCGGCGGCGATCCGCATCCAGGGCGACAACGGCCTGCTGGCCCAGCTCGCTGCTTATGATCTGGCCGACGCCTACCTGCAGCGGAACCTGCCGGGAGCAGCAGCGCCCTTGCTGCAAGGCCTCAACGCCGAGGCGCTGAACAGCGCCGCGCCGGACGCGCCCTGGGCGGCCCGCCTGGATTACCAGCGCGGCCGCCTCGATGCGCAGTCCGGCAGGCCGCAGCAGGCGCGCGCCCGTTTTGAATCGGCCCTGAGGCAGGCCGGTAACGACACAGCGCTGCAATCCAGCATCGCCGACGAACTGAAAAAGCTGCGATAGGTGGACTCAAGCTTTCCCTCCTCCTTCGTACCAGCTTTGAATCCTCGTTATTCCATTTAGGCCTAAAATAATCGTTTATTATTCCTTCTAAATCTCTGCATTTTCGGGCAATTTCTCCCCCCACAAGACCACTGCATCCACACCGCTCCTCGGCGGCCAGGGACAGCAGCGGCTTGAACATCAATCTTGGGAGAGGAATAAAGTGAAATTTAACGTCAGGAACGGCGTCATTGCCGCCGTTTTCCTTGGGGCGAGTGTGAGCGGCGCGGCGCTGGCGGACAGTGCCAGGACCCTGGGCGGCATCGTGGTGCAGTCCGACGACGGCAACTTCGTAGGTTCGCTCGGCGGCCGCATCCAGTTCGACTACACCGGAATCCTCCCGGACAAGGGCAGCGGCATCGACAGCGGCGAAGAGGAAAACGACAGCGGCTTCTATTTCCGCCGCGTCTACATCACCCTGACCGGCAAGATCTACGGCTGGCGCTACCGCATCGACGAGGACCTCTCCAACACCTCCAACCCGCAGGCCGGCTTCAAGTACGTTTTCGCCTCCTACGACTTCGACCAGTACAACATCGTGCGCATTGGCCAGGCCAAGCCCTGGCGCAGCCTGGACGAGCTGGCCAGTGAATTGGACGCGCCGTTCATGGAGCGTAACGCCAACTCAGCCTCCGGCCTGTTCGGCGGACGCCAGTACCAGGAAGGCGTGTTCTACCGCTATACCCGCCCCAGCGTTCTCACGGGGCATGACCACCTCTGGGGCGGCGCCTCGATCTACTCGTTGAGCCAGGCCGGCGGCTCCACGGTTCAAGGCGTCGGCACGCCGACGCAGGGCATAGGCTACAACGCCCGCCTCGCCTATGCGCCCTACGTCAGCGACCGCAAGTGGCTGCACCTCGGCGCCAACTTCTCCAGCGACCACGCCGACAACGGCGCCGCACTGACCGTCGCGGAAAGCGCCTGGTATTCCTACAAGGGCCTGACGCAGACCCTTGCCAGCCAGACCGGGACCCTGCCCACCGGCGTCAGCACTTCCGCCCCCACTACGGCCAATCTTGGCGGCGGCAACAACCCCAGCGCGAACATCGGCCAGCTGGAATTTGCCGGCGCCTTCAACTCGCTGTACCTGCAGGGCGAGTTCGGCGCGGCCAAGCTCAGCCAGGGGACCGCGGCAAGCAAGACCGTGCCGAACGATCAGAACGTCTATGCCATCTCCGGCGTGGCCAGCTACTACCTCACCGGCGAGTCGCGCGCCTACGACCCGGACTTCGCCACCTTCCTCAAGCCCAAGCCGACGCATGACTACGGCGCGGTGGAAGTGGCCCTGAGCTACAACTTCATCAAGAACCGCGACATTCCCGCCGGCGATACCACCGGCGTGTGCAAGCCGGCCCTGGGCACCGTCACTGCCGACATCACAAAATGCGACGTGACGTTCTACACCGCCGCGGTCAACTACTACGTCAATTCGAACGTACAGTTCGACCTTGATTACGTCTACGGCATCTACGACATCGGCGCCGCTGGCAAGGACGAACCGAAGGCAGTCAACGCGCGCTTCCAGATCAACTTCTGAAGGCACTGCGGCAACAGTTTTATCCCTAGGGAGGGTGTGGGCCTGCAGGGGCCGCCTTTCCACCCAGTATCCCGCGGCCGGGCCCTGCCCAGCCGCGGGTTCTTTTTTTGCGCCCCGGCGAGGATCCGGCATCGAAATAGCGCAGCCGGTCGAGGTTGGCGATTGACCACTGATTCGTCGGCATCACAAGCTGGTGAAACAAGGGGAAACACAACGGCATTGCGGTAGAGGGCGGTGTTGCTTTAGCGGTACGATGAACGACACCAAGGAGCCTCTCACAAGCCATGTCCGCGAAGCCCATCGCCGCCCTGCTGTTCCTTCTGATTGCCCCCGTTGCCGCCCAGGCCGGCTCGACCGATGACGAAAATGCACAACTCCGTGCGCAGATCGCCACGCTGAAAGCTCAAAACGAAGCGCTGCAACGGGCCTGTCCCGCCGCCGCAAGCATCAATACGACGTCCGCGACGGCAGCCGCTGCCGTGGCGCCGGCAGCAGCACCGACTGCGCCGGTAACGACTGCAATGGCCGCAGAGGTTCCGCCCGCTGCGGTTGCTCCCGCGGCGCCGTCCAAACCGCCCAAGCTTTATGCCAATATCGGCTGCGACCGGGGGCTCTTCTCCGGACCTGCTCCGGGCAAATGGCAGGACAGCAAGGCCTGGAAAACGATCGGCAACGGTTCGACCATGGCCGAAGTGGAAAGCACCCTCGGCGTCGAACATTACAACGAGGAAAAAGGCAAAGCCGTGCAGTGGCAATACGGCAGATGCAGCGGTAGCTGGGAAAGCAGCGTTACGTTCGTCAACGGCGTGGCGGTGTCGATCTCGCCGCCGTAACCGGCGCTTTTCTCCGCGGGGAGCGGCCTGGTGTCGCAGCGCTGCTCCACCTCACCGCATCGACTATCGATAGCCGAGGATCAACCGGGGTGTGCCGGCCAGGCGGCCGCATCTCCGGATACCGGCGCGCATCGCTCCGATCGCGCATCCTGTCCACACATCCCGTCGCAACGAATTTGAATGATGGCGCCTTGCGCCTGAGCAAAAGATGTACCGCTGCCTTGCCGTGCGTGATCCGGCGCATGCCGGAACACGAAAAGCCCGGCTCCAACAAGAAAAGAGGCCAGCCTGACGGGCAGGCTGGCCTCCGATTCTGCAGTGAAGCTTAAGCGCGTTACCGCTTACTGGAACGGATAGTAGCGGAACGAGACGAACGCCATCGGGTCCTTGGTCTTGCCCACTTCGCCGCTGGCGTCAACCAGGGTGTGGTTCTTCAGGTAGGTGCCCTGGGCGCCGATCTGGAAGCTGCCCAGATTGCCCTTGTAAGCCTTCCACCAGCCGCCGAAGGCAACCATGCGCTCGGTGCCGATGAAGCCGGTGCAAGCCAGGTTGGTGGTGGCGGTGCCCGGATTCAGGCCGCAACCGCCATCGGCGCCGGCCTTGCCGCCGTCACCATAGGCTGCCTTCTGGTTTTCCATGCCGCCATAAACGTAGAGATCCAGCCGCTTGGTGGGATGGCCCACCATGCCGACCATCACCTGCTGCTCCTGCGTGGCGGACAGCGAACCGTCATACGGATTGGTCACGGCGTCGTTGAGCTGACCCGAGCCGTAACGGCCGTTGCCGCGACCGATCAGGCCGTTGGCCTGGAAGTCGAGCATCTTGGGGACGAGCGGGAGCAGCAGGCTGGCGCCGATGCTTTCCGCAGTCGTGGTGTGGTTCTGCTGCGTGGTATTGGCGGAACCATTGCCGCGGTCATGCAGGAAGCGGGTCAGGCTGTAGATTTCGTAGTGGCCGTAGCCCGGGTCGAATGCCGCCTTGACGATCACGTCCGGCGCCACGTCGTCGCTATAGCTGGTGCTGGGGTTGAGCAGGCCGCTGCCGTTGCCCGCGCCGCTGGTCGTGGTGCCCGCGCCCGCGCCGGGATTGGAGGAGAGAACGCCGGCGGTCTGCGGCTCTTCCAGCGAGATACCGACGGCTGCGAAGTTGCCGAAGCTCTTGACCAGGCGCAACTGCGCCTGACGCGCCCAGTTGAAGCCCACGACGTACTGCGCGTCGATGGTCAGCGGCGGGGTCTGCTTGCGGATGTCCAGACCATGGGTGAACGGCGTCGCCATGCTCCAGGTCTGGCCAGCCAGCAGGGACCAGTCGCCATGCTGCCAGTCGCCGTAGAAGTGACGCATGCGCAGCGTGTAGCTGTTGCTTTCGTTGGAGTTGGAGGTCGATCCGGAGCTCAGGAAGTCGGTCTCCATGTAGTACTCGAACTTGTCCACACCGTCGCCATACTGTGCCAGCACGGCAAAGCGGCTCTGGCGCGCGGACATGCGGAACTCGGGCTCGTAATACTGCTGCGAGTTCGGCGCAGCGGTGGCGCCCACGGTGTTGGCGAAGTTGGAAGCAAAGCCCGGGAAGGGAATCTTGTAGAAGCTCGAGCCGACGTCGGCCTGCTCGTCATGGGCGCGGTAGATACCAGCCAGTTCCGAGAAGCCGCCAAGGGTGATTTTGACCGGGCCGGCACCAAAGCTCGGATCCCGCGAATCCATCTGGACCTGGGGATCAGCGTGCGCTGCAATACCCACCCCCGACCCTACATAGACAGCCAGCATGCTGTACCGAAGCAGTTTATTCACTTGCATCTCCCATCCCAGTGGTTAAAGGACCAAATTTAATTAGCTGAACAGCCGGCGCTTGCCGACTGCCTTGATACCGCTTTCCAGAACTTGCGATAAAGCGCCCCCAAGCAATCCCCCCGTGCGATGGCAGACACGCCCATCCAGCCGTGGAAGCTTTTTGTAAGGTCATCTATATCGTCAACCCTGTGTCTTGCCCGGGCATCCGGTGCAAAACTGCCCCGAGAACGGGCTTATGTCCCGATCTCAGAAGCTTCTATCCATAGATGTTCTGCGCAACGCGTTATAAGTTTAGGAAGCAGCGGTGAAGCTTTTGTGACAACCGTGCCCGTATTGTTTCCGCAGCTCTTTTTTGGGGCCCCTATTCGGGTCGGCCGGAGCTGAGACAGGCCTAATGGCTCTGTGCGCGCAACTCATTGCGCAGCGCGCCGCGATGGGCGCGGTGCGACGGAAAGTGGCAGGTGAAGGTGCTGCCGACCCCGGGCTCGCTCTCCACCGTCAGCTTGCCTTCATGATGCTCCAGGGCGTGCTTGACGATGGACAGTCCCAGGCCGGTGCCGCCGCTGGCACGGGAACGGCCCACATCGACCCGGTAGAAGCGCTCGGTCACGCGCGGGATGTCCTTCTCGGCGATGCCGATGCCGGTGTCGGCCACCGAGAAGTGCGCGCCCTTGTCGTCGCCCCACCAGCGCACCCGGATGATGCCGCCCGCCGGGGTGTACTGGATGGCATTGCCGATCAGGTTGGTAAAGATGCTTTGCACCTCGGTGTCGCGGCCGAACAGGCGCAGATCGGGCTGTACCTCGAACTCGAAGCGATGGGCATTGCGCGACATGGCCTTGGCCTCCTCCAGCGACTGCCCCAGCATGCGCGGCACATCGAGCAGGTCCTGCCGGCTCAGCACCACATCCGACTCCAGCCGCGCCAGCTTGAGCATGTCGGCGATGAGCATTTCCATGCGCGTGGCTTGGCTGCGCATTTCCGCCAGAGGCGTATGCCAGGCCTTGAGGGCGCCCTCGCCGCGCCCGTCCGCTTCCATCACATCGAGGTAGCCGCGCAACACGGTCAGCGGCGTGCGCAACTCGTGCGAGGCGTTAGCGACGAAATCGCGGCGTGCCATCTCCAGGCGCTTCAGCTCGGAGATATCGCGCACGATCATCAAGCGCTGGCCATTGCCGTAGGGAATGATGCGAAACGCCAGGATCACCTGCGGATTCAGCGCCGACACCGCTTCCACATCGTAGGTGTAGTCGCCCTTGGCGAAGTACTCGGTGAAGGACGGCGCGCGCACCAGGTTCGGCACGCGCAGCCCGAGGTCCTGCGGCAGACGCAGGCCCAGCAGCGCCTGGGCGGCGGCATTGAACCAGACGATTTCGCCGTTCGGCCCGAGCACCACGGCACCGTCCGGCAAGGCTTCGGTGGAAGCCTGAAATTCGGCCAGGATGGCGGCAAGCTTCTTTTTGCGCTTGCGGTTACGCTTCTGCAGGGTCAATAGGCCGTCGAACACCTGGCCCCAGATACCGCCGACGATCGGCAGGGCCACCTGCTTGGGGCTGCTCAGCCAGGCGCGCAGCGCCGACAGATAACGCAGGTGCAGCACCAGGCGATAAGCCAGGGCGATCGAAACACCGATCCAGCCCAAGCCGAAGCGGCTGCCGATGAGGCCGAAGAACAACGCCCACAGCGCCGCCCTGATCAGTTCCCGGGTCAGGGCGGGGCTTGGCGTTCGCACGTTGTCGCTACCTAGACCTTCTCGGAGAAACGGTAGCCGGTGCCGCGCACCGTCTGGATCATCGCATCGTAGCCATGCGGCGCCAGCGCCTTGCGCAGACGGCGGATATGGACGTCGACGGTGCGCTCCTCGACATAGACGTTCTGCCCCCACACCCGGTCCAGCACCTGCTCGCGGGTATAGACGCGCTCGGGATGGCTGACGAAGAAATGCAGCAGGCGGTACTCGGTCGGCCCCAGCCGCACCGGCTCGCCCTTGGCGGTGACGCGCTGGCTGGCGGCATCGACCTGCAGGCCGGCCACCGCGAGCTGCTCTTCCTCGCCACCCGGCAGGGTACGCCGCAGCACCGCCTGGATGCGCGCGGTCAGTTCCGGGAAGGAGAACGGCTTGGAAATGTAATCGTCGCAGCCGACATTGAGGCCGCGCACGGTGTCCTCTTCCTCGGCCCGCGCGGTGACCATGATGATCGGGATGTCCTTGGTCATCGGCCCGGTCTTCAGCTCGCGGGTAAACTCGATGCCGGAAACGCCGGGCATCATCCAGTCCAGCAGGATCAGGTCCGGGCGCGATTCGGCAATGCGCAGCCGTGCTTCCGGCACATCTCCCGCCAGGCTGATGCGAAAGTCCGCGCGCTCCAGCGCAAAGCGCAGCATGTCGCGGATGGGTGCTTCGTCTTCTACAACCAATATTCTCTTGTTTTGCATGCCCATAGCCGATTAAACGCCACAAAACAGGCTATAAGCAAGATGTTGCAGATATTTGACACTGCATCACGAGAATTTCAGCGCGTAAGCCGCGGATCGCCAATCCGGATGGAATATGTCAGCTGGATTACACCGCAAGCCGGCTATTGCCGGCGCTGCGCTTACAGCCGCCGCAGCACCACGCTGCCGGCCGAATAGCCGGCGCCGAAGGCGCACAACACCCCGACATCGCCGGGCTGCAGGTCCTGGTGATACTTGTGGAAGGCGATGACCGAGCCGGCGGAGCTGGTATTGGCGTATTCATCGAGGATCACTGGCGCTTCGTCGGTTCCCGGCTCATGACCCAGCACGCGCTTGGCGATGAGGTGATTCATGCCCAGGTTGGCCTGGTGCAGCCAGAAGCGGCGCACCGATGCCGGAACGATGCCGAGATCGCCCAGGTGGCTGGTCAGCAGCTCCGACACCATCGGCACCACTTCCTTGAACACCTTGCGGCCTTCCTGGCGGAACAACATGTCGTCCCAGCTGCGCGCCGGCTGCTCGGAAGCGTTGAGGAAGCCGAAGTTGTTGCGGATATTGTTGGAGAACTGGGTCGACAGCCGCGTACCCAGCACCTCGAAGCGATCCTTGCCGGTCGCCGTTTCCAGCGGCTCAATCAGCAGCGCCGTGGCGGCGTCGCCGAAAATGAAATGACAGTCGCGGTTGCGGAAGTTCAGATGGCCGGTGCACACCTCCGGGCTCACCACCAGCGCCGCGCGCGCCGAGCCGCGCGCTACCGCGTCGACCGCGGCCTGCACGCCGAACGCCGCCGAGGCACAAGCCACGTTCATGTCATAGCCGTAGCCGCTGGTGCCGAGGTAATGCTGCACCTCCACCGCCATCGCCGGATAGGCCCGCTGCATATTGGAGCAGGCCACCAGCACCGCATCTACGTCCTTGGCCTCGCGGCCGGCGCTCTTCAGGGCCTGCTGCGCCGCCGCCACGGCCATCTCCACCAGCAGGGCCGGCTCGTCGTCGCCGCGCTTGCGGATCTGCGGGCGCATCACCTGCGGATCGAGCACGCCGGACTTGTTGACCGTATAGCGCGCCTTGATGCCGGAAGCCTTGACGATGAACTCGCTGCTGGAGGGCTGCAGCGGCTCCACCGTGCCGGCCGCGATGGCGGTCGCGTTCTCGGCATTGAAATTCTCGACATAGCGGTTGAAAGTCGCCACCAGCTCGTCGTTGGAAATGGACTCAGCCGGCGTGAACAGGCCACTGCCGCTGATGCAGACTCGTTTCATTGTTCTGGCTCTTGAATTTTGTACGCCAGTTTAGCGCGATGGCGGGGATTCATCATTGGCATTGGCGACGCCGGCGGCGGAAATATCGATCGTCAGGCACCGGGCCGCGGCCAGCCAGCCCCCGCCACCGCCGCCTCGATGCAGCGCTCCACGCCCGGCTCGCCGCGGAACGTCAGGTGCCCACCCTGATACCACTCGATCGGACGTCCCCAGTGCTTCGCCAGGCGCAGCGGCTGGTCCGGCGGCACCACGCGGTCGGCGCTACCGGCGAACAGGTGCAGCCGCTCGGCCGGCAGCTGCGGCGCACAGGCCAGCGGCGACACCACGTGCAGCAGGGTGCGCAGGCGCTCGTCATTGAGTCCATGCGCCTCGAAATAGGCCCGGTGCGGCGCCGGCAGATGCCCCCACAACAGCGGCACGAAGTCGGCCACGGCGATGCCGGCGACGACGAAATCCAGCCCCGGCTCATGTGTCGCCAGCAGGCTGGCGTTGTAGCCGCCGAGGCTGTAGCCGAGCACGCCGATGCGCGCCGCCGGATCCTGCGTGCGGATCCAGGCGATGGCGCGGCGCAAATCCCACAGCGCCTGGGTTTCTGCGTGCAGCAGCTCCAGCAGGTCGCCATCCAGGTAATAGTCGCCGCTCTGCCAGCCCAGTCGGCGCGGACCGTGCAGCGGCAGGATCGGCATCAGCAGGTTCAAGCCCAGCTTGTGATGCAGCTGCTTCGGTTCGAACAGGCGGAAATCGGCCAGCGGAAAGCCCATGCGGTAGCCGTGGATGCACAGCAGCCAGGGCCGGCCGGGCTGGTCGTGGCGCAGCATCCAGGCGGCGCACTCGCGGTTGCGCTCATGGCTGACCCAGCGGTCGGCGCCGGGCAGCAGCGGCTCCGGAATGAAGCCGCTGGGATAACGCAGCCGCTGATAGTCGACGCCGACGGCGCGGGCCGCGGTCTGCCGCACGTTTTCCGGCGGCGGCGGCGCCTTGTGGAAACTGGCGGGGTTATCGAGCCAGCCGCGCTCGCGCAGCACCGTCTCCAGCTTGGCCGCCTCGTCGCACATCCGCTCCGCCAGATCGCCGCTGGGCGACTTGGCCATGGCGACGAAATAGCCGGTCAGCGCCTCGTCCAGCGCCGCCTTGGCGAACACCCTCGCCTCCATCGGCGGCGGCGGCGCGCCCTCGGCGCGTGGCGCGTAACGCAAGGCGGTACGCCCGGCGACCAGGAACGAGGCCACCGACAGCAGCAGCGCAATGAGTGCGCCGCCGGCACTGCCGGTCCAGGCGGCCGGCAGCCAGAACAACGCGCCGAGCAAGGCGCCCAGGGCCATGTACTGGGTCTGCTTGCCGACTTCGTGCCACAGCAGCATCGACACGCCGCTGGCCAGCAGCAGCACCCCTGGCAGCAACCCCCATGGCAGCCAGCCCCAGCCATGCGCGGCCAGCAGCCACCACAGGCCGGCGACGACGGGGACCAGGCTCGGCAGGTCGTAATGGCGGGGAGCGCGAGTTTCCATGGCAGAGGGATCTTTTATGTCTGAAAACGGGGATCGGGCCTGCCGAACCGGCGGCGTCGCAGCGCCAGGCCAGGTGTCTCAGGCAGCCTTGAGATTGGCAGTAACGATCAGGTACAGCGTCGGCAGCAGCACCCCGAGCGCCGCCTGTGCCGGCCAATTCCAGCGGCGCCGCTTCCACAGGCCGTAGGTGGCGACGCTGGCGGCCACCGCCAGGGTCAGGAAGCTGGCGGAAACGATCAGCAGGCTGGGAAAGCCCTGGCGTATGTCCGGCTCGGAGCTCTGGTAGATGCCGTAGACCAGGCAGACGTAGCTCACCGACAGGGTCATCGCCACGCCCAGCGCGGCCAGGGCGGCGTCCACATAAAGCAGGTATTTCACTTCTTGCGTCCCACTCCGGGCAGCAGACGTAACAGGGGAATCAGTTCCTTCGCCACCTTGGGCTGGGCCATGCCGGTGCGCATCAGCAGCACGGTGAAGGTACGCAGGATGCGGTCGCGGCTGTCGAACACACTGCCCACCATCGGCACGCGACGATCGTCCATCACCGTGATCGCCTCTTCCGGCGTTTCGCCGAAATTGAAGCGCATAGTCATGCGCACCTCCAGCGGCTCCTGCGCCCGGCGACGGCGCTCCCTGGCTTTGGCTAAGATGCCGACGGACTTCTTCCCCGTCTTCAAGCGACCTTCTCCATGACCATTCCGGATGCCCTGGTGTGCTTCGCACACGGTAAAGAAAGCGGCCCCTGGGGGACCAAGATCACGCACCTCGCCAATACCGCGAAACGCCGCGGCTACGAGGTCATCAGCCCCGATTATAGCCACACGCACGATCCGCATGCCCGGGTGGCGCAATTGCTGGAGCTGGCACCGCGAGCCGGGCGCGCGCTGGTGCTAGTGGGGTCCAGCATGGGCGGCTACGTCTCCGCCATGGCCTGCGCCGCGCTCAGGCCGCAGGCCCTGCTGCTGCTGGCGCCCGCGCTGTACTTCCCCGGCTTCGACGAAGAGCCCGCCGGCATCCCGGCGCTGAGTGCGGTGGTCCACGGCTGGAGCGACGACATCGTGCCGGTGGACCGCGCCATCCGCTTCTCGCGCACGCATAACGCGGCGCTGCACGTGCTGAACAGTGGGCACACCCTGAACGATCAACTGCCGGCGCTGGAACTGCTGTTCGATGACCTGCTGCGGCGCGCCCTGGAGCCCGGATCATGACCCCGGCCGAATTCCGCGCCGGCTGGGAAGCCGCCTACCGCCGCACCGAGTACCGGGTGGAATTGCCGGGTGGGCATCTGATCCTGCGGGTGGACCTGTACCAGGAAGCCGACGACCAGCGGCTGCGCGGCGAAGCGGAAGTGCAGACACACTGGGCCATCGTCACCGCCTGCAACCCGGGTTCGAAGGCCTGCGGCGCCTCTGAGAACGCGCGGCTGCAGGACGAGCTGAACGAAGCCGCGCAGCACCTGGACGTGCGCTGCATCGGCAGCATCAATCGCGATCCGCAAGCGGACTGGCCCGACGAACCGGGTTACCTGATGTGCGATCCCCCGCCCGGCTCCGCCGAGGCGCTGGGCCGGCACTTCCGCCAGAACGCGATTCTCGCCGGCAGGCTTGGCGAGGCGCCGCGGCTGGTGTGGCTGGCCGAGTGATGTTCGCTGCCGCCCTCTCAAATCACTGACGTCATACCGGCGCAAGCCGGTATCCAGAGCTGCGGAGTGCGCGCTATCGTCCCCTGGATACCGGCTTGCGCCGGTATGACGTTTTCAGTTCGTAGAGAAACACGCCAACTCAAGTCACCGGCGTTGCCGGCTGGTAAGCCTGCACGAATTCCGGCGGCTGCCGGCGCGGCTTGCCGCTTTTCAGGTCGACGCAGACCCATTGGGTGCGGCCGCGCAGCACCGTCTTGCCGTCGCCGGCGCGGATGATCTGGTAGCCGCGCCACATCGACAGGCGCCCGTCGTTCTCGTGGATGAAAGTGGCGAGCAGCAGCTCATCGCCGGCGAAGGTCGGCAGCAGGTAATCCAGCTCGTGCCGCCGCACCACGCAGCCGCAGCCGAAGCGCTCGTAGTCGCTGAAATCCAGGCCGAGCTGCTTCGAGTGCGACCAGGCG
>JAMFRN010000093.1 GCA_026224805.1 Nevskia soli
ACCGGAACGGATGGCGACCGAGGGGCCTTCCTCGAGCTGCGGATCGACGGTGCGGCGCTCGAAGGTCCACGGCGCGGTGGCGACGAACACACTGGTGCGGTCGTTGTTCATCAGCAGCGCGGAACTGGGCAGCACCACCCGCTCTTGCTTCGGCCCCAGCAGCGTGACCGTGGCGAACATATTGGGCTTCAGCGCGTAGTCGGCGTTGGCGAAGGCGATGCGGATCTTGTTGCGGCGCGAATCGGGCTCGATCACATCGGAGATGAAGGCGACCTTGCCGTGCAGCACGCGGTCGGGATAGGCGGTGAGGCTGACCTCGGCGTCCTGGTTCCTGGAAACCAGCGCGACGTCTTTTTCCGGGGCCAGCGCCGTGACCCAGACGGTGCTCAGGTCGGCGATCGTCATGATCGGCTGGGTCGGGTCGTTGATCATGTTGCCGGGCGCGATCGACAAGGTGGTGACGCTGCCGCCCACCGGGGCGCGCACCGTCAGCAGGCGCGATTGCTTGCCCCCGGGGGCGCCGCCGAGCCCATCGGCAGAGCCGCCAAGTACTTTCAGGCGCGCCTGGGTCCTGGTGTATTCGGCCTCAGCCTGCGCATTGTCGCTCTTGGCCTGATCCAGATCGCGATCCGAAATCACGTTGATCTTGAGCTGTTCTTCCTGCCGCGCCAGGTTCTTTTCGGTCAGCGCGGCGGCATCCTTGGCCTTGTCGTTGTCGTCATAGGCTTGCCCCAGGTCCGGCGAATCGATCACCGCCAGCGCCTGGCCGCGCGTCACGCGATCGCCCAGGCCGACCTTGAGCTCAAGTACCCGGCCGCTGAGCGGGGGAAGAACGCTGGCGGTACGCGCCGGATCGGATTCGACGATCGCCGGCAACACCAGCTTGTCGTTGACCGCCTCGGCGGGCGCGGCCACCACGGTCAGGCGATCACGCAGGGGGGAGCCTTCGGGAATGATGATCTTGTCGCCCTGGCGGACCATCGGCGCCGGGCCCTGGTCGGACTTGCCCGAGCCGCCAAACAGGCCGAAGCCCTTGGTGAACATGATGACGACGAAGAGCACGCCCAGCACGATGCCGGCCCAAAGGAAAATTCGACCCCGTGCGGACGGCGTATGGTCGTGTATCGGCATTGTTTGACTGCCCCTAAAAACTCGATGCGCTGATGATCGGTGCCTGCTGCAAAGCGCCGCGAAGTCCCGTCACAAATGATCGCTGCAGCTGATCGTTGCAGTCAGGCCCCACCCTCCCTGCCAGCGGCGCCGCGATAATGAAGCTCAAATATTTCATTGAGCATACAACCAATGCAATCAATGAGTTAACTATTATTATCGATGCTCGCAATTATAGGTCTGGAAATATGACGAAAAGGTGAAGGCGCGGGCGTCACGATAATGTGGTGCCGAGCGCCGCCCCGACGCCATAGGTCACGCCCGCGGCCAGGCACCCGAAAATCAGCTGCCGGGCGGCGGAGTACCAAGGGCTGCGGCCGTTGAACAGGGAAGTCAGCATGCCGATGCCGCACAGCACCGCGCCGCTGGCCAGCACGCAGAAGCCGACCCCGCTGTGCCCTTTCAACCAGAAGAACGGCGCCACCGGGAAAATCGCGCCGGTCGAGAACAGGGCGAAGGAAGTGCAGGCGGCGGTCCAGGGGTTGCCGCCCAGCTCGGTCGGGTCGATGCCGAGCTCTTCGCGGACCAGGGTGTCGAGGGCGCCCTGCTTGTTTTGCATGATCTGCTCGGCTGCGCGCTGGGCATCCGCCTTGTGCAACCCCTTGGCCTGAAGAATCAGGGCCAATTCGTGCTGCTCGGCCAGCGGCGTCTGCTCCAGCTCCTCCGCCTCCCTGGCGATCTGGGTCTGCGCCAGTTCCCGCGCATTGGTCACCGACAGCCATTCACCCAGGGCCATGGAGCATGCGCCGGCGATGAGGCCCGCCAACCCGGTGAGCAGTATGGTGTGATTGGGGGTGCCGGCTCCGGCGATGCCCATCACCAGGCAGAAATTCGAAACCAGCCCATCGTTGGCGCCGAGCACGGCTGCCCGCAGGTTATTGCCCGAAGCACCACGATGCCAGGGCTCGGCAGCCGCGATATCCGCGCCCACACCGGGGCCCGGATTGGCCGCCACGGCCTGCACCACCGCGGCGTGGCCGCGCTCTTCCGCGGAAATCGCATGCGCGTCGCTCTGGCTCGCGTATTTGTTACGGTCGGCAAACTCCGCTGCCGCGATGGTGGGCAGGACAAAGCGCGGGCCGAAGCGCCGCGCCAGGCGAGCCAGCAGGCGGGTGCGCAGGTCCGGCACAAAGCGTTCGTCCGCAATGCCGGCCGCCTGGAGCTTGTCCCGCCATAGCTGGGCATGGCCGCTCTCCGCTTGCGCCAGTTGCAGGAACAGATCCTTGCGCACCGGATCCTGTTCAGCATCGGCCAGGGCCGTGTAGAGGGCGGCCCCGTTCAGTTCGTCGCGCAGGTTGTCGCCGTAGCGCTTGATGTCCTCGGCCATGGGCAAACGCTCCCAAACACGTCACTTAAAGGCCGGTATTGAAGCATGCGGCGCCGAGCCCGTCATGGCGTATGCGCGGCAATCCCGATTCCGGAGACTGCATCCGAACCAAAAGTTATTACGGCTCGGACGGGAATTTTCCGGCATCCATATAGCTTCCGGCAATCAACCGCTTAGGCGCCAAGCTTCAGATTTCACGGCAGCAAGATCCGGCCTGGTACCGCGCCGCGGGGACTTGGAACCGGGCGTACGGGCATGCTAAAAGAGCACGCGCGTTTCCGGCAGGCCCAGGAGTTTCCATGCGACCTTCAGATACGGCGATCACGCCGCAGCGGTTGAATCTGCTCCGGCAGATCCGCGATGCGAAAGCCAACAGCAGTGCCAAACCCTCCCCGCTGTTCCTCGACGACCTCAGCGCATTCGCGCGGCTGAGGCTGGTTCACTTCGATCGGGAAGGCAACCTGCTGCTCACCGAGAACGCCGCGCGCATTCTCGCCTCCTGAGTGCTCCCGGCAGCCGTCCGGGGAAGGACGGTTACCGTGTAACAGCAGCCCCTTTGGCATTGGCATGCCGGCGGATTACTATGGTCCGCCGGTGACAGCTGCGTCAGCCGGCGACAATCATAATTACGCCAGCGCGCCGAGGAGCCATGTCAGAGTCCGCACCGCAACTGCTTCAGGATGATCTGCCGCTGCAGCGTATCTGGCACTGGGAAAGGCAGCGCGGCGCGGAAACCTATCTGACGCAGCCCCTGGGCGGCGGAGCGGTACGCGATTTCACCTGGTCCGAGGCGATCGATCAGGCGCGGCGCATGGCGGCACATCTGCAGTCCTTCGGCTGGGAGCCCGGCACGCGCATCGCGATCCTTTCGAAGAATTGCGCCTGGTGGCTGCTGGCGGACTATGCCATCTGGATGGCCGGCTATGTCAGCGTGCCGATTTATCCCACGCTCACCGCCGCATCGGTGCAGCAGATCCTCGAGCACTCCGAAGCTCGGGCCTGCTTCATCGGCAAGCTCGACGCCTGGGAGACGATGGCCCCAGGCATTCCCCGCCAGGTGCGGCGCATCGCCTTTCCGCTGGCTCCGGCCATCGACTGCCCGCAATGGCAGGATCTGGTCGCCGCCACCGCGCCGCTGCAAGGCCGTCCGCTGCGCGATGCCGATGAGCTGGCCAGCATCATCTACACCTCCGGCACCACCGGCATGCCCAAGGGCGTGATGCACACCTTCGGCAGCATCAGCATCGCGATCAAGACCATCGGCGACTACTTCGGCTGCAATGCGCAGGACCGGCTCATCTCCTACCTGCCGCTGGCGCATGTGGCGGAGCGGGTGCTGGTGGAGGCGATGTCGTTGCGCTGCGGCTGCCACGTGTATTTTTCCGAGAGCCTGGAAACGTTCGCGCAGGACATGCAGCGCGCCCGCCCCACCCTGTTCGGCTCGGTGCCGCGCATCTGGACCAAGCTGCAGCAGGGCGTTTTCGCCAAAATGCCGAAAGCGCAGCTGGACCTGCTGCTGCAGGACCCGGAGAAAGGGCCGCTGGTGAAGAAGCAGATCCTGCAGCAGCTCGGCCTGGATGCGATACGTTTCGCCTGCACCGGCGCGGCGCCGCTGCCGCCGGACATCGTGAGCTGGTATCGCGGGCTGGGTCTGCAGATGCTGGAAATCTATGGCATGACCGAGAACTTCGCGCTGTCGCATTGCTCGCGTGTCGGCGGCACCACGTCGGGCACGGTGGGTACTGTCTGGCCGGGAGTGGAATCGAAATTCTCGGACATCGGCGAAATCCTGGTGAAGACGCCGGGCGCGATGCGGGGCTATTACAAGGACCCGGAAAAGACACGCGAAGCCTTCACCGAGGACAGCTATCTGCGTACCGGCGATGTCGGCGAACTGACGGCCGACGGCAGCCTGCGCATCACCGGCCGCGCCAAGGAACAGTTCAAGACCAGCAAGGGCAAGTACGTCGCGCCCGCGCCGATCGAGAACAAGCTCGGCACGCACCCCAGGGTGGAAGCCTGCTGCGTCACCGGCGTCGCCTTTCCACAGCCCTTCGCCCTGCTGATGCTGACGCAGGCCGAATGGGAGCGCTGCCGCGATGCCGCGGCGCGCGAGGAGCTGACGCGCTCGCTGCAGGCGCATCTGGACCACGTCAATGCGCAGCTCGACCCGCACGAGCAGATGGATTTCGTCGCCGTGGTGCCGGAGCAATGGACGGTGGACAACGGCTTCATCACGCCCACCTTCAAGGTGAAGCGCCCGGTGATCGAAAAGCACTACGGGGAACATTTCGAGAACTGGGCCGCGCGCAAGCAGGCAGTGATCTGGCAATAGACAGGTCGTCAGGGTTTCGACAGGAGGAGCAGGAATGAACAGCACAACCGGTGGCACCATTGCGACAGCCAGCACCGCACCCAGCTGGGCGCTGCGCATGCGCAGCATCAACAACTGGCTGCTGCACGACGCCCTGGGCGGGCCGCGTCCGCTCAAGTTCTCCTGGATCATCAATTTCCAGAAGGGCGGCACCTTCTTCTTCCTCGGCCTGCTGATGTGGTTCTACTCCGGCCGCACGGCCGCCGCCACCTCCACCGCCGCCTGGATCTACCTGGCCCTGCATGGCAGTTACGGCCTGACCTGGCTGCTCAAGGATCTCACCTTTCCGGATCCGAACTGGCAGGTACGGATCACCCTGGGCAGCAGCGTCTATGCGCTGTTCGGGCTGGGGCTGTACTGGACCTTCGGCTGGCTGCTGATCTCCGGCACGGCGCAGCCGCACTACCCGCTGCCCGAGCCGGCCTGGTTCTGCCTGTGCATCTCGCTGTGCATCTGCGGCAGCACCATCATGGTGGCGGCCGATGCGCAGAAGTTCTACACCCTGCGGGTCAAACGCGGACTGATCACCGACGGCGTGTTCAAATATGTGCGCCATCCCAATTACTTGGGCGAGATGATGATCTACGGCGCCTTCGCCCTGCTGGTCTGGCACTGGCTGCCGGTGCTGGTGCTGGCCTACATCTGGGGCGGCATGTTCTCGGTGAACATGGTGATGAAGGAAGCCAGCATGTCGCGCTATCCCGAATGGGCCGCGTACAAGAAAAGCAGTTGGTGGTTGGTCCCGGGCTTGCTATAAATAGGGTCCATACCCATGCGCATCACCCGTGATCGACAAACCCTGGTTCTGGTATCCCGCGCATTGCGTGCAGATCGCCTTCTGGCTGACGGCGCTATGGCTGCTGTGCTCGGGCCATAGGGATCACTGGGTGGTTTCGCTGGCCACCACCATGCTGATCAGCCATATCGTGGAGTTGCCGCTGGTGTTCCGCATGCTGCGCGAACGCAAGCCAGCGGCGGCGCGGGTGATTCCGCTGACCATCCTGTTCGGCCTGACCTGGTTCGTGCCGGCGCGGCGCGGGGTCTTCGCGGCAAACTGAAGTTCGGCCGGCTTCGGCGGCTCCCTGTTCCAGCCTTGAACCAGCCGTCAGGCGCCGACTACTCGTCTAACTGGTAGTTTTCCTGCTCCCAGCCGCGGC
The DNA here is from genome assembly GCA_026224805.1 of Nevskia soli. GTDB lineage: Bacteria > Pseudomonadota > Gammaproteobacteria > Nevskiales > Nevskiaceae > Nevskia > Nevskia soli_A. The sequence goes on from JAMFRN010000093.1 coordinate 6,029, forward strand.
GCCAGGCGGTGGCTTTCTCGTTCCATTCCGCGGTGGACTCGCCGGTGCTGAGCGGCATGTTGCGCGCCTTGTAATAAGGATTGGCAACCATGTGCTCGCCGCGCACCCGGGCGTAGGCGCCTTGCTGCTGGATCTCCGTTTTGTTCATCGCGATGCTTCTCCGAGGGTAGTGGATCGTCGGCATCTTCCATCTAGCAGATTTCTTGCCAACGCCCCGCCGGGCCGGAGCCAGGTCCTAACGATCGCGCATGCGGTGACTGTCCTCAGCGCCCAGGTCGAGGCCGTAGACCCGCTTCAGGTCGGCGATCTTCTCCAGGGTCGAGGCCTTGAATGGCACCTTGTTCTCCAGTGCGTGCAGGGTGATGCCTTCCAGCAGGTCGCCCAGGGACAGGTCCAGATATTCGGCCAGGCCCTTGAGCACCTTGAGCAGGCGCTTTTCCAGCCGCACTCCGGTCTGGATGCGCTCGACTTCGCGCACTGGCGGCGGCCTGGTTGGTTTGCTGGCGGGCATCGGCAATTCCGGTGGTGAGGACGACCCAAAGGATCGCATGACTTGATGGTGATTTTATACTTTGGTACATTGGTACATATACACCAAACAGGCCAGCCCATGTCCAGCTCATCCTTTCCCGGAAAATGGGCCATCCTGCTCATCGTCTTCTGTTTCTGGAGTCCCTGCGCCATGTCCACCGCACCCGCCAGCCAGGCCGGCAGCTTCCATCTCGATGCGCCGCTGGCGCAGGTGCTGCCGCTGTTCACGGCGGAGGGCGAGCGCGCCTGGGCCGCGGGCTGGGAGCCGGAGCTGCTGAGCGGCGGCGAGGAGCGCGGCAGCGCCTTCCGCACCCGCGGCCATGACGGCCGCGAGACCACCTGGATCGTCATCGACTACCGCCCCGCCGAGGGACGCGTCAGTTATGCCCGGCTGGCGCGGGATTCGAATATCGGACTGGTCGATGTGACGTGCAGCGAGCCGGCTTCCGGCGGCACTGATGTCAGCGTGCGCTACACGCTGACCGGGGTGAGTGCGCAGGGGCGGACGTTCGTAAGGGAATTTCTCGGCGGCGATCGCTACCGCGGCATGATCGAGGAGTGGCGCACGGCAACCAGCGCCGCGCTGACCAGGAGGCGCCGCGCCGATGGCGGTTGAGCGGTTGAAGTACCGGGCGATCCATGACTTACTGTGGCCTCCCGGCTGAAGCATCCCCGCCGCATGGAGGAGATCAACAGATGCGAACCAACTTCCGGCCATCGATGCTGCTTCTGGCGGCGCTGACTTGCGCGGGCCTGGCACAGGCACAACAAACGCCGCCGCCGACTCCCACCCGTACCGTGCTGGACCGGCACGATCAGTCCGGGGTGGCGGGCAAGGAGATCATTCTTGGAACGGCGGAATTGCCGGCGGGCTCGGTGATCGGCTGGCATGTCCACCATGGCGACGAGTCCGGCTATGTGCTCAAGGGGACACTGATCCTGAAAACGCGCGGCCAGCCCGACCGGGTGCTGAAAGCCGGCGATCACTTCTTCAATCCGCAAGGCGCGGTGCACAGCCTGGTGGCCGCACCTGACGGCGACGGCGGTGTTGCGCTGTCCACCTGGGTGGTGGACAAGGGCAAGCCGCTGGCCGATCCCGTTCCGTAAGATCTTGGCGCCGCCGCACCGATCGGTACGAATCCGGATCCGCCGCGGGAATTGCAGCTAAAACGACGTGTATCATGGCCGGCAATCCCCCGGCAATCAGTGACCAGCCCGACCGCCATGTCCCCTGAAGCGAGCAAGCCGGCAAGACTGATCCCGCTGATCGTGGCCTCGGCCCTATTCATGGAGAATCTGGACTCCACCGTGATCGCCACGGCGCTGCCGGCCATCGCGCGCTCGCTGAACGAGGATCCGCTGCACCTGAGCCTGGCGATTTCCTCCTACCTGCTGAGCCTGAGCGTGTTCATTCCGGTCAGCGGCTGGATGGCGGACCGCTATGGCGCGCGCCGCGTGTTCAGGAACGCCATCATCGTCTTCCTGCTCGGCTCGATAGCCTGCGCCGCGGCGCAGAACATCGGCGAGCTGCTGCTGGCGCGGGTGGTCCAGGGCATCGGCGGGGCGATGATGGTGCCGGTGGGCCGGCTGGTGCTGCTGCGGCAGGTGCCAAAACGGGATCTGGTTTCGGCCATGTCCTATCTCACCATTCCCGCCCTGATGGCGCCGATTTTCGGCCCGCCGGTGGGCGGCTTCATCGTCACCTACCTGTCCTGGCGCTGGATCTTTCTGATCAACATGCCGATCGGCCTGCTCGGCTACTGGCTGGTCAGCCGCTACATCCACGACAGCGCCGGCACCACTTCGCAGAGTTTCGACCTGGCCGGCTGGATGCTTCTCGGCCTGGGCCTGGCCGGACTGGTGTTCGGCTTCGAGAACCTGGGCAAGCACGTGCTGCCGCAGGAACTGCCGCCGACCGCCGTGGCGGCCGGCATCCTGCTGCTGCTCCTGTATGTGCGGCATGCGCGCCTGGACGCGGCGCCGATCATGCGCCTGTCGCTGCTCAAAATCGCCACTTTCCGCGCCTCGGTCACCGGCGGCTCGCTGTTCCGCATCGGCGTGGGCGCCTTTTCCCTGCTGATGCCGATGATGCTGCAGATCGGCTTCGGCATGAGCGCCCTCGCCTCCGGGCTGACCACCTTCGCCAGCGCCGTCGGCGCGCTGGTGATGAAGACCATGGCGCAGCGCCTGACCCGGCGCTACGGCTTCCGCAAGCTGCTGGTGTGGACCACCCTGCTGTCCAGTTCCACGCTGATCGCCTGCGGCTTCCTGCGGCCGGTCACCCCGCAATGGTTCATCATCGCCTTCTTGCTGGTGGCCGGCTTTTTCCGCTCCCTGGAATTCACCTGCGTCAACACCCTGGCGTTCGCCGACGTTTCGGAGAGCGACATGAGCCAGGCGACGAGCTTTTCCAGCACCGCCCAGCAGGTGGCGCTGAGCGTCGGCATCGGCATCGCCTCGCAGGTGCTGAACCTAAGCCTGGCGGCGCGCCATGCCGCCAGCCTGTCGGTAGCGGATTTCACCGCCGCATTCTGCACCGTGGGCCTGGTCTCGCTATCGGCCATGTTCACCTTCGTCCGGATGCGGCCCGATGCCGGCGAAGCCGTCTCCGGACATCGCATGGCTCTGGCGGACGTGCCGACACGTTTGAGCCAGTAGGTCCGGCTTTAGCCCGACAAGTCGTCCTGCAAGGGCGATCTGCACCGATGCCGTACCCCTGCCCCTCTCCCCCGCACGCAGCAGAGGGGATCGGCAAGCGTTACTTTTTCGCGTCGATTTCCTGGTAGTAAGCCATGAGGATTTTCGCTACTTCCGGCCTGGAGAATTCCGGCGGCGGGGCCAGCCCGGCGCCGAGCATCTGGCGGACCTTGGTGCCGGACAGGTTGATGAAGTCCTCCGGGGTATGGTCCGGGGCCTCGCGCA
>JAMFRN010000094.1 GCA_026224805.1 Nevskia soli
CATCTCCGGCTACGACGGCGGCACCGGCGCGAGCCCCCTGACCTCGGTCAAGTACGCCGGCACGCCGTGGGAACTGGGCCTGTCCGAGACGCACCAGACCTTGCGCCTCAATGGCCTGCGCGACAAGGTGCGGGTGCAGACCGACGGCGGTCTGAAGACCGGCCTGGACGTAGTCAAGGCCGCCATTCTCGGCGCCGAGAGCTTCGGCTTCGGCACCGGGCCGATGGTGGCGCTGGGCTGCAAGTACCTGCGCATCTGCCATCTCAACAACTGCGCCACCGGCGTGGCGACGCAGAACACGGTGCTGCGCAGCAGCCACTTCGTCGGCCTGCCGGAAATGGCCATGAACTACTTCCGCTTCGTCGCGGAAGAGACGCGCATCTGGCTGGCCAGCCTCGGCGTGCGGTCGCTGGCCGAGCTGATCGGCCGCACCGACCTGCTGGAGATCGCCGAGGGCGGCACCGACAAGCAGCGCGGCCTCGACCTGTCGCCGATCCTGTCGGCGGCCGGCATGGCCAGCAAGTCCTCGCAGTTCTGCACCGGCGCCAACCCGCCGCACGACAAGGGCGAGCTGGCCGAGCGCATGGTGCGCGACGCCCTCACCGCGATCGAACAGAAGTCCGGCGGCGTGTTCGAGTACGAGGTCAACAACACCCACCGCTCCATCGGTGCGCGCCTGTCCGGCGAGATCGCCCGGCGCCACGGCAGCCTCGGCATGTCCGATGCGCCGATCACCCTGCGCCTGCGCGGCGCGGCCGGGCAGTCCTTCGGCGTGTGGAACGCCGGAGGCCTCAACCTGGAGCTGGAAGGCGAGGCCAACGACTACGTTGGCAAGGGCATGGCCGGCGGCCGCATCGTCATCCGCGCGCCGCGCGGCGCCCGCTTCGAAACCAACAAGACCGTCATCATCGGCAACACCTGCCTCTACGGCGCCACCGGCGGCACGCTCTATGCGGCGGGAACGGCGGGCGAGCGCTTCGGCGTGCGCAACTCCGGCGCGTTAGCGGTGGTGGAAGGCGTGGGCGACCACGGCTGCGAATACATGACCGGCGGCGTGGTGGTGGTGCTGGGCAGGGTCGGCGTCAATTTCGGCGCCGGCATGACCGGCGGCTTCGCCTACGTGCTGGACGAGCAGCGCAACTTCGTCGACCGCTACAACCACGAGCTCATCGATATCCACCGCATCGTTGCCGAACACATGGAAGGCCATCGCCATTACCTGCTGGACCTGCTGCGCAACTACGTCGATGCCACCGGCAGCGAGTGGGGCCAGGAGATCATCGAGAATTTCCGCGACTACGTCGGCAAGTTCTGGCTGGCCAAGCCCAAGGCGGCGGACATCGGCTCCCTGCTGGTCACCATCCGGGCGGCGGCATAACCATGGCAGCCAAGAACGTCATGCAGTTCCTGGATCTGCCGCGCCAGGATCCGAAGAAGGCCCCGGTGGAAATCCGCCTGCACGATTTCCGCGAGATCTACGGCCAGTTCAAGTCCGACCAGGCCGCGGCCCAGGCCGGGCGCTGCCTCGATTGCGGCAATCCGTATTGCGAGTGGAAGTGCCCGGTGCACAACTTCATTCCCAACTGGCTCAAGCTGATCCAGGAGGGCAATCTGTTCGCCGCCGCCGAGCTGTCGCATCAGACCAACTCCCTGCCGGAGATCTGCGGCCGCATCTGCCCGCAGGATCGCCTGTGCGAGGGCGCCTGCACGCTGGAAGACGGTTTCGGCGCCGTCAGCATCGGCAACATCGAGAAGTACATCACCGATGAAGCGGTGAAGCAGGGCTGGCGCCCGGACATGTCCCACGTCGTCCCCACCGGCAAGCGTGTCGCTGTCATCGGCGCCGGCCCGGCCGGCCTGGGCTGCGCCGACGTGCTCACCCGCAATGGCGTGCAGGCCGTGGTCTACGACCGCTACAGCGAGATCGGCGGCCTGCTCACCTTCGGCATCCCGCCGTTCAAGCTGGAAAAGGAAGTGGTCAAGACCCGCCGCGGCCTGCTCGAAGGCATGGGCGTCGAGTTCCGCCTCAATGTCGAGATCGGCCGCGACATCCCGTTCGAGCAGCTGCTGGCCGAATACGATGCTGTGTTCCTCGGCATGGGCGCCTACACCGAAATGAAGGGCGGCTTCCCCGGCGAGGACCTGCCGGGCGTGACGCAGGCGCTGCCTTACCTCATCTCCAACGTCAATCGCGTCATGGGTATCGAGAGCGACGCCTCGCAGTTCATCGACGTGCGCGGCCAGCGCGTGGTCGTGCTCGGCGGCGGCGACACGGCGATGGACTGCAACCGCACCAGCGTGCGCCAGCAGGCCGCCCGCGTCACCTGCGTCTACCGCCGCGACGAGGCCAACATGCCCGGCTCCAGGCGCGAAGTGGCCAACGCCAAGGAAGAGGGTGTGCGCTTCCTGTTCAATCGCCAGCCGGTGGAGATCGTCGGCAACGGCAAGGTCGAAGGCGTGAAGCTGGTCGAAACCCGCCTCGGCAAGCCCGACGCCAAGGGCCGCCGCCAGCCGGAAGTGGTGGCGGGCTCCGAGGAAGTCATTCCCGCCGACCGCGTGCTCATCGCCTTCGGCTTCCGCCCCAGCCCGGCGGCCTGGATCACCGAGCACGGCGTCGAGTTGCAACAAGACGGCCGCATCAAGACCTCGGAACAGCGCAAGTTCCAGACCACCAACTCCAAGATCTTCGCCGGCGGCGACATGGTGCGCGGATCGGATCTGGTGGTCACCGCGGTGTTCGAAGGGCGCCAGGCGGCGGAAGGTATTCTCGACTATCTCGGCGTCTGAGCCGGAGCAGAAGCATCACTGAAAAGGCCCGCGCAAGCGGGCCTTTTTGTTGGTCCTATATCCGAGAAGCCCGAACTTGCACCCGCGAAGCCAGAATGAATCGCAAGGGCCGTAGATACTGTTATCCGGGGCAGTTCAGAATAAATTAAAGATGGCATCAGATATCGGTAATATTTGCTCCGATCTCCTATTCGTCCCGCAACTGGTTCCGAATTCATCAGGGCGTCAGGTCATCGGATGCCTAAGGTGAGGTGCGCGCAGACGTCAGGATCGTTTGGGCGCTATCTTTACGGCCTCGCAAATCTCTCTGCAGAAATCCAGAAATGCTTCGACTGCCGCGGGTGGCAGGCGGCGGGATGGCCGAATGATGTGCAGCGGAAATGTCTCGCCGGGCCATTCCGGGAATAATTCGATCAAGGCGCCGTTTGCGAGCAGAGGCTCAACGCCGAGTGCCAGGACCTGCGCAATACCCGCGCCGGCAAGACAGGCTCCAACCATGGTATCGATATCCGTCAGCGTCAGCTGGCCGGTTGTTTCGACCTGAACGATTTCCTTGCCGCGATGAAATTCCCACTTGAAGGGTTTTCCCCGCTGGGGATCGATGAACTGGATGCAGTCGTGTTCGGCGAGTTTCTCGGGCTTCCTGGGTCGTCCATGCTTTTTGAGATAGGACGGCGACGCCACGGTCAGCACGCGGCTTTCGAGCAGGCGCCTCGACATCATGCTGGACGGCGGCGGCGGTCCGAAGCGCACGGCGACATCGATCCCTTCCGCAACCAGATCTCCCGCATCGGGTAGCTGCACCGATATCAGCTGGAGCTCAGGGTAGCGTTCCTTGAATTCCGGCAGCCTCGGGGCCAGCAGGTGGCGGGAGAACAGCGGGTTCAGGCTCACGCGTAAGGCGCCGCGCGCCGTCGCGGCCGCCCCCGAAACCACGTTGGCGGCCTCCTCGATGCCCGAAAGATGCGGCGCGGCCAATTCGTAGAGCCGGGCACCATCGCCAGTGAGATGAAGCGCCCGGGTGGTGCGATCCAGCAGCCGGATGCCCATGCGCTGTTCCAGGCGCGAGATGGCCCGGCTCACCCCCGATGCGGACAGCCCCAGCACATCGCCGGCCCGCGTGAAGCTGCCGGTCTCGACCACGGCCCCCAATACGCTCATGCCGGAAAGCAGCCTGCCATCGAAGCCCATCGCGCTCACCTTTGACTTTTAGCAACAATGAATTGAGTGACCCTATCTTAATCAAAAGTGAACCGGGGTCTACCTTGCCTCTACCGACGCGCCAAACCGGCCGTCGCCACTGACGTCAGCGCTCCCGCTCTCACGCAGTGATCGATCAGCCAAACGAACGGAGCACACCATGTCTGACACCGCACGCACTCTCTTCAAGGGCGGCACCATTGTGACGATGGATGCCGATGTCCCCAATCTCGCCACCGGCGATGTCCTCGTCGAAGGCGATCGCATCGTGGCCGTCGAGGCGAACATCCGGGCCGATGGCGCCGAGGTTATCGACGCCGCGGGCAACATCGTTTTGCCGGGTCTGATCGACGCGCACCATCATGCATGGCTCGGCGTGATGCGCCGGCTGATGCCCGATGTCGATGATCTGTTCGCTTACATCGACGTGGTCGCCGAAAAGCTGGGCGCGCACTACCGCCCGATCGACATGTACCTGAGCACGAAACTCACGGCGGTCGCCTCGCTGGATGCCGGCATCACCACGATCATCGACGCCTGCCACAGCTCGCGCAGTCCCGAGCACAGCGATGCGGCGCTCGAGTCCCTGGAATCGGCCGGGATCCGGGCCCTGCACATGGTCGGCGCGGCGATGGACAAGAAGGCGTCGAGCGCGCATCTGCCGCGCGATCTCGAACGCCTGGCCTCGAACTGGAACACATCCAAGAGCCTGGTCCGCGTCGGTCTGTTCGGCCAGCTCAATCTTGACTGGTGGAAGGTCGCGCGCGGCCTGAACATGCAAATCCTGAGCGAGTTCATCGGCGACCTCGCCAAGCTCGGTCCGCAATTTGCGGAACCCGGCATTCTGGGGCCGCACAACATCTTCAATCACTGCACGCGCCTGCCCGAGGAGACGTGGAAGCTGTTCGCGGCCGCGGGCGTGAACATCACCGTCAATCCGCGTTCGGACGCGCTGTTCGGCTTCGACGACGATGGCTTTGCTTATCAAAAGGCGATCGACCACGGCCTGAAGCCCGCGCTTGGCATCGACCTGGATACCGCCTTCGGCAGCGACATGTTCGGCGAGATGCACGCCCTGTTCGGCCAACAGCGCGCGGCGATGCGTTATCGCCGCTTCCGCGGGGAGGCGGATGCGCCCGCCCCGATCCGGGTGGACGACGTGTTGCGGGCCGCTACGGTCAACGGCGCCCGCGCTGCGGCGCTCGAGTCGTCGATCGGTACGCTCACGCCCGGCAAGCAGGCCGACATCATCATGTTGCGCACCAACGGCATCGCCGTATTCCCGGTGACCAACGCGATTGGCACTATCGTCCAGGCGGTCGAGCGGTCCGATGTCGATACCGTCATGGTCGCCGGCCAGCTGCGCAAGCGCAGCGGCAGGTTGATCGGCGTCGATGTCGAGAAATTATCCGCCGAGGTCATCGCCTCGCGCGATTACCTGCTCGCAGCAAGCGGCTACCGGACGAACCTGTTCGGGACATCCACGGCTGCGCCCGCCGTCACGGCTTGAATGGCATCGGCCGCCCCTGAATGGGGGCGGCCTTTCCCTCTGATCACAAACCTGGAGTTCGTCATGTCCACAACGACCATCACAGCGGCAGGGCAAGTCAACGCCCCATCAACCCACCTGTCCCATCCCGCCCTGGCCGTCATCGCAGCACTCTTCTGCGGCTATCTCGCCGTGGGCCTGCCCTTGCCCGTCATTCCACTGTTCGTCCACGACAAGCTCGGCTTCGGCAATCTCGTGGTCGGACTCGTCATTGGCATCCAGTTCCTGGCCACCGTGCTGACCCGTGGTTACGCCGGGCGCATCACCGACCAGCACGGTGGCAAGCGGGCGGCTCTTCAGGGTGCTGCCTTTTCCGCCCTTGGGGGCGGGCTCTATATGATTGCGGCGCTCCCTGGACTTTCACCTGGACTCAGCCTTGGCGTCGTGGTGGTGGGCCGTCTCGCCGCGGGCCTGGGAGAAAGCCAATTCGTCACTGGCTGCATTTCCTGGTCAATTTCTTCGGTCGGCCCGCAGCGCGCCGGTATGTCGATGTCCTGGACCGGCATTGCCATGTTTGCCGCACTGGCGATCGGCGCACCTATTGGCATGGCGCTCTATCACCAATGGGGTCTCCAGGCCGCCATGATTGCATGCGTCATTGCCCCGATGCTGGCGATCGTGATTGCGGTGGGCGCGACCTCCTATATCTCCCCCGCCGGTCGTCGGCTGCCATTTCATCGCGTGATCACCCAGATCTGGCGGGAAGGCCTCGGCCTGATGCTGCAAGGTGTCGGCCTCTCCGGACTCACCGCGTTCGCTTCGCTGTATTTCTCCGCGCGAGGCTGGACGCATGCCGGCCTGGTGATGACCGCATTCGGTGGCGGCTTCATCTTCGTTCGGGTCGTATTGGGACATTTGCCCGATCGGATCGGCGGCCTTCGCGTCGCTTTCTGGTCGCTCGTGGTCGAGGCCATCGGTCAGGCAATGTTGTGGCAGGCGCCAAACGAGTGGGTGGCGCTGAGCGGGGCCCTCGTCACCGGACTGGGGTGCGCACTGGTCTTCCCTGCGCTCGGCGTGGAAGCACTCAAGCGCGTTCTGCCGGCCAATCGTGGCAGTGCGATGGGCGGCTTTGTTGCCTTCATGGACATCGCCTACGGCATTGCCGGCCCCGGGGCCGGCCTGGTTGCCGGCCAGTTCGGCTACGCAGCGGTTTATTTACTGGGTGTCGCTGGTGCGCTGCTCGGGGCGGCTCTCGTTGTCGCCAGCCGTTCAACCTCGGCTTGATTGTCACATTGCCGCTTTTCCAGGAGAACTCATATGTCACGCATCTTCATTTCAGGTTCCTCAGCAGGTCTCGGTCTCATGGCGGCTGAATTGCTTGTTCAGCAGGGGCATCAAGTGGTCCTGCATGCCCGCAATGCGGCGCGCGCTGAGGATGCACGCCTGGCGCTACCAGAAGCTGAGGCTGTGGTCGAGGGCGATCTCGACACCATCGCGGGAGCCAGGGCGGTCGCGGAACGTGTCAACGCACTCGGCCGCTTCGACGCGGTGATACACAATGCCGCGGTCGGTTATCGCGAAAGACACAAACTTACGAAGGACGGTCTCCCGCACGTCTTCGCAATCAATACGCTGTCCGCTTATATCCTGACCGCCCTGATCGAAAGGCCGAAGCGGCTGGTTTATCTCAGCTCCGGGATGCACCACCACGTCGATGCCAACCTCGACGATATTCTCTGGGAGCAGCGCCGCTGGGACGGTTCGGCGGCCTACGCCGAGAGCAAGCTCCACGATGCGATGCTGGCCTTCGCTTTTGCGCGACGTTGGCCTGAGGTTTCCTCTAACTCGCTGGAGCCTGGTTGGGTACCGACCAGCATGGGCGGCCCCGGCGCGCCCGATGACATGGAACAGGCGCACCTGACCCAGGCCTGGCTCGCCGCCGGGAAAGACCCCAAGTCACAGGTGACCGGCAAATATTTCTATCACCTGAAGCGGATGGAGCCGAATAAGCAAGCCAACGATCCGGCGCTGCAGGATCGCCTCATCGCGATCTGCGCCGAGATCTCGGGTGTGACGCCGGGGCTTACCGCGAACGCTTAGCGCCGGCACTGAGTCGGTGAGTTGCGCAGAAGGCCCGCGTAATCGGGCCTTTTTCCTTGTGCGCCTTGCTCGCTTCAGGGATGCCCCCTTGCCGCGCCGAATCCGCCGGACAGGCGGTCAACGCAACAGTACGCAACATTTTTGTCATCACGCCGCAAAATCACCGAAGTAGAATTTTCAGATTCCAAGACGCGTCCTGACTCCGGCCCGCAGCCTTCGGCTGCCTATGACCGACCGCTCCCTATCATCGGGGAGCTTATCGGTGCGGAGTGCGGCGCGGACATTCAGGTTCATTGTTCTCGGGGGTATGTGATGAGCAAGGGTTTTTCGCGGCGCACTTTCCTGGGTGGTTCGGCGGCGGCGGCGATGGTGGCGGCGACGCAGGGCCTGAACGGCTGCGGCAGCTCCAGCAGCGTCAATGGCGGCAACCCCAGCGCCGTCCCGGGCGATCTGCCGGACCCGACGCGCCCCGCCGGCACTGCGGACGCGACCCTGCCGTTCGATCATGTGGTCATCGTGATGATGGAAAACCACTCCTTCGACAATTACCTGGGCATGCTGCCGCTGCGTGGGCAGCCCCTGGCCGATGGCTTCATCTTCGACGACAACGGCCTGCCGCTCAATACTAACCCGCTCGACGGCGGTTACCAGCGGGCCTTCCACATGCCCAGCACCTGCGCGCCGAACAGCGTGACGCAGAACTGGAATTCCAGCCACACGCAGATCAACGGCGGCCGCATGGACGGCTTCGCCGGCACCAGTATCACCGCCATGGGCTACTGGGACGAGACGGACATCCCGTTCTACTATTCGATGGCCAAGACCTTCTGCGTCGGCAACCGCTGTTTCGCCGCGGCGCCCTGCCAGACCTATCCCAATCGCCGCTTCCTGTATTCCGGCACGGCGGCGGGCGACATCGCCACCAGCAGCAGCTCGTTTTCGCTGCCCTATCCGGCCGGCGGCACGCTGCCCGACATCCTGAACAAATACGGTGTGACCTGGCGCGACTACTTCACCGACCTGCCCAACCTCGCCGTCATTCCGCAGATTCTCGAACGCAATCCGCTGAATTTCTCCCCGGTGCTGCAGTTCTTCCTCGATTGCGCCGCCGGCACGCTGCCCGCAGTCTCGTTCGTGGATTCGGATTTCGGCCTCGGTCCGGAGATCGGCTCGCTGTTGTTCGGCAATTTGAAATCCAACCCCAACCTGCCGCCCGCGGTGGCCGCCGTTCTCGACAATCTCGACGAAGCCGTCGAGTCGCTGGGCGGCAGCGAGGAAAATCCGCAGGACATCGCCTACGGCGAAGCGTTTGTGTCACAGGTGGTGCAGGCGGTGATGGCCTCGCCGAAATGGTCGCGCACCCTGCTGGTCTGGACCTACGACGAGCACGGCGGCTACTACGACCACGTGCCGCCGGCCTCCGTGCCCGAGCCGGACAGCATCCAGCCCATGCTGGCCTCCACCGACACCCCCGGCGCCTACAACATCACCGGCATGCGGGTGCCCACGGTGGTGGTCTCGCCGTACAGCAAGCCCAACGCCGTGACCAACGTGGTGCACGACCATACTTCGATCATCGCCACCATCCGCGCCAAGTGGAATCTGCCCGCGCTGACCTACCGCGATGCCCAGGCCACGACGCTGGCGGACTTCCTCGATCTCAGCTCGCCGCCGGCGTTCCTTACTCCGCCCAAGCTGGCCGCGCCTTCCAATCCGACTTTCGGCCTGGGTGCCTGCGATACGATACCGCAGCCGGTGATCCAGCCCTCGCCGGGCGTTAGCGGGAGTTCAACGGTCGTATCTCAGGCAGCGCCGCAAGGGCCTGGGCAAAGAATCGTGGCGGCTCACCCGAAAAACTGGAAGCCGGGGCAGCTGATCGGCTGACGACTCCCGGGCTGGGCTTGCTTCGAAGATGCAAGCTCAACCGCGGCGCGCCGCCTCGATTGCGGCGATGTCGATCTTTTTCATCCGCATCATCGCATCGAACGCGCGCTTGGCGACGCCGGGATCGGGATCAGTAACCGCTTTCGTCAGGGCGATCGGCGTAATCTGCCAGGACAATCCCCATTTGTCCCTGCACCAACCGCAGGCGCTCTCCTGGCCGCCGTTGCCGACGATCGCGTTCCAGTAGCGATCCGTTTCGGCCTGGTCAGCGGTTGCGACTTGAAACGAGAACGCTTCGCTATGCTTGAACATAGGTCCGCCGTTGAGCCCGAGGCAGGGAATGCCCATCAAGGTGAACTCGACGGTCAACACGTTCCCTTTATTCCCCGACGGATAGTCTCCCGGTGCGTGGTGTACCGCGCCGACCGACGAATCCGGAAAGGTCTTGGCGTAAAACCGCGCCGCCTCCTCGGCATCGCTGTCGTACCAAAGGCAAATCGTGTTCTTCGCTGGCTTCGCCATGTCACTCCTCCATCGTGATGAGCCGCCCGTGGCCGGAGTAAACGATCATTGGCCCGGACGATATTTCCACGTCAAAGTACGACGCGAGCCGCGCTATTGATGAACCTTACTGCGCTGGCGCGGGTGGTGCCTCGGTTGTTACCGGGGGTTCTGGGGGTGGTGCCGGAGGCCGCACCTCGCTGATGACGAACTTGCCGAAGTCGACGCCGGCATCCAGGCCGTGGCCGGTGCCCTTGAGCGCCAGCGATACTTCGCCCTTGGTCAGCGCCTGCACGACACCGGCATCTCCGGCCGCGCCATGGGCGGCACCGGTGGCGTAAGTGCCGAGGATGTCGCGGATGCTGTCCACGCCGCTGAATTCGCCGATGCCATCGTCGATGCTTGACGTGCCCAGGGTCAGGCCGCCGCCTTTTGAGGACAGCTTCACTTCGATGGTGGAGCCGTCGCTGCAGCTCACCTTGCCGTGGCCGGAAGCGGTTTTATAGAAAGCCGACCAGCCCTTCAAGGTGAAATGCATGGTGCATCTCAGGTCGGCATGCGCCTGCGCGGTGAATGCAAGGAATGCGGCTGCCGCCAGTAGCGCTGCGGTTCCGGACCTGCCGGGTATTTTGTTCATCGCTAACTCCCCTTTGGGGTGAGGTGTTTGTTGTCTGCCGCAATCCGCCTGATGCCGAGGTGACGGCGGACGCGTTGTGGGAGACCCCATTGCGACTGGCAGGGCTGGCACAAAGTTCCAGCGGCTCGCGCGCCATCATCGAGCCTTGGCGCCATGTGCGGCATGATCACTACAGGCTCAGGCCCGGTATCGGCGCAACGCCGATGACCTTCTGGTGCAACAGCAGCATCGCGGCCCACAGGGCGATGGAGACCAGCGGCAGCAGCCAGCCGATCTCGGCGGCGCTGAAGCGGTTGCGTCCGCCGAGGATGGCGCCGAAGGGCAGGATCGAGGTTTCCGCGGCGAAACTGTTCCAGGTTTGCGCATTGCGCCGCGCCGCCTTGCCGTCGATCGAGGGCATGCCGGCCAGCGCGGTGAGCAGGAAGGTGCCGAAGAACACACAGGCCGCAAGCTCGCCGTTGCCGATGATGTGGATGGTGGCCCACAGCGTGAACGACCACAGCATGGGATGGCGCGTGACGCGCAGGATGCCGCGCGCACTGCCGCGCCGGGTGCCGGCGTCCTCCGGTTTGAGACTGACGGTGGCGAACGAGGCAAGCAGCAGGAATACCGCCGGCAGCATCAGCCCGGCCAGGACCCAGCGCAGCCACGGCGCCGCGTACCACAGCCCGCTGCGCGGCGCATGGTTGAACGCGATCACCAGGAAGCTGATGGCGGCGATGGAGCAGATGCCGAACAGGGCGCGGAAGCCGCGCTCGCCGACCACGGCGACCAGTGCTCCGCGCAGACCGGTGCCGGCGACGCCGATATGCAGGCCGAGCCATAGTGCGGCGGCCAGAATCAGGATGCTCATGTGCCCCCCTTTGAGTGCTGCCCTTGAGCTGGGCTCTGCGCGGGATTGTAGCCGTAACCTCGATCCATCCGTTCGATGATCACCCGATGACGCTGATGCTGCCGGCTGGCGAACGATGCAAGTGCCACAGGCGCAGCGCCCGCCCCACGAAGACGCCGCTGAGTGCGCCGTAGGCCATGCTCACCGCCAGTACCAGCCACTCCAGCTGGCGCAGCTGCGGATGCAATGCCAGCTGCACGCCGACGCTGTACTTGACCGTGAAAATTAGCGCGATCAGCAGCAGCGGCACCCAGCTGCCGGGAAGATTGTAGCTGCGACTGTCCGCCCGGTAGGCCGCTCCCGGCGGCGCGCCATGCCGCTGCGTCTCATATGCGGATAGGGCCAGCCCGGCGATCCAGCACAGCAGGGCGCCCGGCTGCGCGCCGAAGGTGGAGATCACGCCGCCCAGGGAAAGCAGGGCGAACAGGCCAGGCATGAGCGCCAGGCGCGATTGCGATACCTGCTGCGGCTTGGTCATGGCGTAGCCGCGGCGCAATAGCACGGCGAGCAGCAGCCATACCCAGGACGGCGTATGGCGGACGATTTCGATGAGCATGTCGGATTCCTTGGCAGATGATGAAAGACGGCAGCCGCGCTTGGGGAATCTCTGAATAATCGTCACCCCGGCGAAAGCCGGGGTCCAGAGCCCAAGCGCAGCGCTGGATTCCCTGGATTCCGGCTTGCGCCGGAATGACTGTAGAAGGTTGATCAGAGTTTTCTTAGCTTGATGTCGAAGAGGCGGCAGCCTGCGGCACAAGAGCGGCGGGGCGGCCTGCGAAGCGTCGGCGATGCCGCCGGCTCAGCCAGGCGATGGCGCTGATCCCCGCGGCGAGCGGGATGAACCAGGACAGGTGCAGCTCCAGAATGCGCGGCGGCAGTACCCGCGCCAGGCCGATGCCGAGAAAGGCGATGTGGGTGGCGACGCCGTTGGCGATCATCGCGGTGAAGTGTTCGCGCAGCCACCAGCCCGGCGGTGGTGCGGGCAGGCGGCGCAGGCGCAGCATGTGCACCGAGCGCAACGCGCCGACCAGGCCAAACGCCAGCAGCAGCGTTTGACCGGACCATAGTCCGATCGCCGCCGTTGCCGCGCCGCCTGCTATTAGCGCCCAGGCCAGCAGGGGATAGATCCCGCCGCGAAACGCTTCGAAGTCCTGCTTCAGCCGTACCGCGCGCGGCGCCACCACCACGCTGCCGCCGACCAGCAGCATCAGATACAGGAAGAACACGCCGAACAGCGGCTGGCCGCGGCCGAAGTAGGCCAGGGCCAATGGCAACGCCGTGACCAGGATGCCGGTCATCGCCAGCAGATAGACGCGCCCGGCCAGGCGATGCGTGGGGCTGCCCTTGCGCGCCAGCGCCGCGGTCCAGAAGCTGAGCAGCGCCGCCGCGCCGACCGCGATGTGCAAAGCCAGAACGATTCCGTGCATGAGGCCGCTCCCGATGGACGTGCGGCCATTGTCGTGACCGCCAACAGGAGCGGGCAGGTGACAGATAGCACGAGCCGGGGGTGACAAAACTCACCTTCGGCCACGGCGGCGCGTCTCCTATACTGCGGCGATGGAACAAGTTTCGCCGACGCTGCGCGATAGTCGCTTTAACGGCCCTTTTCAGCCGCTGAGCCTGGCTGTCTACGTCACCTGGATCGCCGCGGCGCTGCAACCCTGGGCCGAATGGAGTAACGGGCGCTTGCACTGGTCCGGCGTCACCGTGGCCGGGCTGCTGGGCATGGTCGCCGTGCTGCTGCTCTATATCCTGCGCTCGCTTTGCCGCCCTCCCGATAACGAGCTCCAGCTGACCCGCTTGCGCATCCTGGTGCTGCTGCAAATTCCCGCCACGCTGCTGGCCTGTCGCGCCTTCAGCGGCGGTCCGATGCCGATCCTGCTGATCATCGTCGCTGGTCAGGTGAGCGCGCTGTATCCGCCGCGGCTCGCGCTGGCGCTGATGCTGCTGGCCAATCTGCCGTTTCTGCTGATGCAGCAGCAGCTATGGGGTTGGGCCGATGCGGCCATATCGATGCTGTCCTACGGCGCCTTCCAGGCCTTTGCCGCGATGATGACGGTCTACGCCAAGAGCGCAGGGGAATCGCGCGACGCCGCCGTGCGCATCAACAGCGAGCTGCTGGCGACGCGGCGGCTGCTGCTGGAAAGCGCGCGCAGCGAGGAGCGCCTGCGCCTGTCGCGTGAGCTGCACGACGTGGTCGGCCACAAGCTCACCGCGCTCAAGCTGCAGTTGCGCCTGCAGGCGCGCCAGGCCGGCGCGATTCCGCTGCCGGCCATTGCCGAATGCGAGCGCCTCGCCGACGAGTTGCTGACCGATGTGCGCGGCGTGGTCAGCACCCTGCGCGAGCACGACGGCATCGATCTGCAACAGGCGCTGGCCGCCCTGGTGCCGGCGCTGCCGCATCCCCAGGTGCGGCTGGAGCTGGCGCCGCAGGCGCGCGCCGCCGGGCTGGCGCAGGCGCAGGCCCTGCTGCGCTGTGCGCAGGAAGGGCTGACCAATGCGCTGCGCCACAGCGGCGCCGCGCATATCGCGATCCGCCTCGCCACCGAGGGCGCCGGCATTGTACTGAGCGTGGAGGACGATGGTCGCGCCCGGCAGGCGCCGCTGCCGGGCAATGGCCTGCGCGGCATGCAGGAGCGGCTGGAAGCGCTCGGCGGCCGCCTGGAACTCGGCGTGGCCAGCGGCGGAGGGCTGCGGCTGCGCGCCTGGCTGCCGCAAGCCGCGGATGTGCCGGCGTGACGGCGCCGCTGCGGCTGGCCCTGGCCGACGATCAGGCACTGGTGCGGCGCGGCCTGCGCGCCCTGCTGGAGCAGCTGGGCGGGCTGGAAGTGGCGGTCGAGGCCGAGGACGGTGCGGCCCTGCTGGCGGCCTTGCAGCAGACCCGCGTCGACGTGCTGGTCAGCGATGTGCGCATGCCGCGCCATTCCGGCATCGAAGTGGTACGGGCGCTACGCGCGCGCGGCGACTACACCCCCGCCATCCTGCTCACCACCTTCGACGATGCGGCGCTGCTGCAGGGCGCGGTGCAGGCCGGGGCGCAGGGCTTCCTGCTCAAGGATGCGGCGCCGGAAGAGCTGAAAGCCGCGATCCTGCGGGTGGCGGCCGGCGAGACCTTGCTGGCGCCGCAAAGCCTGCAGGCGGCGCGCCGGGGCGCCCCGGCCGCACCTGCCGACCAGGGCACTCCGGCGCACCTGACCGAGCGCGAGCTGGCGGTGCTGCGCCTGGTGGCCGGCGGCTATTCCAACAAGGAGATCGGCCGCGCCCTCGGTATTTCCGACGGTACCGTCAAGAACCACCTCACCGAAATCCTCTATAAGCTGGAGGCGCGCGACCGCACGCATGCCGTGCTCAAGGCCATCGGTGCGCGTCTTTTGTAAGCTGTGCTGCATATAAGAGCTTATCCACGGATAAGCTCTAAGGATTGCTCGTGTAAGGAATATTCATGAACCTACCCTCCATCCATGGTCTGGTGCTGCTGCCCTTGGCCGCCCTGATCCTGTACCGCCTGTACCGGCGCCATCGCCGCAATATCGGACCGCAGGAAGTTACGCCGTTGCGCATGGGCCTGCGGGTGGCGCTGCTCAGCGCACTGGCCGTGTTCATATTGATTCTGCCGCTGGGCCTGCATGCCCATCTCGGGCTGCTCGCCGGCGTCGCCGCGGGAGCCGCGCTGGGGCTGCTCAGCCTGAGTCATACCAGTTTCGAGACGCGGGGGACGAAGCACTATTACATTCCCAACGTCTACATCGGGCTGGCGGTTTCGGCCTTGTTCGTGGTGCGCATCGTCTACCGCATCGCCGTGCTGTATCCGCAGATCGAGCAGAACGGCGGCGCCTTGACACTGCCGAACCCGGGTGATCCGCTGGCCGCCCTGGGCGGCTCGAAAAGCCTGCTGACCCTGCTGCTGCTCGGCGTGGTGGTGGGCTACTACGCCCTGTATTACGCCGGAGTGCTGATGCGTAGCCGCCGCATCGTGGCGGCGCAGACGGTTGCCGCTGCGGAGCCATACAAGCCGGGCTGAGCACGCTGCCGGGAACGGCCTGCCGGAATTGAATGCGCATCGCGATGCGCATATCATATGCTCAGTGTGTTGTTTTGAGGCCAGCGATGGACGGCAGCGAAGCCAAATCCCCCGGCAAAGCATCCAAGGGCCGCGTCAATCTCAGCGTGCGCGAAGACCTGCTGCAGGAAGCGCGCCGGCTCAAGCTGAATCTCTCGCAATTGGCGGAAGAAGCGATCGATGCGGCGTTGCGCAAGCTGCGGGCCGACCGCTGGCGCGAGGAGAACCGCGAAGCGATCGAAAGCTACAACGCTTACATCCGCGAACATGGGGTGTGGAGCGCAGGCTTGCGTCGTTTCTGATGGCCCAGTTCGATGTCTATCGCAACACCAGTGCATCGGCGGAACAGGCACCTTATCTGGTCGATCTCCAATCCAGCGCCGTCGATGTGCTGGAAACGCGCCTGGTGGCGCCGCTGCGGCCGCGCAAATCGATCAACTGGCTGATCCGCGCGCTGCATCCTGAAGTAAAGCTGGGTTCCAGGGCATTCATCGTTTCCACCGGCGAACTCTCCGCGGTGGCGATCAACGAGCTTGGGCCCGTAGTCGGCAATCTTTCCTCGCAGCGTGGCGATTTCATCGCCGCGCTCGATATCTTGTTCACCGGAATCTGAAGTGCCCAACACTACCATCCCCGCGCAGGACCGCCTGATCGTCGCCCTCGACCTGCCGCAAGCGGCTGCCGCCCGCGCCCTGGTCGAGCGCATCGGCGATGCCGCTGGGTTTTACAAGATCGGCATGGAGCTGTGCATGGCGCCGGGCTTCTTCGAGCTGCTGGAATGGCTGCGCGGTCGCGGCAACAAGGTCTTCGTCGATCTCAAGTTCTTCGACATTCCGGAAACCGTGGCGCGGGCGGTCAGCGCCCTGTCCGAGCGCGGGGCCCAGTTCTGCACCATCCACGGCAACCAGGCGATCATGGAAGCCGCCGCCAAGGCCAAGAGCAATGGCCTGAAAGTGCTGGCGGTGACGGCTCTCACCAGTCTCGACCGCGGCGATCTCGACGACCTCGGCTTCCAGTGCGACGTCGAAGCGCTGGTGCTGTCGCGCGCCCGCCGCTCCCTGGCCGCCGGCTGCGATGGCGTGGTCTCCTCCGGCCTGGAAGTGACGAAGCTGCGCGGCGAGGCGCCGCGCGAGTTGATCGTCGTTACCCCCGGCATTCGCCCCGTCGACAATCGCGCCGACTCCGATCAGAAGCGGGTGATGACCCCGGCCCGCGCCTTGCAATCGGGAGCCGACTACCTGGTGGTGGGGCGGCCGATCCGCGACGCCGCCGATCCACGCGCCGCCGCCCAGGCGATCCAGGCGGAAGTGGCCGCCGCCCTCGCTTGACCGATACCCAGAATATGACCTCCCCCAATCCGCTGAAAAACGATCTGTTCCTGCGCGCCCTGCGGCGCGAGCCGGTGGAGCGCACGCCGGTATGGCTGATGCGCCAGGCCGGGCGCTACCTAGCCGAGTACCGCGCCACCCGCGCCAAGGCCGGCGATTTCCTGGCGCTGTGCAAGAATCCCGAATTGGCCTGCGAAGTGACGATGCAGCCGATCGACCGCTTCGGTTTCGATGCGGCGATCCTGTTTTCCGACATCCTCACCGTGCCCGACGCCATGGGCCTGGGCCTGCACTTCGTCGACAACGAAGGCCCGGCGTTCCATCACCCGCTGCGGACCGAAGAAGCCATCCTCAAGCTGCGCGTGCCCGATCCGGAAGCCGAGTTGGGCTATGTGATGGACGCGGTGCGCACCATCAAGAAAGAGCTGGCGGGCCGCGTGCCCCTGATCGGCTTTGCCGGCAGCCCCTGGACCCTGGCCACCTACATGATCGAGGGCGCCGGCTCGCGCGACTTCGTCCATGCCAAGCGCCTGCGCTATGACCGCCCTGACTTGCTCAAGATCCTGTTGTCCAGGCTGGCCGAAGCGGTGGCGCTGTACCTGGCGGCGCAGGTGCGCGCCGGCGCCGATGCCCTGATGGTGTTCGATACCTGGGGCGGCGCACTCGATCCGCAGGGCTATCGCCAGTTCTCGCTGGCCGCGATGCAGGATGTGGTGACGCGCCTCAAGACCCTGGCGCCGGGCGTGCCGGTGATCCTGTTCAGCAAGGGCGCCGCTGGCCATCTCGCCGAAATGTCGCAGAGCGGCTGCGCCGCGCTGGGTGTGGACTGGACCGCCAGCCTCGGTGAGGCGCGCAAGGCGGTGGCCGGGCGCGTCGCCCTGCAGGGCAATCTGGATCCCACCTCGCTGTTCGCCCGTCCGGAAAAGGTGCGCGAACTAGTCGCCGGCGTGCTGGCCGACTACGGTCACGGCCCCGGCCACATCTTCAACCTGGGTCACGGCATCCTGCAGCACACGCCCATCGAGAGCGTCACTGCCCTGGTCGAGGCGGTGCGCGATCTCAGTCCCGCGTATCAGAAGGGAGGATAAGCCCTAGTGTTGCGCTGGCTGCCAGCTCCGCTGCTCATCGTCCTGGGCTTCCCCCTGCTGCTGATCACGCTGCTGATCAGTTTTGCGCTGCTGATGCTGGGCGCGCTGCTGAAGCTGCTCACGCCGTCGGCGCGCGGGCGCACCTGGCTGGCCCGCTATTGGCTCGGTGCCTTCGTCGGCAACGGCAGCTGGTGGGGCCTGAACCGCCTGGTCTTTCTGCTGCTGCATGGTCCCCGGCGCGACATCGTCATCGAAGGCGAACTTGATCTTGATCCCGGCAAGACCTGGCTGCTGGTGTGCAACCACCAGTCCTATGCCGATATCCCGCTGCTGGTGGATATCTTCGGCCGGCGCCTGCCGTTCACGCGCTTCTTCCTGAAGCAGGAACTGCTGTGGATGCCGGTGATCGGCATGGCCTGCGTCGCCCTGGATATGCCCTTCGTCAAGCGCCATTCCAGGGCCGCCGTCGCCGCCAATCCGGCGCTGCGGCAGCAGGACCTGCTGGTGACCCGCAAGGCCTGCGAGAAATACCGCAGCATTCCGGTGACGATGGTCAACTTCCTCGAAGGCACCCGCTTCACCCCGGCCAAGCGTGACGCCAAGGGTTCGCCCTATCGCAACCTGCTAAAGCCCAAGGCCGCCGGCCTGTCTTTCGCCCTCAACGCCATGGGCGAGCAGTTCGCCGGCATCGTCGACGTCACCCTGTGCTACGCGCCGAGCCGCTACGGCACCCTCGGCGGTTTCCTCTGCGGCGACCAGCGCAACATCAAGGCGCGGGCACGGGTGCTGCCGGTGCCGATGGACCTGGTCGGCGGCGACTACCAGGACGATCCCGTATTCCGCGAGCGCTTCCAGGATTGGGTCAACGCGCTGTGGGAAAGAAAGGACGAGGAGCTGACGCGGCTCAAGGCCGAGGCCCTGCAAACGCGCGCGACGTGACTATTCCCCTCTCCCACTTGCGGGAGAGGGGAACACTGTGTGCACTTAAACCAAAAATACTCCAGGGCGCCTCCCGCTTCAGCCGAAACGGGCCAGGCAAAGCAGGGTCAGCGTTACGGTGATGGCGCCGCCGATGCGGGTGGCGACCTGGGCAAAAGGCATCAGTTGCATGCGATTGGCGGCGGTCAGGATCGCCACGTCCCCGGTGCCGCCCTGGCCGCTGTGGCAGGCGTTGACGATGGCCGTTTCGATCGGGTACATGTGCAGCCGGCGCCCCACCAGGAAGCCTGTCCCCATCAATGTGGTCACGGTTGCCACGATGGTGATCAAGTTGGGCAGATTGAACGCCGCGATCAATTTGTCCCAGGGCGTAATCGACACGCCGATGGCGAAAAGCAGCGGGTAGGTGACGGCGGTGGCGAAAAACTTGTAAACCACGAACGAGCCTTCCTGGATCTGCGGCGATACCGCCTGCGTCAGCTTGATCAGCACGGCGATGAACAGCATGGCGACCGGCGCCGGCAGGCCGAACAGGCGTTGGCACATCACGCCGACCAGATACAGTGAAACAGCCGTAATGCCGGCGGCGGCAATGTGGCTGACGTCGACCTGGCCGGTTATTTCCCCTTTTGACGGGTCCATATCGGCCCGCTCATCCGGCTGCAGGCGCCCCTCTCCGGTCAAATGGGGAAATTTCTTGCCGACATAATTCAGGCTGCCCGCGAACAGGATCGCCGTTAGGCTGGACAGCATCACCGATGGCAGGATCTGCGCAAACAACTCGCCCTGCTCCTGATGCAGGATCCCCGCGTATCCCACCGACAGCGGGATCGCGCCCTCGCCGATGCCGCCCGCCATGATGGGGGCCACGATGAAGAACAAGGTGTGATGAGCGCCCAGGCCAAGCAGCGTCCCCACCGCCGTGCCGAGGAGGCCGGCCGCGATCGATCCGGCCGCCAGCGGCACGAAGATCTTGATGAAGCCCTTGATCAGAACGGTCCGGTCCATGCTCAGGATGCTACCGACGATGATCGAGGCGATGAACAGATAGAGGAAATTGGTGGACTTGGTGAAATCGGTGACGGATTGCACCAGCATCGCGGGCAGCAGGTTATAGAACACCAGGCAGGACGGAATGAAGGTGGCGAAAATCGCCGCGGCGCCGACGTTGCGGATCAGCGGAATACGCTTGCCCAGTTCGGAGCAGGTGAACCCGCCCACCGCCAGCAGGGCGATGGCGGCGGAAATTTCACTTGGGATCTTGCCGGTGACCACAAAGCCCACGATCAGGGCCAGCAGCAGGAGGTAAATCGGCAGGGGAATGATGCCGATGCGGACTTCCATGATCTTCCACCAGCCCTGCGGCCAGAAACCGGTGGGAAGATCGTTTTTCGGAGGCGGCGGTTGCGCGCCGGAAGCTGGTTGCATTCGATTCTCCAAAAGATGTCCGGCGGCGGCGTGCGCGCCACAGCAGCTGTTAGTCGCGGAAATTCTCGAATTGCAACGGCAGCTCCAGTTCCGCCTTGCGCAGCAGGGCGATGGCCGCCTGCAGATCGTCGCGCTTCTTGCCGCTGACGCGCAGCTTGTCGCCGTTGATGCTGGTATCGACCTTGATCTTGGCTTCCTTGATGCGGGCGATGATCTTCTTGGCCTCCACCTGCTCGATGCCCTGCTTGATGGTGATCTTGCGGCGGGCCTCGGCCAGGTTGCTCTCCACCTCGCCCAGTTCGAGGCAGCGCAGGTCGATGCCGCGCCCGGCCAGCCGCGGCTTCAGCATGTCCAGCAGCTGCTCCAGCTGGTATTCGCTCGGCGCGAACTGCGTCACCACCGACTCCTCCAGCTCGAAGCGTGAATTGGTGCCGCGCAGGTCGTAGCGGTTGCCGAGATCGCGGCTGGCCTGATCCACCGCGTTGGTCAGTTCGTGCTTGTCCACTTTGGAGACGATGTCGAAGGAGGGCATGGCGTGTCGGGATGGCGGTGTGCGGACGGCAATATTGGCATTTTCGGAAGCTTTTGCCATAGTCGCCGAAGGGCATTTGATAAGATGGCCGCGCGCCGCCACGGTGCCGCATCAGGCCGCCAGCAGGGCCGAAACCGCAGATCGCTTGTCAGAATGACCCCAGCCTCTTCCCTTCGCGTCCTGTCCGTCATCCCGCCGATGACGCAGCTCAACACGCCCTATCCCTCGACCGCCTACCTGACCGGCTTCCTGCGCTCGCGCGGCGTCGACGCGGTGCAGGAAGACCTGGCCCTGGCCCTGGTGCTGAAGCTGTTCTGTCCCGAAGGACTGCAGGAGATCCACCGCTGCATCGAGGCCTTGCCAGCGCGCAAGCGCTCGCACCGGGTCATGGCTTTTCACCAGCAGTTCGAGCGCTACCTGTCCACCGTGACGCCGACCATCGCCTTCCTGCAGGGGCGCGATCCCACCATCGGCCACCGCATCTGCGGGCGCAATTTCCTGCCGGAAGGATCGCGCTTCGCCTCCCTCGACGTGTACACCGGGGAAGACGGCGAAGATCCCCTGGCGTGGGCCTTCGGCTCGCTCGGCCTGCAGGATCGCGCCCGGCATCTCGCCACCCTGTACCTGAACGATCTCGCCGACGTGTTGCGCGACGCGGTGGACCCGCGCTTTGAGTTCGTGCGTTACGCCGAGTCCCTGGCGCAGAGCCAGGCCAGCTTCGAGCCGTTGGCCGAGGCGCTGGCGGCGCCGCTCAACCTGGTCGACAGCACCCTGCAGGAGTTGACCCTGCAGGCGCTGCAGCGGCACGCGCCGCAGTTGGTGCTGGTGTCGGTACCTTTTCCGGGCGCGGTCTACGCGGCGTTCCGCATCGCCCAGACGATCAAGGCCGCCAACCCGGCCATCGTCACCGTGCTCGGCGGCGGCTTCGTCAACACCGAGCTGCGCGAGCTGAGCGAGCCGCGAGTGTTCGATTATTTCGACTACGTCAGCCTCGATGCCGGCGAGCGCCCGCTGCTGGCCCTGCTGGAGCATCTGCGCGGCGAGCGTCCGCGCGAGCGCCTGGTGCGCACCTTCACTCGCGGCACCGAAGGCAACGCGGTGCAGTTCATCAACAACGGCGAACCCGACGTGCCCTTCGCTGAAATCGGCACGCCGACCTGGGACGGCCTGCCGCTGGACCGCTACCTGTCGGTGCTGGACATGCTCAATCCCATGCACCGGCTGTGGTCCGATGGCCGCTGGAACAAGCTCACCGTGGCCCACGGCTGCTACTGGAAGAAGTGCAGCTTCTGCGATGTCAGCCTCGATTACATCTCGCGCTACGACACCGCCAGCGCCGCCATCCTGGTCGATCGCATCGAGCGCATCGTCGCCGAGACCGGGCAGACCGGCTTCCATTTCGTCGATGAGGCCGCTCCGCCCAAGGCGCTGAAGACGCTGGCGGCGGAACTGCAGAAGCGCCAGCTCGCCATCTCCTGGTGGGGCAATATCCGCTTCGAGAAATCCTTCACACCGGAGCTGTGCCGGCAGCTCGCCGACAGCGGCTGCATCGCCATCTCCGGCGGCCTCGAAGTCGCTTCCGACCGCCTGCTTAAGCTGATGAAGAAAGGCGTTTCGGTGGAGCAGGTGGCCCGCGTCACGCGCGCCTTCACCGACGCCGGCATCCTGGTGCATGCCTACCTGATGTACGGTTTCCCGACGCAGACCCTGCAGGACACCGTCGACGCCCTCGAATACGTGCGGCAGCTGTTCGAGGCCGGCTGCATCCAGTCCGGCTTCTTCCACCGCTTCGCCTGCACCGTGCATTCGCCGGTGGGCACCCACCCCGAGCAATACGGCGTGACCCTGGCGCCGCTGCCGCCGGTTTCCTTCGCCAAGAACGACATCGGCTTCATCG
>JAMFRN010000095.1 GCA_026224805.1 Nevskia soli
AGCCTGCGCCACCAGCCCTTGACGAAGCGGCGCTGCTCCCACCAGTACTTGCTCAGGCCGAACAGCGACAGCGAGAAGGTCAGGAACACGTTGATGCTGTACAGCACCACCAGCAGCGACACCGCGCCATGGCTCCATAGCAGGATCAGCAGCGCGCCGCCGCCCATCATCAACACACCGTTCTGCGTCACCATGCGGCTCGACAGCTGGCGGAACTGGCGCGGTACCCAGCGATCCGCCGCCATGTTCGCCATCACCGCCGGCCCGCCTAGGAAGCCGGTATTCGCCGCCACCAGCAGCAGGCCGCCTTCCAGTCCCAGGGTCAGTGCCAGGATGGTGGCGTTGAGGTGCGGCGAGTGGAAGCCGAGGCTTTCGATGATCTGCTTGAAGGTCACGGCATTGAGCGTCTGGCCTACCACCGGTGCGGCCTGCCACAGCAGGTAGAGCAGGATGATGCCGCCGGCGGTGAAGGCCAGCGAGGTGGCCATGTAGAACATGGTCAGATGGCCGGTGCGCACCCGCGGCTCGGCCAGCATGTTGATGTTGTTCGAGACCGCCTCGATGCCGGTATAGGTGCCGCCGCCGAGCGAGTAGGCGCGCAGGAACAGCGACACCGCGAAAATCCAGCCCGACTGGTCAAACAATTCGTGCGTCTGCCGCAGGGTTTCCGGCATCAGCGTGTCGATCAGCTCGGACTTGGCGGCGATGCCGTAGCCGATGAGCAGGGCATGGGTGAGAAAAAAACCGAGGAAGATCGGCAGCAGGATCTGGATCGACTCCTTCATCCCGCGCAGGTTGAGGATGATCAGCAGCCCCACCAAAGCCAGCTCGCTGACGAACTTGTACATCAGCCAGTCCGTCGGCAGCAGGCTGAACACCGCATCTGCCGCGCTGGCCACCGAAATGGTGATGGTCAGCACGTAGTCCACAATCAGCGCCGAGCCTGACAGCAGGCCGGCGTAAGGACCGATCAGCCGTGTCGCCGCCTTGTAGCCGCCGCCGCCGGAAGGGAACAGCTCGATCACCTGGTTGTAGGCCAGGGAGATGACGAAGACGGTGACCGCCGTGGCGATGGCCAGGTACAAGGCCAAATGGGTGTGCACGCCCAGCGCCAGGAAGGCTTCCTCGGGACCGTAGCAGGCGGAGGACAAGCCGTCCGCGCCCAGGCCGATCCAGGCCAGGAACGCCACCAGCACGATGTGCTGACGGGTATGGGGATTGAGGGGGTCGAGTTTGGCGCCGAGCAGCAGCCGGCGCGTCGCGCGGAGGAAGTTCATGGGTGTGCGGTTGCCCGCTCAGCGTGCCTGGCGAGGCCGTGAAAAGGCTTGCATCGGCCCATTATATCGTCGCGCGGGCGCCGATGCCTGCCCGCGCCGCCGGCAGCGGATCGGCGGCATTTTGCGGCCGCCCGGCGTCGGCATCGCCGCGCCGGCCGGTGCAATGGTAGGACTAGGGGCGGCCGGGCGCTTCCATAAGCTAAAATCCCCTCATACCTAAAGCCTTCCCATCGCTCCGTTCGCGCCCAGCGCCGCGGGGCCTCACAGGACCCTACATGCGTCTTTCCAAGTATTTCCTCGTTACCACCAAGGAAACGCCGGCCGATGCCGAGGTGGTCAGCCATCAGCTGATGCTGCGCGCCGGCCTGATCCGCAAGCTGGGCGCGGGTCTCTACACCTGGCTGCCGCTGGGACTGCGTGTGCTGCAGAAGGTCGAAGCCATCGTGCGCGAGGAGATGAACCGTGCCGGCGCGCTGGAAGTGCTGTTCCCGCCGCAGGTGCCGGCCGAGTTGTGGCAGGAATCCGGACGCTACGAAAAATATGGCCCGGAGCTGCTGCGCTTCAAGGATCGCCACCAGCGCGATTTCATTCTCGGGCCCACGCACGAGGAAGTGATCACCGACATAGCGCGGCGCGACATCCGCAGCTACAAGCAGCTGCCGGTGAATTTCTATCAGATCCAGACCAAGTTCCGCGACGAGATCCGGCCGCGCTTCGGCGTCATGCGCGGACGTGAATTCCTGATGAAGGATGCCTACTCGTTTCACGCCGACGAGGCCGACCTGGTGCGCGAATACCGCAATATGCGCGAAGCCTATCGCCGCATCTTCACCCGTGTTGGTGTCGACTTCCGCATCGTCAAGGCCGATTCCGGCGCCATCGGCGGCGACCGCAGCGAGGAATTCCACGTGCTGGCGAACTCCGGCGAAGATCTGCTGGCGGTATCGGACGTGTCCGCCTACGCCGCCAATATCGAGGCGGCCGACACCAGCCCGCAGGGCAGCCGCGGTGCGGCCACCGCGCAGCTGGAGAAAGTCGCCACGCCGACGCAGAAGACCTGCGAGGACGTGGCCGCCCTGCTCGGCATCCCGCTGCAGCACACGCTCAAGCTGATCGTGGCCAAGGGCCGTGACGGCGGCCTGGTGGCGCTGGCCGTGCGCGGCGACCACACGCTGAATGCCATCAAGGCCGAGAAACACCCGAAAGTCGCCGTGCCGTTCACCCTGGCCAGCGATGCCGAGATCAGGGCCGCGTTCGGCTGCGAGCCGGGCTTCCTCGGTCCGGTCGGGGCGAAAATCACGGTGATCGCCGATCATGCTGCCGCCACGCTGGCGGACTTTGTCTGCGGCGCCAACGAAGCCGGATTCCATCTGCGCGGCGTCAACTGGGTGCGCGATGCGGCCGAGCCGGAAAGCGCGGACCTGCGCAGCGTCGTCGCCGGCGATCCGAGCCCGGACGGGCAGGGCAAGCTGACGCTGGTGCGCGGCATCGAGGTCGGACATATCTTCCAGCTGGGCCGGAAGTACTCCGATGCCATGCACATGACCGTGCTCGACGAGGGCGGCAAGGAGCTGACGCCGGAAATGGGCTGTTACGGCATCGGCGTCAGCCGCATCGTCGCCGCGGTGATCGAGCAGCGCAACGATGCCGGCGGCATCCTGTGGCCGGACGCCATCGCGCCGTTCCGCCTGATCATCTGCCCGATCGGCCTGGACAAGTCCGCCGCGGTGAAGGAAGCGGTGGAGAAGCTCTATGCCGATCTGGCCGCGGCCGGCATCGACGTGCTGCTCGACGACCGCGGCCAGCGCCCGGGCTCGATGTTCGCCGACGCCGACCTGATCGGCATCCCACATCGCATCGTCATCGGCGACAAGGGCCTGGCCAATGCCCAGTTCGAGTACAAGCGCCGCGGCGCCGCCGAAGCGCAGATGATTGCCGCCAGCGTGGAAGCGGTGCTGGAGAAGCTGGCCGCGTGATCCGGCTGGAGCACGCCACTGCCAGGGGTGCGGGCGGCTTGTTGCTGTCCGCACTGCTGTGCCTGTCGGCCCTGCTGCTGGCTGCACCGGCGCAGGCCGGGCCGACCGGCGAACCGGAGCCGGAACTGCGTGCGCGGCTGGCCAAGGCCATGCAGGAAGGCGCGGGTTTCGACGATCGTTTTGCCGCTGATGTATGGCTTGCCGACATGTCGACGCGGATGCAGCGTTACGTGCCCAAGGCGATCCCGGATACGGCGAAGCGGCTGGATTTCCTGGGATTGGTGCACGCCGAAGCGGCCAAGGCCCAGGTTTCTCCGGAACTGGTGCTGGCGGTGATCAATGTCGAGAGCGGTTTCGATCGCCTGGCCATCTCCAGGTCCGGCGCATTCGGCTTCATGCAGATCATGCCGTTCTGGCTGACCGAGATCGGGCAGGGCGGTGACAATCTATTCGATCCGCGCACCAATCTGCGCATGGGCTGCACCATCCTGAAGTTCTACCTGGACAAGGAACACAACAATTACAAGCGCGCCCTGGCGCGCTACAACGGCAGCTATGGCCGCGCCAACTATTCCTACCTGGTGCTGCACCTGCTCAACCAGCGCTGGTCGCCGAGCTAGCGGAGCGGGTCCGGCCCATCCTTTACACGGTTCGTCACAAAGCGGCCGTATCGTTTGCTCCGGTATTCAATAATACCGGCGGGTACCGGGCCATTTTCGATGGTGTCGGCACTATTTTTCGTAATTACATGTTTTTGTTGGGTAATACCTTCTTTTGACTGGCCGAACAAGTTACTTGATCAAAATTTGAATCTAGTTCAAAATCCGTCCGCAATTCAATCGGAGCAGGATTTTGGGAACCAAGGAGCGGCGTCTGCGCGAAGTAGGCGAGCGCGAACATCTGTTCCTGGATGCCGCCCGCGATCTGATCCGGCAGGACGGCTTGCTTAACCTGCAGATGGCGCGCATCGCGGAAAAGTGCGATTACGCCGTCGGGACGCTCTACCAGCATTTCGGTTCCAAGGAGGATTTGCTGGTTGCGCTGGCCACCGACAACTCCCAGCATCGTGTCGACCTGTTCCGGCGGATTGCCGAATGGAAGGCGGGCAGCCGCGATCGCATGATGGGTATCGCGGTAGCCGACATGATGTTCGTGCGGCTCTACCCGGAACACTTCCGCCTGGCGCAATTGGCGTTCACCGAAGTCGTGTGGGGCGCGGCCTCGGCGGAGCGGCGGCGTCTGGCGCTGGAGGCGGGCGAGCCGCTCGGCCGCATCTGCGACAACATTGTCGAAGAGGCGGTGCGCCGCGGCGACCTGAAGCTCAAGGGCATGAAACCGCAGGAAGTGGGACTGGGGCCGTGGGCTCTGACCATCGGCACCCACACCATCATCCATGTCGATGGGGTACTGGAGCAGGGTGACATCGGCGACCCGTACCGGCTGATGATGCGGCATCTGAACTGTTTACTGAACGGATTCGACTGGCAACCACTGTTCGATCCTTTCGATGACACGGCGCTGGACCAGATGATCAAGGGAATTTGCAGTGAGGTATTCAATGACATCGCCTGTGAATAACGGCCCCGTGCCCCGGAGCCGGGCTCCGCGCGCTCTGCGTCACTACGCCGCGCTGTCGCGAGCCGCGGCGCTGGCTGGCGGTTGCGCGGTCGGTCCCGATTTCAAGCGGCCGCAGGCGCCGCAGACCGACAGCTATACCGCCACGCCGCTGCCGCCGAAGACCGCCGCCAGTGAAGGCCCGGCTGGTACGGCGCAGACCTATGTCAACGGCGCCGACATTCCGGCGCAATGGTGGACGCTGTTCCACTCCGACAAGCTCAATGCGCTGGTGGAGCAGGCGCTGAAGTCGAGCCCGGACGTGGTCGCCGCGCAGGCGGCCCTGCGCGAGGCGCACGAGAACGTGCTGGCGCAGGAGGGTGGTTTCTTCCCTTCGCTCGACGGCAACGGCTCCGGCGCGCGCCAGAAGATCAACGATGCATCCTATGGCGTGCCCGGCGGCGGTAGCTCGATCTACAACCTGTACAACGCTACCGTCAACGTGTCCTACACCCTGGATATCTGGGGCGGGGTGCGGCGCGGCGTGGAAGCGCAGCAGGCGCAGGCCGAATACGAGAAGTTCCAGCTGGAAGGGACCTATCTGACCCTGTCTTCCAACGTCGTCACCACCGCGATCCAGGAAGCCTCGCTGCGCGCACAGATCGAGGCCACCGGTCAGATCATCGCAGCCGACCGCAAGCAGCTTGGAACGGTGCAGCGCCAGCTTGGCCTGGGCGGAGCGTCACGGCTCGACGTGCTGACGCAGCAGACCCAGCTGGCCAACGAACTGGCCACCCTGCCGCCGCTGGAGAAGCAGCTGCAGCAGAACCGCGACCTGCTGGCGGTGCTGCTCGGGCAGTTGCCGAGCCAGCAGCCGGACGTGCAATTCGAGCTGGCCGATCTGCAGCTGCCGCAGGATCTGCCGCTGAGCGTGCCGTCGCAGCTGGTGGCGCAGCGTCCCGACGTGCGCGCGCAGGAGTCCCTGCTGCACCAGGCCAGCGCTCAGGTCGGCGTGGCCACCGCCAATATGCTGCCGCAAGTGACCATCAGCGGACAGTTCGGCGGCACCAGTACCAATTTCTCGGATCTGCTGAAGAGCGCCAGTAACGTCTGGACCCTGACCGGCGGCGTCACCCAGCCGATCTTCCATGGCGGTGAGCTGATCCACAAGAAGCGCGCCGCCGTCGCCGCCTACGACCAGGCCGCCGCACAGTATCGCGGCACGGTGCTCACCGCCTTCCGCAACGTGGCCGACGCCTTGCATGCGCTGAACGCCGACGCCGAAGCGCTGAATCAGCAAAACCTGGCCACCGAGGCCGCCGCCGACACGCTCAAGGTGTCGCGCAGCCGCTATACGGCGGGTTCGATCAGCCCGCTCGACCTGCTGGTGGTCGAGCGTACCTACCAGCAGGCACGCATCGCCCAGTTGCAGGCGCAGGCGGCGCGTTATGCCGACACCGCCGCGCTGTTCCAGGCGCTGGGCGGCGGCTGGTGGAACCGCGACACCGGCGGTGCCGCGAAGCAGACCACCGCAGCCAATCCTTGAAGCATGGGCGTCACTGACGCTCAGGAATGCAGAACCCGAATACGGAGATACGAATGAAACGCGCCCGTCCCTGGTTGATCATGATCGCCATTGTGATCGCCATTGTCCTGGTGGTTGGTGGCACGTGGGGCTTCAACCTCTACAAAATGATCCAGGGCTTCAAGGCCCAGGGCGTGCCGAAACAGACCGTTTCGAGCCTGAAGGTTGGCTTCGACGAATGGCGTCCGGAATTGACCGCGGTCGGCAGCCTGCGCGCCGAGCGCGGCGCCGATCTGAGCTCGGAAGTGGCGGGCATCGTCGATACCATCCAGTTCAAGTCCGGTGACGACGTCAAGGCCGGCCAGCTGTTGCTGCAGCTGCGCTCGGCCGACGACGTGGCCCACCTGGAATCGCTCAAGGCCAATGCCGCCCTGGCCGAGATCAACTACAACCGCGACAAGGCGCAGTTTACGGCCGAAGCCGTCAGCCAGTCGGTCCTCGACACCGACGCCGCCAACCTGCGCAGCGCCAAGGCCCAGGCGGCCGAGCAACAGGCGCTGGTGGACAAGAAATTCGTGCGCGCGCCCTTCGCCGGACACCTCGGCATCCGCGCGGTGGACCTGGGGCAGTACCTGGCGGCCGGCACCAAGATGGTGACCTTGCAGCAGCTCGATCCGATCTATGTCGATTTCTCCCTGCCGCAGCAGAACCTGAGCCAGATCGGCGTCGGCCAGAAGGTGACGGCGCTCAGCGATACCTTCCCCGACCTGAAATTCGAGGGCGTGATCGCGGCCATCGACCCGCAGGTCGACACCGACACCCGCAATGTGCAGGTGCGCGCGGAGCTGAAGAATCCGGAGCACAAGCTGCTGCCCGGCATGTATGCCAACGTCACCATCGAAGTCGGCCAGGCGACGCGTTACCTGACGCTGCCGCAGAACGCCATCACCTTCAATCCGTATGGCGAAACGGTATTCATCGTCACCACTGCCGGGAAGCTGCAGTCCGAGCAGGACGCCAAGGCCAAGGCGGAAGCGCAGGCCGACAAGCCGGCGGCCAAGGACAGCGCTGCCGCGACGCCGAAGCTGGATGACGCCCAGCTCGTCAGCAAGCAGGTGTTTGTCACCGTGGGACCGATCCGCGGCGACCAGATTGCGATTCTCAAGGGTGTCAACGAGGGCGATGAAGTCGTCACCAGCGGCCAGCTCAAGCTGAAGACCGGCACCGCCATCGTGATCAACAACACGGTGCAGCCGACCAACGATCCGAACCCGAAGCCGTCGGAACAGTAATCCCGGACTTTTAGGCGCCTTAAGCCATGAAATTCACCGACACCTTCATCCGCAACCCGGTCCTGGCGATCGTCATCAGCCTGCTGGTCCTGGTGCTGGGCCTGCGCGCGCTGTTCAGCCTGCCGGTGCGCCAGTTTCCCAAGTCCGAGATCGCCACCGTCACGATAGCGACGACTTACTACGGCGCCAATTCCGACGTCATCGCCGGCTTCATCACCACCCCGCTGGAGGCGGCGGTCGCCCAGGCGCAGGGCATCGACTACATCAGCTCGACCAGCCTCAGTGGCGCCAGCACCATCACCGCCAGCCTGCGCCTCAATTACGACGCCAACAAGGCGCTGACCGAGATCAACACCAAGGTCGCCTCGGTCATCAACCAGTTGCCGCCGCAGTCGCAGCAGCCGCAGCTGACGCTGTCCACCGGTGAAACCACCGACTCGATGTACATCTCGTTCTCCAGCGACACGCTGCCGGCGAACAAGATCACCGACTACCTGATCCGCGTGGTCCAGCCCAAGCTGCAGACCGTGACGGGTGTGCAGACCGCGGAGATTGTCGGTTCCAAGCAGTTCGCGCTGCGCGCCTGGCTGGATCCGCAGAAGCTGGCGGCGATGGGCTTGACCGCGGAAGACGTCTACACCGCGATGAGCAAGAACAACTACATCTCCGCCCTGGGCAGCACCAAGGGCCAGATGGTCAGCGTCGACATCACCGCCAGCACCGATCTGCACTCGGTCGACGAGTTCAAGAACCTGGTGATCAAGAACAAGGGCGATCAGGTGGTGCGGCTGCAGGATGTCGCCAATGTCATGCTCGGCGCCGAGGACTACGACTTCAGCGCCCTGATGAATGGCAAGCCGGCGGTGTTCATCGGCATCAAGGTCGCACCGGATGCGAACCTGCTGAGCGTTATTGGCGATGTGCGCAAGGCCTTCCCCGAAATCAAGGCGCAGTTGCCGGACGGGCTCAACGGCAAAATCGTTTATGACGCCACCGAGTACGTCAACAGCGCCATCCACGAGGTGCTGAAGACGCTGATCGAAGCGCTGCTGATCGTATCCGTCGTCATCTTCATGTTCCTCGGCGCGCCGCGCTCGGTGATGATCCCGGCCATCGCCATTCCGCTGTCCTTGATCGGCGCCTTCTTCGTCATGCTGGCGCTGGGCTACTCCATCAACCTTCTGACCCTGCTGGCCCTGGTGCTGGCGATCGGACTGGTGGTGGACGACGCCATCATCGTGGTGGAGAACGTCGATCGCCATATCAAGGAAGGCTTGCCGCCGCTCCAGGCGGCGATACTCGGCGCGCGTGAGTTGGCCGGTCCCATCATCGCCATCTCGGTGGTGCTGATCGCGGTCTACGTACCGATCGGCTTCCAGGGCGGCCTTACTGGATCGCTGTTCTCGGAATTCGCCTTCACCCTCGCCGGAGCGGTGGCCGTGTCGGCGGTGGTCGCGCTGACCCTGTCGCCGATGATGGCCTCGCGCTTCCTCACTGCCGCGCAGCAGGAGACCCGGCTGGTGAAGGCGATCGACCGCAACTTCGAGTGGGCGCGGGCGCGTTACGAAAAATTGCTGGGCAGCGCCCTGCGCACTTGGCCGGCGGTAGTGGTGTTCGGCTTCATCATCGTCGGACTGATCTTCGTCATGGGCAAGATGTCGAAGAACGAATTGGCGCCGCAGGAAGACCAGAGCTTCATGATCGTCTACGGCTATGCCGCGCCTGATGCGACCGCGCGGCAGATGGATACCTACGGCTCGCAGATCCGCGGCATGGTGGATTCACATCCGGAAAAGGGTGAAATCTTCCAGTTCACCGGTATCAACGGCATCAACACCACGCTCAGCGGCGTGATCCTGAAGCCGTGGAGCGAGCGCAAGCTCAATGCCGATGACCTGCAGAATGCGATCCAGGCCCAGGTCAACCAGGTCGCCGGCGCCACCGTCTATGCCTCGCAGCCGCCGCCGCTGCCCACCGGCACCGGCGGCGTCAACACACCGGTAGCGTTCGTGCTCGGCACCACCGAACCGTTCAGCAACCTCGATGAGGTGGCGCAGAACATTCTCGACATCGCGCAGAAGAGCGGCAAGTTCTACTACATCGACACCGACCTGAAGCTGGACAAGCCCCAGGTCGTGGTCAATGTGCAGCGCGACAAGGTGGCGACCCTGGGCCTGACCATGCAGGACGTCGGCTCTGCCCTGGGTGCCATGCTGGGCGGCGGCTATGTCAATTATTTCAGCATTGCCGGCCGTTCCTACAAGGTCATCCCGCAGGTGGCGCAGGCCAATCGCATCAACCCCGACCAGTTGAATAACTATTACATCCGGGCCGCCAACGGCACGGTGGTGCCGGCTTCGACGGTGATTTCGCTCAAGACCGAAACCATCCCGACCCGCATCAGCCATTTCCAGCAGCTCAATTCGGCGACTTTCAGTGCGGTGCCCAGCGGCACCCTGGGCGAGGCCCTGGACTATCTGCGGCAGCTGGCCAAGGACAATGCGCCGCGTGGCTACAGCGTCGACTACGCTGGCCAGTCACGCCAGTACATCCAGGAGACGAGTTCGTTCGCGCTGACCTTCCTGTTCGCGGTGATCATCATCTTCCTGGCACTGTCGGCGCAGTTCGGCAGTTTCCGCGATCCGCTGATCGTGATGATGTCGGTGCCGATGGCGATTTTCGGCGCCATGGTGTTCATTTTCCTGGGCATCAAGAAGGCGACGCTGAACATCTACACCGAGGTCGGACTGGTGACCCTGATCGGCCTGATCGCCAAGCACGGCATCCTCATCGTGCAGTTCGCCAACGACGAGCAGCGGCGCGGCAAGCCCAAGCTCGAGGCAGTGATGAGCGCCGCCGGCGTGCGTCTGCGCCCGATCCTGATGACCACCTTCTCGATGGTGCTGGGCGTGGTGCCGCTGGTGATCGCCGGCGGCGCCGGCGCTATGGGCCGCAACCACATGGGTCTGGTGATTTTCACCGGCATCTCCATCGGCACCCTGTTTACCTTGTTCGTGGTGCCGGCCATGTATGTGTTCCTCGGCGCCGATCATCATGAAGACAACAAGAAGGTTGCCGAGCCCGAAGTGGCCGGCCACTGAAAACGGGAGCGGCGGCGCGAAACCCTCGCGCC
>JAMFRN010000096.1 GCA_026224805.1 Nevskia soli
ACGGGCACCATCATGGGCTGCTCGCGCTTTTTCAAGGATCAGAACCCGGCCATCCAGGTGATCGGGGTGAAGCCGGATGGTGAGTCCTCCATCCCGGGCATCCGCAAATGGCCCGAGCCCTACCTGCCGAAGATTTTCGACGCCAAGCGTATCGACCGCGTGATGGAAGTCAGCGCCGGCGACGCCGAGGACACCATGCGCCTGCTGGCTTCCAGCGAAGGCATCTTCGCCGGACCGTCCTCCGGCGGCTCGGTGTGGGCCGCGCTGCAGCTGTGCCGCACCCTGCGCGGCGCCACCATTGCCGCCATCGTCTGCGATCGCGGCGACCGCTATATCTCCACCGGGGTCTATCCGGACTGATGGATTCCGCGCGCACCACGGTTCAGGGCATGGCGTTTCCGGAAGCGGCCGCCGCTCCGCGGCGCTGGTCGCCGAAGCCTCTGGTGCAACTGGCGCTGGCCATCGATGCTGCCGCCCTGCTGGCCTTGCTGGTGTTTCCGCCGCACTGGCGCGCTGTGCTGCTGGCCGTGCTCGGCAATCATCTGGTTCTGGGCAGCATCGGCCTATGGCCGAGGAGCCGCCTGATCGACCGCAACATCGTGCGTCTGCCCGCGGCGGCGCGGGCACGCGGCGAAGTCTGCCTCACCTTCGACGACGGGCCGGACCCGGCGGTGACGCCGCAGGTGCTGGATCTGCTGGACCGGCATGGCGCCAAGGCCAGTTTCTTCTTCCCGGCACTGCAGGCCGCCGCGCATCCCGCGCTGGTGCAGGAAGTGATCCGCCGCGGCCATAGCGTCGAGAATCACAGCTATCGCCATTCCAACCACTTCGCCTGGTATGGCTGGAGCCGCCTGCGCCGCGAACTGGAACTGTCCCAGGGCGCCATCGGCGATCTGGCGGGACGCACGCCCGAATTTTTCCGCGCGCCGATGGGCCTGCGCAGTCCCTTGCTCGACCCGGTGCTGGCCCTGGCCGGCCTGCGCCAGGTGTCGTGGACGCGCCGCGGCTACGATGCCGTTTGCCAGGTGCCGGGCAAGGTGTTGCGGCGCCTCAGCCGCGGGCTGACTGCCGGGGACATCCTGCTGCTGCACGACGGCCGCGCCGCGCGCTCATCCAACGGCGAGCCGGTGGTGCTGATCGTGTTGCCGCAGCTGCTCCAGCGGATTGCCCAATCTGGGCTGAACAGCGTGTCGCTGCCCGCGGCCTTCCGGAGCCATTAGATCCACATGCCGATCCGCGAACCCATCCTCGTATTCGATATCGAAACCGTGCCCGACGTCGAGGGCTGGCAGCGCATCCACGGTTTTGCCGGCATCGACGATGAGGCCGCAACGCAGGCGATGACGGCGCAGCGGCAGGCGGAAAAGGGCACGGATTTCCAGCCGCAGCATCTGCACCGCGTGGTGGCCATTTCCTGCTGCCTGCGCAGCGGCGATGACTTCCGCGTGTGGTCGCTGGGCGAGCCGGATGCGCCGGAAGCAGAACTGGTCAAGCGCTTCTTCGACGGTGTCGAGAAATACCGGCCGACCCTGGTGTCCTGGAACGGCTCCGGCTTCGACCTGCCGGTGCTGCACTACCGTGCCCTGATCCACCGCCTGAGCACGCCGCGCTATTGGGACACCGGCCATTTCGACCGCGAGTCGAAGTGGGACAACTACATCAGCCGATACCAGTTCCGCCACACCGACCTGATGGATGTGCTGGCGCTGTACCAGGCGCGCGCCTATGCGCCCCTGCATGAAATGGCCCTGCTGCTCGGCTTCCCGGGCAAGCTGGGGATGGACGGCTCCAAGGTGGCCGAAGCCTTCCGTGCCGGCAAGATCGCCGAAATCCGC
Source organism: Nevskia soli (assembly GCA_026224805.1). Taxonomy (GTDB): domain Bacteria; phylum Pseudomonadota; class Gammaproteobacteria; order Nevskiales; family Nevskiaceae; genus Nevskia; species Nevskia soli_A. Next base: position 1,836 of record JAMFRN010000096.1, read on the forward strand.
GCCTACTGCGAAACCGACGTGCTCAACACCTATCTGGTCTACTTGCGCTTCCAGCTGATGCGCGGCCTGCTTTCCGCCGCCGAGCACGAGCAGGAAGTGCAGCGCGCCCGCGATTTCCTCGGGCAAAGCACCGCACCGCACTGGGCCGAGTTTCTCGCAGCTTGGGGAAATCAGGCCTGATGGGATCGCGTTCGCGTCGCCGGGTCGTGCCGGCGGGGGAATTCATCGCTGATATCGTCGATCTCGCCCACGATGGGCGCGGCGTTGCGCGCGTCGAGGGCAAGGTCACCTTCATTGCCGGCGCGCTGCCGGGCGAGCGGGTGCGCTACAAGCTGAGTCGCACCACGCGCGATGTCGACGAGGGCGCGGCGACGGCGGTGGAGCAGGCCTCGCCGCACCGCGTCGAGCCCGGCTGCGCGCATTTTGGCGTCTGCGGCGGCTGCACGCTGCAGCACCTGGCGCCGGAGCAGCAGGTCGTGTTCAAGCAGAAGCAGTTGCTGGAAGCGCTGACCCGCCTGGGCGGCGTGGAGACCGGGGAAGTGGCTGCGCCGGTGACCGGCCCCATGTGGGGATACCGGCGCCGCGCCCGCCTCGGCGCCAAGCTGGTGCCGAAGAAGGGCGGGGTGCTGGTCGGCTTCCGCGAGCGGGAATCGCCCCTGCTGGCGGCGATCGACTCCTGCGTGGTGCTCGACCCGCGCGTCGGCCAGCGCCTGCGCGCCCTGGCCGTGCTGATCGGCGGCCTGTCGATCGCGGAACGGCTGCCACAGATCGAAGTGGCCTGCGCCGATCACGCGGCGCTGGTGCTGCGCGTGCTGGACGAGCCCAGCGCCGCCGATCGCGAAGCCCTGGCCCGCTTCGCCGCCGCGCATGATTTCGATTTCTACCTGCAGCGTGGCGGTCCGGACTCGATCCAGCCGCTCGGCGCCGCGCGTACTCTGCATTACTCTCCGGACGGCAGCGATCTGCGGCTGGAATTCGCGCCCTCCGATTTCGTGCAGATCAACGGGCCGGTGGCGCAGGCCATGGTGCGGCAGGCGCTGGACTGGCTGGCCCCGGCCGCCGGCGATACGGTTCTGGAGCTGTTTGCCGGGCTGGGCAATTTCACCGCGCCGCTGGCGCGCAGCGGTGCCAGCGTCACCGCGGTGGAAGGCGAGGCCGCCCTGGTCGAGCATGGCCGCGACAACCTGCGCTGCAACGGCCTGGAGGCGCGCTACCATCGCGCCGACCTGTTCGCGCCGGACCCGCATGCGCCATGGCTGCAACAGCGCTACGACTTGGCGTTGCTCGATCCGCCGCGCTCCGGCGCCCGCGAGATCCTGCCGCTGCTGGCGCGCACGCGGCCGCGGCGCATCGTCTACGTGTCCTGCCACCCGGGCACGCTGGCGCGCGACGCCGGCCTGCTGGTGAAGGAACACGGTTACCGCCTGCGCCGCGCCGGCGTGCTCGACATGTTCCCGCATACGGCGCATATCGAGTCCATGGCTTTATTTGAGAAAGAGTAGTCCGATGCCGGTCGAAATCGAACGCAAATTCCTGGTCGCGGGCGACGGCTGGCGCGCCGAAGCCTCGCGCGCCGTCCCCATGCGCCAGGGCTATCTGGTCGAGCTG
>JAMFRN010000097.1 GCA_026224805.1 Nevskia soli
AGCGCTGATGGGAGTGCAGAAAGCTGGAGTGCTCGGCGACGTGCACCCAGGTGAGCAGGTCGGGATCGCTGGCGGAGTAGGGGCGGCCGTCAGCGGCGGTGCCGGTTACTCGCAGATGCACGCGGCGCACCCGCTCGATCAGCATTGCGGCGTCGCGCCGGCCGGCGAAAGTGGTGCCGCCGACAAATGCGGGGGTGCGGCGCAGGCGCCCGAGGATGTCCTCGCGGAAGTTGGAGTGGTCCCACACTCCGGCCAGCGCCAGCGGATGCAGCGCCTGCATCAGCAATGCGCAGACGCCGCCGATCATCATGATGGTGAAGTCGCCATGCACCCGCCAGCACACCGAGTCCGGCCCGAACAGACCAGGGTCGCCGGCCGGTTCGAGGAAGTTGATGCGTGGTGCGCCGCCGCCGGAGGTGAGGCCGATCACGGCCAGCTCCAGGCGCCGGCGCAGCGGCTCGGCGCCGGGAATGCGGCTGCGGCCGCCGGGCAGGATCGCCGGGCCGTAGTGGCCCGGCGTGCCGACCGGCTCCGCGGGTGCTTGCTGGTGTTTGCGCATCTCCTGTTTATACCAATAAATCCCGCCGGAAATTCCACTGCAAATTCAAGTAGGCGGGATTACCCGGTTTTGCCCTGCTTGCACTGCGGCATACTGCGCGCATGAGCCGTCCCCCCTATAGTGCGCCGATCCCGTTCCTGACCCTGCCCAACTGGATCAAGGCGGCGGCGCACTGCGGCTTCAACATCGAGCCGATCTTCCGCCAGCACGGCATCGACACCGATCTGATCCACCTCGAAACCGCCACGGTCAGCCCGGCGCAGTTGCAGCAGGTGATGGCTGCCTGCGTGGCGCGGGCGAAGAACCATCATTACCCGTTCGTGCTGGGCGAAACTTTCGCCTTCGAGTACATGCCGGACATCGGCACCTTCCTCGCCACCAGCTCCACCCTGCGCGAAACCCTGCGCGTGTTCGACTGGGTGCGCGAGCTGATCAACCCGGCGCTCAATGTGCGGCTGGAGGAGCGCGGCGAGGAGGCCTGGCTGCTGCTCGAGTTCGGCGTTTCCGAGACTACGCCCACCGCGTATTTCACCGAATCCACCTTTGCCTCCATTTACAAGTTCGGCCGCACCCTGCTGGGCGAGCGGGCAGTATTCGGGCGGCTGTGCCTGCAGCACGCCGCGCCGTCCTACGCCGAGGAGTACGCCAAATACTTTGGCGTGGAGGTTCGCTTTGGCCAGCCGCAACAGGCGCTGGTGTTCGATCGCGGCCTGCTCGATGTGCCGCTGGAGGGCGCGTTCCCGGTGCTGCACCGGCAGGCGGAATACCGCGTGCAGCGTCAGCTCACCGCCCTGCCCAAGAACACCGACAGCAGCATCGTCGCCCTGATCGGGCAGACCTTTGCCGCCCGCCCGGAATTGCTGGGGCAGGGCATCGAGCGCATGGCCGAGGCCTTGGGTCTGCACCCACGCACCCTGCAGCGGCGCCTGCAGGACGAGGGGCAGGGCTATGCCGAGCTGCAGGGGCGGGCGCGTTTCCACAAGGCGGCGGACTGGCTGCAGGCCAGCGAGCTGAGCATCGAGGAGATCAGCGAGCGGCTCGGCTTCTCCGATCGCCGCAGCTTCACCCGCGCCTTCAGCCGCTGGGCCGGCATTTCTCCCAGCAGTTTCCGCAAGAAGCCGCATAAGCTCTGAATTCCGCTTCTATATGTGAAAGTAGAAAAACAAGCCCGTCATACCGGTGAAAGCCGGTATCCAGTGGTCCGGAGCGTGCGCTCGCCGGCTCTGGATACCGGCTTTCGCCGGTATGACATCGCTGCTTTGATTTTCAGCGGAATTGGACCAACACCTCCGTCTTGGATGCTGATTCCACAAGCTTTTTCCTCTGTCGTGAAATGTTCCCTGGCGTCGCCCCCGGTCATAGCCGGGCCGGTCCGCCGCGCCTAGAGTGGGCTACAACAAAACGAGCGTTCGAGGAGATGCAGATGGAAGCGGCAGTCCAGAATCCGAAACCCGAGGGATATTCCATTGTGCCGCGGCAGGGGCTGGATTTCGGCCTGGACGGGGACATCCCCAAGTACTGGCTCGGCGGCGATGCGTTCAAGACGCGCTTCTTCGACGCCATGTCGACGCTGTTTCCGGAAGGTGAGAAATTCTTCATCACCTGCGTGCGCGACTACCGCGAGCAGATCACCGATCCGGTGCTAAACCAGGAAGTGAAGGATTTCATGCGCCAGGAAGGGCAGCACGGCATGGTGCATACTCAGTTCAACAACCGCCTCAAGGCGCAGGGCGTGGGCGTGGACGGCATCGAGGACCAGATGCGCCGCATCCTCGGCCGCATCCGCAGCTTCATGCCGCGCACCTTCACCCTGGGGCAGACCGCGGCCGCCGAGCACATGACCGCGATCATGGCGCACAGCTTCTTCCACCGCCGCGAGGTGATGGAGGATGCCGATCCGCGCATCCGCGCCATGTACGCCTGGCACGCGGTGGAGGAGATCGAGCACAAGGCGGTGGCCTACGACGTGCTGACCAAGGTGGCCAAGGCCAGCTACTTCATGCGCATCTTCACCATGCTGTATGTCTCGCTGATCTTCCCGCTGCACACCTTCCTGATCATGAGCCACATGTTCAAGGTGGACGGCTTCAGCTGGCGCCAGCGTGCCGGCTTGTGGTTCAAGGGTCTGTGGTGGCTGTACAAGCCGGGCGGCCTGTACCTGCCGGTGATCCCGCACTATCTGGCGTATTACGTGCCCGGCTATCACCCGTGGCAGGAGGGCAAGATGTTCTCCTACGAACGCTGGCTCGAGGTGTTCGCGCAGACCAACGATCCCATCGCCGCCGGCAACGCCCTGCACGCCACCGGACTCTGAGCAGGTACTCGTAACTGCGGGACGCGGCGGCCCTGCCGTCGGCGGCCCAGCGCACATTCCCATGCCTCGCGTGGCGTGTAAACTCGCGCCAACTCGACCGCATTCCGCCGCGCGATGCCTGCCTTTTTTGCCTATCCTTATCGCCGTTTCCTCACCGCCTCGCCAGCGCGTCGCCGGCGTGCGCCGACGCGCTTGAACGCATGTGTGGCCCTGGCCCTGTGCGCCGTCCTGGTGGGCCTCGCCGGCTGCGGAAATTCCTCGTCGCCCCGCGGCGGCACGCAGAACGGCGATGAGCTGGTGATCATGGCCAGCAATGGCCTCAAGGATCTGGAATTCCTGCAAAAGCCGATGGAAGCAGCGGTGGGGCACAAGCTGCGCTTCGACTACGTCGGCACCGTGGAAATGGCCGACCGCCTGCGCAACAGCGGCGCCAGCGCGGCGGACTTCGCCTGGCCGGCCAGCGGCTTCTACCTGCGGCTCAACGCGGCGCCGAAGATCGTCGCCTCCGAGAAGATCATGCTGTCGCCGGTGGTGTTCGCGCTGAAAAAGCCGCGCGCTGAGGATCTGGGCTGGGATGAAAAGCCGCCGACCTGGGATGAGATCGCGCACGTCGTCGGCCGCGACAACCTGGCCCTGGGCATGACCAGCCCGATCGTCTCCGACCTGGGTCTGGCGGCCCTGTTCTCCGCCGGCCTGGCCACCGCCAACACTGCGCCGGTGGAAGTGGACAATCTGAATCTGCCCGAGCTGAAGCAGCTCTATTCCGGCACCCGCCTGATCGGCGGCAGCGCCCACTGGCTGGCCGATGCCTACGTCAAGCAGGAAAACCGCCTCGACGGCATGATCAACTACGAGTCGATCGTACTCAGCCTGGACGCCGGCACCCAGCTCGGCACTCCGCTGACGGTGATCCACCCCCGCGACGGCTCGGTCATGGCGGACTATCCGCTGATGCTGATCAACCCGGCGCGGCGCATCGAGTACACCAAGCTGCTGGCCTTCCTGCGCAGCCCGGCGGTGCAGCAGCAGATCGTCGATCGCACCTGGCGGCGGCCGGTGCTGGCCGGCACGCGCCTGCCCAAGGAGCTGGAAGCCAAACTGCCCCGGTCCCTGGCGGAGCCGGCGCGGCCGGGATTCGTCGATGCCGTGCTGGACATCTACCAGACCCAGATGCGCATTCCGGGGCACTCCTATTTCGTGCTGGACGTTTCCGGCTCGATGGCGCAGGAGCACCGCATGGATGAGCTGAAAGCGGCGCTGCGCCTGCTGTCCGGTTCGGACCAGACCTCCCTGGCCGGCCGCTATGCGCGCTTCCTGCCGCGCGAGAAAGCCGATCTCACCACGTTCGACAGCCACATCGTCGATCACCTCAGCGTGGATTTCGCCAGCCCGGACGGCTACGACAAGACGCGCGCGCGCTTCGAGGATTTCGTCGACGCGCTGGAACCGAAGGGCGGCACCGCGATTTACGATGCGTTGCAGGCCACCTACCAGCAGGCGCTGAAGGACCGCAAGCAGCAGCCGAACTACTATCCCAGCATCGTGCTGATGACCGACGGCGAGAGCAGCAGCGGCAGCAACTTCGAAGCGTTCCGCGACTGGTACCAGGCGCTGCCGGACACCGCTCAGGACATCCCGGTCTATACCATCATGTTCGGCGATGCCGACTCCGAGGAAATGAAGTCCCTGGCCGAGCTGACCGGGGGCCGGGTGTTCGACGCCACCAGTTCCAGCCTCAGCGCCGTTTTCAAGGAAATCCGCGGGTATCAGTGAAGCAGTGGCTAGTGATTGGTGGTTAGTGGTTAGTAGCCTGTGACCAGGGGCTGATTTCGGCTATTTTTCCGGATGTTGCGGCCTGGATTTTTGCTTTTCTAACCACAAATCACTAACCACTAATCACTGCTTTTGCGCTAAAGTGCGCGCCAACCAGCCCCGGACCGCCCCCGCGGTTCCGCGTCGGACTTCGACGACCTGGCGGGCTGCCAGAACGGAACGGAATAATGAGCGAAAACTACGACATCATCGTCATCGGCGGCGGTCCCGGCGGTTATCCCACGGCGATCCGCGCCGCCCAGCTGGGCATGAAGGCGCTGTGCATCGACAGCTGGATCAATACCGACGGCACCCAGTCCTTCGGCGGCACCTGCCTCAATGCCGGCTGCATCCCCTCCAAGGCCCTGCTCGAGTCCTCCGAGCTGTATCACCGCGCCCAGCACGAGTTCGCCGTGCACGGCATCGGCGTGGGCGAGGTCAAGCTGGACCTGAAGAAAATGCAGGAGCGCCGCAACGCGGTGAGCAAGGCCAATTCCGGCGGCGTCAAGATGCTGTTCCAGGGCAACAAGGTCACCGGCCTGTTCGGCTTCGGCAAGCTGCTCGGCGGCGGCAAGGTGGGCTACACCTCGCATGACGGCAAGCAGGAGACCTACAGCGCCAAGTACATCGTCATCGCCACCGGCTCCGAGCCGGTGAACCTGAAGATCGCGCCGGTCGACAAGGACCGCATCATCGATTCCTGGGGCGCCCTGGAACTCGCCGAAGTGCCGGGCACCCTCGGCATCATCGGCGCCGGCGTCATCGGCGTGGAGCTGGGCAGCGTCTGGTCGCGCCTGGGTGCCAAGACCACCATCCTCGAGGCCCTGCCAGGTTTCCTGCCGATGGTCGACCAGGCCATCGCCAAGGAAGGTCTGAAGCAGCTCACCAAGCAGGGCCTGGACATCAAGTTCGGCGCCAAGGTGCTGGGCGCCAAGGCCGGCAAGAAGGATGTCGCGGTCGAATACGAGCAGGACGGCAAGAAGCAGACCATCAACTTCGACAAGCTGATCGTCGCCGTCGGCCGCCGCCCGTTCACCAAGGACCTGGGCTGCGATGTCGCCGGCGTGCAGCTCGATGAGCGCGGCTTCGTCAAGACCGACGCCCACTACAAGACCAGCGCCGAAGGCATCTACGCCGTGGGTGACGTCATCGGCGGCGCCATGCTGGCGCACAAGGCCATCGAGGAAGGCGTGGTGCTGGCCGAGCAGCTGCACGGCGAGAAGAGCGAGGTCAATTACCGCACCGTGCCCTCGGTGGTCTACACCAATCCGGAAATCGCCTGGGCCGGCCTGTCCGAAGAGCAGGCCAAGGCCGCCGGCCACGAGGTCAAGACCGGCTCCAGCCCCTTCGCCGCCAACGGCCGCGCCCGCGCCATGGAGTCGATCATCGGCATGATCAAGATCATCTCCGACGCCAAGACCGACCGCGTGCTGGGCGTGCACATGATCGGCCCCTATGTCTCCGAACTGGTCACCGAAGCCGTCACCGCGATGGAATACGGCGCCACCACCGAAGACATCCAGCTCACCATGCACGCCCATCCGACCCTGTCGGAGACGTTCCATGAGGCTGCGCTGGCGGTGGATGGGCATGCCATTCATTCGGCCAACAAGCGCAAGCCGGCGGCGGCGTAAGCTTTTGATTATTTGAAATGTCCGCGCCAGGGATGGCGCGGTGCTTGTCAGGACGACATAAGCGTTTTTGCGGTACCAGCATTGAAGTGCGGG
>JAMFRN010000098.1 GCA_026224805.1 Nevskia soli
GCTGTTGAGGAAGATCAGGCGGGTGCGCGGGGTGATCGCGGCTTCGAGCTGGGCCGGGGTGATCTTGAGGCGCGTTTCCTGGGTGGTCTCGATGATCACCGGCTTGCCGTCGGCCAGCAGCACCATGTCCGGGTAGCTGACCCAGTACGGCGCCGGAATGATCACCTCGTCGCCGTGGTTGAGCAGGGCCTGGCACAGGTTGTAGCAGGACTGCTTGCCGCCGCAGGACACCAGGATCTGCGCGGCGCTGTATTCCAGGCCGTTGTCGCGCAGGTGCTTGGCGGCCACGGCCTTCTTCAGGCTGGGCGTGCCGCCCACCGCGGTGTACTTGGTGAAGCCGTCGCGGATGGCCTTTTCGGCGGCCGCCTTGACGTGCGCGGGGGTGTCGAAATCGGGCTCCCCGGCGCCCAGCGACAGCACATCCTTGCCCTGCGCTTTCAACTCGGCCGCCTTGGCGGTCACGGCGAGAGTGGGCGAAGGCTTGATGCGACTGACGCGTTCGGCGAGTTCCACGATAGATCCTCGTAACAAATGGGGTTGAAACGGCGCAGAATGATACGCAAATTCCTCTCTGAAATCCCCCCTTTCCCCCGATTTCCCGACCTATGGCCAAATCCGAACCCACCGCGACGCCCGTCGTGGACAAGGTAGTGCGGCTGCGACGCCGCGCCGAGAGCGGTTTCCAGCTCAAAGCCGACTGGACGCCGGCCGGCGACCAGCCGCGCGCGATCGAGCAGATGTGCACCAACCTGCAGGACGGCCTGGCCCACCAGACCCTGCTCGGCGTCACCGGCTCGGGCAAGACCTTCAGCATCGCCAACGTGATTCAGCGCGAGCAGCGCCCGGCCCTGGTGATGGCGCCGAACAAGACCCTCGCCGCCCAGCTTTACGGCGAGTTCAAGGAGTTCTTTCCGAACAACTCGGTGGAGTATTTCGTCTCCTACTACGATTACTACCAGCCCGAGGCCTACGTCCCCTCGACCGATACCTTCATCGAGAAGGACTCCTCGATCAACGAGCACATCGAGCAGATGCGCCTGTCGGCGACCAAGGCCCTGATGGAGCGCAAGGACGCCATCATCGTCGCCTCGGTCTCCGCCATTTACGGCCTGGGCGACCCGGAATCCTATTTCCAGATGGTGCTGCACCTGGTGCGCGGCGACCGCATGGGCCAGCGCGAGATCATCCGCCGCCTGACCGAAATGCAGTACACGCGCAACGACGTCGAACTGTCGCGCGCCACCTACCGCGTGCGCGGCGACATCATCGACGTGCATCCGGCCGAAGCGGACGACGAGGCGGTGCGCATCGAGCTGTTCGACGACGAAGTGGAAAACATCAGCACCTTCGACCCGCTCACCGGCGAGCTGCGCGAGAAGCTGCCGCGCTACACCATCTACGCCAAGAGCCACTACGTCACGCCGCGCGAGCGCATCCTGGCGATGCGCTCGGGCATTCAGGACGAGCTGCGCCACCGCCTGGAATACCTGCGCGCCAACAACAAGCTGCTGGAAGCACAGCGGCTGGAGCAGCGCACCGTGTTCGATCTGGAGATGATCCAGGAGATCGGCTACTGCAACGGCATCGAAAATTACTCGCGCTGGCTCACCGGCCGCCAGCCGGGCGAGCCCCCGCCCTGCCTGTTCGATTACCTGCCGCCGGACGCGCTGGTGATCATCGATGAATCCCACGTCACCATGCCGCAGATCGGCGCCATGTACAAAGGCGATCGCTCGCGCAAGGAAGTGCTGGTGGAATACGGCTTCCGCCTGCCCTCCGCGCTGGACAACCGGCCGCTCAAGTTCGACGAGTTCGAGCGCCTGGTGCCGCAGACCATCTACGTCTCCGCTACGCCGGGGCCATATGAACTGGAGAAATCGCGCGGCGCCATCGTCGAGCAGCTAGTGCGCCCCACCGGCCTGATCGACCCGGCGGTGGAAATACGCCCAGCTTCGACCCAGGTCGATGACGTACTCGGCGAAATCCGCATCCGCGCCGACAAGCACGAACGCGTCCTCATCACCACCCTGACCAAGCGCATGTCGGAAGACCTCACCGACTACCTGCATGAGCATGGCGTCAAGGTGCGCTACCTCCATTCCGACATCGATACGGTGGAACGCGCCGAGATCATCCGCGACCTGCGCCTGGGCGTGTTCGACGTGCTGGTCGGCATCAACCTGCTGCGCGAGGGCCTGGACTTGCCGGAGGTATCGCTGGTGGCGATCCTCGACGCC
>JAMFRN010000099.1 GCA_026224805.1 Nevskia soli
AGCAGCCTCAAGACCAGCGGCAAGTTCTTCGAGGAGCAATGGCGCGTCGGCACCTACGGCGGCTTCATCTTCGCCCGCGAAGCGGTGAAGGCTATGCTGCCGCGCGAGCGCGGCACGCTGCTGTTCACCGGCGCTTCCGCTTCGCTCAGGGGCCGGCCCAATTTCGTCGCCTTCGCTTCCGCCAAGGCCGGGCTGCGTGCCGTGAGCCAGTCGTTCGCCCGCGAGTTCGGCCCCAAGGGCATCCATGTCGCGCATGTGGTGATCGACGGCGCCATCGACGGTCACCGCATCAACACCTTGGTGCCGCAGCTGGCACAAGCGAAAGGTGAAGGCGGCCTGCTCAATCTTGCAGCCATCGCCGAGAGTTACTGGCAGCTGCATGTGCAGCACCGCTCGGCCTGGTCGCAGGAAATCGACCTGCGGCCGTTCAAGGAGCCGTTCTAGCAGCTGTGCCTTGTTGCTTGTAACGCTGGGCGCAGTGAAAGGCCCGGCCAGATACTTCGCTGCGCTTGGATAACAGCCTACTCAATTCAGATCAAGTGGTACTGAACCCGCGGGTTCCCGCAACAGGCGCGGATGGTCGGCGCGCCAGTCGCCCACGTTGCTGGCGCCATCGGCGGTGAACCGTAACAGCTTCGCTTAGCGACGGGCGGAGCGTCGCAGCTCGTACCGCAGCCATTTGATCTGCTCAAGAAGGTAGCCGCGCCGGGACGGCGATTTCAACTTCTCGACCCATTCCTGCAACACTGGCCAGCGGAACGAGTGCCCGATGTGCAACTCCGGCAGCCGCGCGAACAAGCGACTTTTGCCCGGTCCGAGGTATAGCAGGTCAAAGAGGGCCTTCTCAGGTTGCGCCAGAAGACTACCGTCCTTATGCACCTCGAACCCATCGAATAGCTCTGGCGGCATGCGGTGCAGGGATATCGTGCCAAGGCCAGTCTTCACGCGCCTGGGCCGCCCCAGGGTGACAGCATAGGTAACCGCCGGGACCTGCTCGATCAAGCCGTGGTGGAACAGCGCAGACTGCAGTGAGACGTAGGCGGGATATGGCGCGGCCAGAAGCCCCGGCAAGGCAAAACGTGAGACGCGATCAGCCAGCGCCCAACGGCCGCGGGCGACGTGGATCAGGAAACCGCGGTCGGCCAGGCGGCGCAGGATCATATGCGCGCTGGCCGGGCTTGCACCGAACAAGGCCGGCGTATCCCTGGTCTCGAACGCCGGAGTCTTCAAGTCCTGCAATCGGCGCAATGCCTCGATCTGGTTCATGACTGCAGCCGCTCCAGCGCCTGTACGATGCGCTCCTGGAGCGTCTCCCAATACTGGCGCGGCCGATACTGATCCTGATACTCCGGTTCGAGATAGGCCAGCACCTGGCCAGCAAAGTCGTCGTAACCGACGCCGATTGCGTTGGCCACGGCGCGCGACAGCTGGCCTTGCAGTTCCGCAGGCAGTGGTTCGCGTCCGCATCCAGCGTCGAGCAGAAGATTGAGGTCGAACAGATCCCGCGCTTGGGTGAGGGTCCGCCCGGCCAGCGCTTCAATTTTCTGTCGGAAGGCGGTCTCGGGCACGTAGTGCTGCACCAGTACCGGATGCATGCGGTAATGCTGCAGAAGTTCCTCGGACACCGCTTCATAGGCAATGCCATCGTCGAACCCGCGCCGCGAGAACTCGATCTTGGTCGGCACTTCCTGGCCGACACCGATGCCGATCAACAGCTTCCAGCGCTGGGTCGTATCGGTCTGCTTGGGTGCCGAAGTGCGCAACAGCTCGATCCCGTGTCGGCGCAAGGACAGCTCGAACGGCTTTGAGGCCAGGACCCAGTCGACATTGCTACGGAGAGTGCCGGGCTGCATGGTGGTGACATCCAAGTCCATGTCCTCTGAGTAGCGGATGCTGCGGCCGAAGAAGCGCAGGTTGCATCCGCCCTTGAGCACGTAGAGCTTGCGATCGACGCGCGCCCCCAGCACCCGGAGAAATTCCAAGTGGAAGACCTCGATGGCTTCGCGCAGGTTGAGCATGGGCGGGGTTTTCAATATTGCACGTAAACAACACTAATGTTGATTGTGCGCAATGTCAAAAGCCCAGCCGGGAGCCGACCGGTCCCAATCCGCATCGCCATTCCAGAACTGCACCGCCATCCCGACATGGCGGCACCAGCGGCAGGGCAACAGCGCCGGCAGGCGCAGCGCGGCTAGCTAGGGGAAAGGAAGGGACGGCTGAGCCAGGACGCCAGCGGTGAACAGCGGATCGCGCAGCGCCGCCGCGCTGGCAACTCGCAGCGGCTTCAGGCCGCTGGCGCACCCGCTTCTGTGCCCGCTTCTGCAGTGGCGCCGTCGTAAGGCCGCAAGCTGCCGCCTTCGAGTTGCCAGATGCGGTCCATGCGCGCCGCCAGCCGCATATCGTGGGTGACCACGACCAGGCTGGTGCCGAGTTCGCGGTTCAGCTCCAGCATCAGATCGAACACCGTTGCGGCGGTGCGCGTGTCGAGATTGCCGGTGGGCTCGTCGGCCAGCACGCAGGCCGGCCGCGTCACCAGGGCGCGGGCCACCGCGGCGCGCTGGCGCTCGCCGCCGGACAGCTCGCCCGGCTTGTGCTCCAGCCGTTCGCCCAGGCCGACGCGCTTGAGCAGGGCCGCCGCCACTTCGAGCGCCTGCTGGCGCGGCATGCGCCGGATCATCAAAGGCATGGCCACGTTTTCCTGCGCGGTGAATTCCGCCAGCAGATGGTGGAACTGGTAGACGAAGCCGAGCGCTTCGTTGCGCAGCTTGCCGCGCGCCGCGTCGGACAGGCCGCTCATCTTCTGGCCCGCCACCCAGACTTCGCCCGTGGTCGGCGCGTCGAGTCCGCCGAGCAGGTGCAGGAACGTGCTCTTGCCGGCACCGGAAGCGCCGACCACGGCGACTCTTTCGCCCTTGGCCAGGGTGAAGTCGATGCTGCTGAACACCTGCATGTGCAGGCGTCCATCGTCGAAGGTCTTGCCCAGGCCCTGGCAGGCAATGACGGAATTGGCGTGCGGATTATTCATAGCGCAGTGCCTCGGCCGGCTGCACCCGTGAGGCGCGCAAGGCGGGATAGAGCGTGGACAGCAGGCCCAGGGCCAGAGACAGCAGGCTGATGCGGATCACGTCGTGGGCGGTGAGCTGCGACGGCAGGTCACTGATGTAGTAGATGCTGGGATCGAGGAACTGGTGGCCGGTGGCTGCCTGCAGCAGCGGCATCAGGGTCTCGACGTTGAGCGCCAGGGTCACGCCCAGCGCCACGCCGAGCACGGTGCCGACGATGCCGATGATCGAGCCCTGCATCATGAAGATCACCATGATCGAGCGCGGCGTGGCGCCGAGGGTACGCAGGATGGCAATGTCGGCTTGCTTCTCCTGCACCACCATCACCAGGGTGGAGACGATGTTGAAGGCGGCGATGCCGACCAGCAGCGACAGGATCAGGAACATCACTGTCTTCTCAGTGGCGACGGCACGGAAGAAGTTGGCGTGCTCGCGGGTCCAGTCGCTGATGTAGACCAGCTGCGGCAGCTGCTGCGCGATCTGCCGCGCCACTTCCGGCGCCTCGAACAGGTCGTGCAGCTTGAGCCGCACGCCGGTGACGCGGTCGCCCATGCGGTACAGCGCGGCGGCGTCCTGGATGTTGATCAGCACCAGGCCGCGGTCGAACTCATACATGCCGACCTGGAAGATGCCGACCACATTGAAACGGCGGAAGCGCGGCAGGATGCCGGCCGGAGTCACCGTGGCCAGCGGGATCATCAGGTCGATCTTGTCGCCGACGCTGGCGTCGAGCTGTTCGGCCAGCTCGGCGCCGAGCACGATGTCGAATTCGCCCGGCTTGAGGTCCTCCAGCTTGCCGGCCTTCATGTGCTGGCCGATCTCGGAGACGGTCTGCTCCGCCGTGGGGTCGATGCCGCGCAGCAGGGTGCCGGACAGGTCACCGCCCTCGCGCAGCATCGCCTCGCCCTCGATATAGGGGGCGGTAGCCTCGACCTTGGGGTTCTTGGCGGCCAGGCTGGCTAGGTCCTGCCAGTTGTCGATGCCCACGCCCGGCCGGTAAATGATGGCGTGCGAGGCCATGCCGAGGATGCGGGTGCGCATCTCGCTCTCGAAGCCGTTCATCACCGACAACACCACGATCAGCGTCGCCACGCCAAGGGCGATGCAGATCATCGAGGTGGCCGAAATGAACGAGATGAAATGGTTGCGGCGCTTGGCGCGCGTATAGCGCAGGCCGGTCAGCAGCTCGTAGGGAATTCGCATGGTGGTAATAAGGTGATTCCGTCATTAGACCACAGGGCATGGGTACAATGTTCCGCAAACAAGCTACGAACAATGCCCTTGACTTCAGCCACCACCGCGAACCCATCCGCCAAGCCGTCCGACTGGACCGAAAAATACGGCCTGTGGGCGTTGCTGGGGGTGCTGGTGCTGGTCACGGCCTACCGCGGGCTGAGCCTGTATTTCGACGGCCTGGACCTGTACGTCGACGAGGCCCAGTACTGGACCTGGGCGCAGAAACTGGACTGGGGCTATTACTCCAAGCCGCCGGTCATCGCCGCCCTGATCGCCCTGACCACCGCGGCCTGCGGCGACGGCGCCTTCTGCGTCAAGAGCGGCGCCCTGCTGCTCTACCCCCTGGTCACCCTGCTGATCTGGGCCACCGCGCGGCGCCTGTTCGGCGGCCAGGTGGCCATCTGGAGCGCCCTGGCCTTCCTGCTGCTGCCGGGAGTGTCGCTGTCCTCGCTGATCATCTCCACCGATGTGCCGTTCTTCCTGTTCTGGACGCTGGCGCTGTATGCGTACCTGCGCGCCATCGAAGAACCGGCGGCCTCCGAAAATGGCCGCTGGACTTGGTGGCTGCTCGCAGGCGCCGCGGCCGGGCTGGGGCTGCTGACCAAGTACACCATGGTGATCTTCGCCCTGTCGGTACTGCTCCACCTGGCGCTGACCCCCGCGCTACGGCGGCATTTCCGCAATCCCCGGCTCTACGCCGCGATGGCCCTGGCCCTGCTGGTGTTCGCGCCCAACCTGTGGTGGAACGCGCAGCATGGCTGGCCCACGCTGCGCCATACCGAGGACATCTCGCATCTCAACGGCGAGGCCGGGTTGCACTGGAATCACCTGAGCGAATTCCTCGGCGGCCAGTTCGGGGTGATGGGGCCGGTGTTCTTCGCCGCCTGGCTGGCCCTGACCCTGTGGCGCCCGCGCAGCTGGTATGCCGACGAGCGCTACCGCTTCCTGGCCTGCTTCGCCCTGCCCTTCCTCGGCCTGATCAGCCTGCAGGCCCTGGCCGGCCGCGCCAATGCCAACTGGGGCGCGATGGCCTATGCCAGCGCCACCATCTTCCTGGTGGCCCTGCTGCTGCAGCGCGGCCGCACCACCCTGCTGGCGGTGGGCCTGGGGCTGAACCTGCTGCTGATGCCCATCGCCTATCACTTCGACGCCTGGACCCACTACTTCGTGATCGAGCAGGTGGACAAGAGCAACCTGTCGCAGTGCCTGCGCGCCTGGCGTAAATTCGACGACTGCGGCGAGTTCCTCACCCTGCCCGATCCCTACAAGCGCGTGCGCGGCTGGGCCCAGCTGGGACGGCAGGCGCAGCTGCTGCATTCGCAGTATCCCAACGCCCTCTACCTGGGCGACTCGCGCGATGTGCTGGCCGAGCTGATGTACTACGTGCATCCGCATCCGCTCGACGCGGTGCTGTGGAACCCGCAGCATGTGATGGACAGTCATTACGCGCTGAGCACCACTATGGACGACAAGCTTGGCCGCGATTTCCTCTACATTACCGATGCCGACAGGCTACCGCCGGAAGTGCTGCAGGGCTTCGGCTCGGTCGAGGGCCTGCCGCCGCTGCATGTCACCGTGCACCGCGATTTCGCACTCGACTACAAGGTCTGGTACCTGCAGGATTTCAAGGGGTATGCGAAGGTGAACCCATGAGCGCTCAAGCACAAAGCGACATCTCGATGCTGTCCTGGATCTGGCAGCGCATCCTGCAGGCGCTGCCGGCGGTGCTGATCGCCCTGATCGCACTGGACCTGACACCGGCCATCGACCTGCGGCTGAGCAGCCTGTTCTACCGCCTCGGCGACGGCTTCTTCCTCGACCATAGCTGGCCGGTGCAGCTGCTGTACAAGGGCACGCCCTGGCTGATCGGCGCCATCGCCGTGGCCCTGCTGGCCACCCTGGCCTGGGCCAGCCTGGCACGGCCGCCGCAGGCGCGCCGCATCCGCAACACCACGGCCTTCGCCCTGCTGGTGCTGCTGCTCGGACCCGGCCTGATCGTCAACACCGTGCTGAAGGATCACTGGGGCCGGCCGCGGCCCGAGCAGATCGCCGAGTTCGGCGGCAAGGGCAGCTTCGTGCCAGCGCTGTGGCCGAGCCGGCAATGCCAGCACAACTGCTCCTTCCCCAGCGGCCATGCCGCCGCCGGCTTCTTCCTCATCACCGGCGCCTGGATCTGGCCGCGGCGGCGCTGGGCCTGGCGCATCGTCGGGATCACCGCCGGCAGCCTGATCGGCCTGGCGCGCATCGCCCAGGGCGGGCATTTCTTCAGCGACGTGCTGGGCGCCTTGATCGTGGTCTGGTTCACCAACGAAGTGTTGTACTGGTGGATGCTGCATCGGGGCTGGCTGGAACCGCCGCCCAAGCCGGCGCCGCAGCGCAAAGGCTGAGCACGTCGGCAGTCATCCGTCAGCCAAAAAACTGTCGCTACGGGTTTGCCGATCACTACCCAGGAACTTCGAGATCCGCGATCAAGCGATCTACGATCCAACGCTTGAGTAGGCCCGCCGCATGCATGGCGGCTTGATCTGGCTCGACCCATTCGCACAGCAGTTCGCATAGCTCGCCGAAGCTGCGCCCGGCGCGCATCGCATCAATGGCCGCGGCTTCATCGGCACCCAGTGCGCGCCAGCGGATATCGAGCGCTGCATCACGCCACAGCAGCCAGGGCACGGCCCGCGCTTTCGCGCTGGCCTTCGGCACTTTTTCCTGTTTCTCGCAGGCCAGGCTGATCGCCGGCACGTTCCAGCGCAGGTCCAGACGCCGCAGCGAGGGATGCGGCAACAGGCACATTTCCGGCCAGGATTCGGGCGATACCGCGGCGATGGCTTCGATCAGCAGGGGCTCGTCATCCGGCGCGTCGAATACCTCGCCCTTGCTCCATTCGAACGCGGCCAGCTCGCCCAGCACCGGCCTGGCGGCATAGCCCGCTGCATTGCGCAGGAAGTCCGGCAGATGGCGGCCGAACCAGCGCACAGAAGGCGTATCCGAGGGATGCGCCTTGATGTAGGCGCGGCCCAGCTGCTCAAACTTGTCCGCACCCAGGAACAGGCGCAAGGCCTCGTAGTCGTTGCCGAGGACTTCCAGCAGGCGCAGCCGGTAGGCGTCGGCATAGACATCGAGCCGGGTCCGCGCATCGCCCCTGTCGTTGCCGATCACGACGGCTTCGATGCCGGGCTGCGCGCCCAGCACGTAGTCCTGAAACTGCCCTTGCAGCTGCGCCAGGGCGGGAGGTTTCGTCGGCGCGTTCATGCGGCAACCACCAGGTTGTCGGCGGCGATGGCGCGTGCGCGATCCAGTTCCTGCACCAGTTCCGCCAGCGGCGGAATGTCGTCGTCGCGCTCGACCATGGTGGCCACGGCGCCGAAGCGGCGTATCGCCTCGGCATACAGGGCCCATACCGGCTCGGTCACCGGATGGTCGTGGGTGTCGATCAGCAGCTCGCCGCTGCGGCTGTGGCCGGCGAGGTGGATCTGCTGCACCCGCCGCGCCGGCACTGCGCGCAGGTAAGTTAGAGGGTCGAAGCCGTGGTTCTGGCTGTTGACGTAGATGTTGTTGACGTCGAGCAGGATCAGGCAGTCCGCGGCTTCCGCCACCGCCTTGAGGAATTCCCATTCCGGCAGCGCCGAATGGGCGAAATCGACGTAGCTCGACACGTTTTCCAGCAGGATGCGGCGGCCGAGGAAGTCCTGCACCTCGCGCACGCGGGCGGCGATGTGGTGCACCGCTTCCTCGGTATGCGGCAGCGGCATCAGGTCATGCAGATTGCGGCCGGCGATGCCGGTCCAGCACAGGTGATCGGAAATCCAGGCCGGCCGGATGCGCTCGGCCAGGGCCTTGAGC
Organism: Nevskia soli; assembly: GCA_026224805.1. Taxonomy (GTDB): domain Bacteria; phylum Pseudomonadota; class Gammaproteobacteria; order Nevskiales; family Nevskiaceae; genus Nevskia; species Nevskia soli_A. Next base: position 8,139 of record JAMFRN010000099.1, read on the forward strand.
TGGATCAGGTGGGCGCGGTCCAGCGGCGCGGTGCTGCCGATCGACAGCGACACGCCGTGCAGCACCACCGGGTAGCGTTCGCGGATGCGCTCGAGCCAGCGCAGCGGCTTGCCGCCGCCGACCATGTAGTTTTCGCTGAGCGCCTCGAACCAGTCGACGCGCGGCGACTCTTCGAGGATGGCCTCGTAGTGATCGGTGCGCAGGCCCAGGCCGAAGCCCAGCTCCGGCATGGCGGCGCGATCAGTGGAATTCATGATGAACTTCGCTTTGCCCAAAAAAGAAAACCGGCCGCCCGAGCGGGCGGCCGGTTTTCCGGACGATTACTTCGTCGCGGGGGCCATGGTGCCGCCGGCCTTGGTGCAGTCTGCCTGGGTGGCCATGGTGAAGCCCTGGCCCTTGCAGGAGTTCTGGCCCTTGCAGGAATTCTTCGCGCCCTTGCAGGAGCTCTGGCCCTTGCAGGAGTTGCCGCCAACACACTTGCCGGTGCTGGCCGCGCCGTCGGCATAGGCCATCGGTGCCGCCAGGAACATCGCCGCAGCCGCGGTGGCCAGCGCGATACCGCTCATCTTGGTCGTTGCTTTCATGAAAGTCTCCGAGGCCGCATGGGCCCTAATAGTGTGGTGCCACTGAATTTGTCGCATGACATCTCGCAGGGCCCAGGGGGCATTGCTCGCTGCACACGATCATCCTCCTGCAACCACCGGTACCGCACCAGTTTCACGCGTTCGGCTTTTATGTCCGCCCGTCCGCATGCCGGTGCTTCCCGAGGTGTGCCGCGGTTAATACTCTACTCCCGGGGTTACGGATGCGGCGCATCTTTGTGACGAGTTGCTGCAAGTCGTCGAAACGGGTGCTATATTTCGGTCAACTGCCTGCGGAATCAACGACTTTGCTCAAGCCAGCCCTGATTTTCAGCTGCACCCTGGCACTGGGATTCACGGCCCGGGCCGACGACATCATCATGCCCGCCGCCGCGCCCCAGGCAGTCGCGCCTGCTCCCGTCGCCGCGCCGGCGAGCCTGCCGGTGAAAGGGCAAACCATGGCGGAAGTGATCAGGCACTACGGCGAGCCGCAGCAAAAGCATGCGCCGGCCGGCGGCGATGCGCCGAAGCACCCGCCCATCACACGCTGGGATTACGCCAGCTTCTCGGTGTTTTTCGAGCATTCGCATGTGGTGGATGCGGTGGTGCCGGGCCATCCGCCCCAGGTATTCCACACCGAGCAGCTGCAGCAAGCCTCCAGCAAGTAAGTATCTGACGTCATCCCGCCGCAAACTGGCGGCGGCACACTCGTCCTTGCCCACCCCGGGAACCGATCGTATGCCCTCCGTATTCCTGCCGCCCGAGTGGGCGCCACAGTCTTCCGTCATGCTCACCTGGCCGCGCCGGGACGGCGATTTCGCACGCCATTTCGAGGCGGTGGAACGCAACTTCACCGCCATTGCCGTGGCTATCGCCCGTCACGAGAACCTGCACGTCAACGTCGCCCAGGATGCTCCCGGCCTGGCCGCGCGCCTGGTGGCGGCCGGCGTGCCGAACGAGCGGCTGCAGGTCTACGCCATCCCCAACGACGACGTCTGGGCCCGCGATCACGGCCCGATCACCGTGCTGCGCGACGGCAAGCTGCTGCATCTGGATTTCACCTTCAACGGCTGGGGCGGCAAGTTTCCCGCCGAACGCGACAACGCCCTCACCGGCCGGCTGATCACCGTCGGCGCCTGGAAGGCGCCGGTGGAATCGGTGGATTTCGTGCTGGAAGGCGGTGCTATTGAAGTCGACGGCACCGGCACCCTGCTCACCACCGAGCGCTGCCTGCTGGCGCCGACGCGCAACCCCACGCTCGACCGGGCCGCGATCGAAAAGGTGCTGCGGGACAAGTTCGGCGTCAGCCGGATTCTCTGGCTGAAGCACGGCGACCTGTTGGGCGATGACACCGACGGCCATATCGACACCATCGCCCGCTTCTGCGATGCCCACACCATCGCCTACCAGGGCTGCGAGGACCGCGACGATCCGCACTACGCGGACCTGGCCGCCATGGCCGCGGAACTGGCCGCCTTCCGCACCGCCGAGGGCAAGCCCTACAAGCTGGTGCCGCTGCCCCTGCCGGCGGCGATGCACGACCCCGACGACGGCCGTCGCCTGCCCGCCGGCTATGCCAACTTCCTCATCATTAACGGCGCTGTGCTGGTGCCGGTGTACGGCGACGCCAAAAACGACGCGATCGCGCTGGAGCGCCTGCGCCCCTGCTTCCCCGGCCGCGAGGTAGTGCCTATTGAATGCCGAGCACTCATCCACCAGTATGGAAGCCTGCACTGCGTGACGATGCAGATTCCCGCCTAGGAGTATCGAGATGGACCCGATCAGCAAAATTCTCAACGACCCGCGCAAGTCCGCGCTGATCGGCGCAGCCACCGGCGCGGTGAAAGGCGTCGTCGTCGGCGCCGTAGTCGGCAAAGTCGTGGTCCTCACCCTGCTCGGCGCCGCTGGCGGTGCGGCCGCGGGCGCCGGCCTGTCCTGGCTCAACCGCCGCAGGCCGGTCGTACCCGTGCCCCGGGAACAGGAAGGGCTGATTTGAGCCGCATCCTTCGCGCCGGCCTGGTGCAGCAAAGCTGTACCGCGGACCGCGACAACAACCTGAAAAACTCCGCCGCGGGCATCCGCGAGGCGGCGGCCAAGGGCGCGCAGTTGGTGCTGCTGCAGGAGCTGCATACCGGCCTGTATTTCTGCCAGCACGAATCGACCAACCTGTTCGACCTGGCCGAGGCCATTCCGGGGCCGTCCACCGAATATTTCGGGGCGCTGGCGAAGGAGCTGAGCATTGTCATCGTCGCCTCGCTGTTCGAGAAGCGCGCGCCGGGGCTGTACCACAACACCGCGGTGGTGCTGGAACGCGACGGCTCGCTCGCCGGCAAGTACCGCAAGATGCACATCCCGGACGATCCGGGCTACTACGAGAAGTTCTACTTCACTCCCGGCGACCTCGGCTTCACGCCGATCCAGACCAGCGTCGGCAAGCTCGGCCTGCTGGTGTGCTGGGACCAGTGGTATCCGGAAGCGGCACGCCTGATGGCGCTGGCCGGCGCGGAGATACTGCTCTACCCCACCGCCATCGGCTGGAACCCGGCCGACGACACGGCGGAGCAGACCCGCCAGCGCGATGCCTGGATCACCATCCAGCGCGCCCACGCCGTGGCCAACGGCCTGCCGGTGCTGGTCGCCAATCGCACCGGCTTCGAGCCGGACCCGACCAAGCAGACCGAAGGCTCGCAGTTCTGGGGCAGCAGCTTCGTCGCCGGCCCACAGGGCGAGTTCCTCGGCCAGGCCGGCACCGATAAAGGCGAGGTGCTGGTGGTGGACGTGGACCTGGAGCGCAGCGAGAACGTGCGCCGCTGGTGGCCGTTTTTGCGTGATCGTCGCATCGATGCCTACGAAGACCTGACGCGGCGCTTCCGCGACTAGCTCGTAGGCTGGCTGGGTTGAAGTGAAACGGAAACCCAGCGTGGTCCTGGTTCTGCCGGGAAGCTGGGATTCGCTTCGCTCCATCCCAGCCTACAAATACTAAGCGCCGGTCGAACCGCTTTCAGCCGTCTCGACCGCAGGCGTGCGCCAGCCGCTGTGCAAGCCCCAGAGGTAAAAAGCCAGCGCCGCCAGCGCCACGCATAGTTGATCCCAGCCGTAGGGAATGTAGTCGTGCCCCTCGAATTCCTTGCTGCCGGCCCAGGACAGGGCGGCGACGGCTGCGAGGTAGGCGATCAGCCACCAGGCGCCGCGCAGATGCCGGGCGAAGCCGCTCCATTGACCCTTGGCCTGGTAGTACAGATACACCGGCAACGGCAGGATCAGCAGGATCATGATTTCGCCGGTATGCGGCCAGCGCGCCCAGAACAGCATCAGGGTGGCCAGCACGAAAGCGATCGGCGCCAGAATGTGCAGGCCGGGCACGCGCAGCGGCCGGTGCATGTTCGGGGCGGTGCGGCGCAGCACCATGACGCTGACCGGCACCACCAGGTAGGTGATGATGGTGGCGACCGAGATCACCGCCGCCAGCTTGCCCCAGCCGCGGAAGAAGAACAGGAAGATGAAGGACACCAGCAGGTTGAACCACATCGCCGGGCGCGGGATGCCGAAGCGCGGATGGACGCGGCCCAGGATCGCCGGCACGGTGCCGCTGCGCTCCATGGCGTAGATCATGCGCGCGGTGGTGGCGGTGTAGGTGGTGCCGGTGCCGCTGGGGCTGACGAAGGCATCGGAGTAGAGCAGGATGGCGAGCCAGTTGAGATTCAGCGCCAGCGCCAGCTGGGCGAACGGCGAGCTGTATTCCAGCGCGGCCCAGCCCTCGTGCAGATGCTCCGGCGCCACCGTGCCGATGAAGGCCATCTGCAGCATCAGGTAAACCACGGTGCTCAGGGCGATCGAGCCGAAGATGGCGAAGGGCACACTGCGCCCCGGGTTGCGCGCTTCGCCGGCCAGGTTCACCGGGCTCTGAAAGCCGTTGTAGCTGAAGACGATGCCGCTGGTGGCGACCGCGGTGAGGATGGCGGCGGGATTGCCGACGTGCTCGCCGCCATGGATGCCCACGTGGAAATTCTCCCAGTGGAAGCCGGTGCTGATCAGGGCGATGGCGGTCACCGCCGGGATGATCAGCTTGAAGAAGGTGATGGCGCTGTTGGTGCCGGCAAAAACCTTCACGCTCCAGAAGTTGAGCAGGAAGTAGACCACCACCAGCACAGCGGCGATGGACAAGCCGGGCAGGGTCAGCTCGCCCTGGCCATTGTTGGCATGCACATACAGCGCATGCGCCCAGTCCCAGGGCCAGGAGCTCATGTATTGCACCGAGGCCTCGGCCTCCACCGGGATCACTGAAACGATGGCAATCCAGGCGGCCCAGCCGGCGACGAAGCCGACCAGGGAACCGTGCGAGTAATGGCCGTAACGCACCGAGCCGCCGGACTCCGGAAACATGGCACCCAGCTCGGCATAGGTGAGGGCCACGAACAGGATCACCACCGCGCCGATGATCCAGGCGTAAATCGCGCCGGGGCCGGCGAGCTGGGCGGCGCGCCAGGCGCCGAACAGCCAGCCCGAGCCGATGATCGAACCCAGGCCGGTGAACATCAGGGCGATGGCGCCGACGTCGCGGCGGATCGCGCTTTCATTGGTCATGCGGGATTCCCCAAAATTGGAAAAGCGACCGCCAGCAGCACGCAATTTCGGCGCCGGAAGCGCCGATCCCGGCCCCGGTGACTGAAATTTTTCCTTCCGATTCAAGCGGTCAACGAATAATCCGACTCTAACCCCTTGACTCGGCCCGCGCCATCCCGATAATTCGCTGCCTAAGCAGTTAATGCCGAGGCAGAATATGTCAAAGCAGTATTATCACGCCGATACCTACAGCACCCGTAACAGCGTCTCCTATCTGGTGAAGCGCGCCCACGGCCTTAGTCTGGATTCAATCGAACCCGGCCTGGCCGAACAGGGCCTGAGCTTCACGCAATACGCCGTGCTGATGGCCCTACGCGACGACCTGGCGCTCAATGCCAAGGACATCTGCATCAAGCTGCGTCACGACAGCGGCGCGCTGACGCGCGTGCTGGACCAGCTGGAAGCACGCGGGCTGGTGCAGCGCCACCGCAGCGCGGAGGACCGCCGCGCCGTTGAATTGCACCTAACAGCGCAAGGACAGGCGGCTTTGAAAACCGCGGTGCCTTTGGTAGTGGACCGCATCAACAGCGCCGTTCAAAACTTCAGCCACGCCGAAATGGATGAACTGCTGCGCCTGCTCAACAAGCTGATTCTCGGTTTTCAAACGCAGGCCGAGTCCCAATCCGGAGCTTCCGCATGATCCGCACTCCCAAACTGGCGCTGGCGCTATGCGCTGCTCTGCTGAGCTCCTGCGTGCTGCCGCCGAAGGATGCGCCGCGCGACCACGCGATCAGCGACTCGGCCCTGGGCCTGAGCACCGCCACCACC